>NZ_CP157874.1:1434038-1745384 GCF_040214835.1 Pseudomonas asiatica | reverse complement strand
AGGAACTGGTGCTGGGTACCTCGGCACCGGACTACCCGCCGTTCGACATCACCAGTGGGGGCCGCGACTACCAGGGCCTTACCGCCGAGTACGCGAGCCTGATCGGCAAGGCCCTGCAGTTGCCCGTGCGAGTGCTGCGCTTTACCAGCCGGCAAGCGGCGGTGGAGGCGCTCCGGCAGGGCGACATCGACCTGCTTGGCAGCTCCAATGGCTACGAAGCGGCCAGCGATGGCCTGGCCCTGTCGCACCCCTATGCCATCGACCAACCGGTGCTGGTAACGCGCGAGGACGAAAGCCGGGCGCTGGACATGGGCCTGGCTGGCATGCGCCTGGGCATGCTCTACCACTACCTGCCCCGGCAGGAGGTGAAAAGCGCCTACCCCAAGGCCGAGCTGCTGGCCTTCGGCTCATCCAGCCAGGCCCTGAGTGCCGTGGCGTTCGGCCAGGCCGACGTGTTCATCGGCGATACCATTTCCACCCACTACCAGCTCAATCGCGGCCACCTGCCGCGCTTGCGCATGGCCAGTTTCGGCAAGCACGAAGCCATCGGCTTCGGTTTTGCCCTGCGCCACGAGGACAGGGTGCTGATGGAGATGGTGAACGCCACCCTGGACAGACAGACCTCGGCCATACGCGCCAGTATCTTCAAGCGCTGGAGCGCCGGTAGCGACCTGCTGCTGACCGACCGCAAGCTGCAACTGACCGACACCGAAGAACAATGGCTGAAGGACCACCCGGTGATGCGTGTGGCAATCGATGACACCGCTGCACCGGTCTCCTATTTCGATGGCTCGGGGCATTTTCGCGGCATCACCGCCGACCTGCTCGAGCTCCTTCGCCTGCGCACCGGCTTGCGTTTCGAAGTGCAGCGCGCCAGCGGCCTTGCCGACATGATTGCCCGCCTCAAGGATGGCCGCGCCGATGTCATCGCCGCACTGGCCACCGGCGGGGTGAACGAAGACGACCTGCAAATCAGCCAGCCCTACCTGGAAAGCGCCTATGTGCTGGTCAGCCGCAAGGACAAACAACCCTTCACCTCGCTGGAACAGCTGCAGGGTCATCGCATCGCCATTACCCGCTACAGCGCCATGGACGCCATGCTGTCGCGGCACTATCCGCAAATCGGCTGGGTCGAGACCGAAAGTTCGTTCTATTCCATGGCGTTGCTCAACAGCGGTGCCGTCGATGCGGTGATCACCACCCTGATCGACGCCAACCACGCGCTGGCCGGCAACCCCGAACTGGTCATCCGGGCTACCGTCGGCAGCGAACCCGCCAACTTCGCCATGGCCACCAGCGCCCCGTCACAGGCGCTGGTGTCGATCCTCGACAAGGCGCTGCTGAGCATCTCGCCGGAAGAACTGGGGGTCATCAACAACCGCTGGCGCGGCTTCAGCCTGCACGAGGATGGCAACGACCAGGGCTACCGCCGGCTGGCGATTCAGGTGGTACTGGGCACCGCCGTGCTGTTGCTGCTGGCCTTGCTGTGGAATGCCCGCCTGCGCCTGCAGATTCGCCAGCGGCAACGCGCCGAACGGGCGCTGAACGACCAGTTGGCGTTCATGCGCGCCCTGCTCAACGGCACGCCCCACCCCATGTACGTGCGTGACCGCGAGGGCCGCCTGCAAAGCTGCAACTACAGCTATCTGGAAGCCGTGCAGGCCCGCTCCGAAGAGGTCATCGGCAAGAACCTGGAGGGGAGCCTGTTCGCCGATTTCGAGCAGACCCGGCAGATCCACGCCGACTACCTGAAGGTGATGGCCGAAGGCTCGCCACTGATCATGGACCGGCCACTACGGATCCAGGGCCGGGAGATGACCATCTACCACTGGATCCTGCCGTACCGCGACTCACTGGGTGAGGTGCAAGGCATCATCGGTGGCTGGATCGACATCAGCGAGCGCCGCCATCTGGTCATGGAGCTGCGCCAGGCCAAGCAGCAGGCCGACGATGCGAACCGCGCCAAAAGCACGTTCCTGGCCACCATCAGCCACGAAATCCGCACCCCGATGAATGCGGTCATCGGCATGCTCGAACTGGCAGTCAAGCGTGCCGACCAAGGCCGGGTAGACCGTTGCGCGCTGGAACTGGCCCACCACTCGGCCAAGGACCTGCTGGGCCTGATCGGCGATATCCTCGACATCGTGCGCATCGAGTCGGGGCACTTGTCCCTCGCCCCGGAGGCCGTCGACCTGGCGGCCCTGGTCGAATCGGTGGGGCGCATTTTCGAAGGCCAGGCGCGGCAGAAAGGCCTGGCCCTGGAGGTGATGATCGCACCGGCCGCACGCTGCCATGCCCTGCTCGACCCCCTGCGTTTCAAGCAGGTCCTGTCCAACCTGGTGAGCAACGCCATCAAGTTCACCGAGCATGGCCAGGTGCGCATCTGCGTCGGCCTGGTGGACGACGGCAGCACTACCCCCGCCGTGCTGGAGCTGGAAGTGCGCGACAGTGGCATCGGTATCCATGCCGACGACCTGCAACGCCTGTTCAACCCGTTCATCCAGGCCAACCCGCATAGCCAGAGCGCCCGCGCGGGTACCGGGCTGGGCCTGGCCATCTGTCGCAACCTGTGCGAAATGATGGGCGGCAGCCTGACCATCAAGAGCCTGGAGGATGTCGGCACCCAGGTGCGCCTGAAAATGCCGCTGCAGCGGGTTGACGCTGCGGCGCAGCCGGCCCCGCTGATCGAGAACCTCGATGTGCCCGACCCACGGCTGAACGTGCTGGTGATCGACGACCACCCGGCCAACCTGCAACTGATGGCACAGCAGCTTGGCTACCTGGGGCTGGAGCACACCAGCGCCCGCGACGGTCGCGAAGGCCTGGCCACCTGGCGGGCGGGCGACTTCGATGTGCTGGTGCTCGACTGCAACATGCCGCACATGAACGGCTACCAGCTGGCCACCGCCGTGCGTACCGAGGAACGCCATGGCAAGCGGCCGCGCTGCACCATTCTCGGCTACACCGCCAACGCACAGCCGGAGGTACGCCGAAAGTGCCTGAGCGCCGGCATGGACGACTGCCTGCTCAAGCCCATCAGCCTGGGCACGCTCAGCCAGCGCCTGGCCGGCATCCGCCCGCGCCGCCAGCACAAACCGCGGCGCAAGCTGTACCACCTGGACGGCCTGGCCACAGTGGTCGGGCATGACCCGAACGACCGCCGGCGCTTCCTGCAGGCGTTGCAGCAGAGCCTGCAGGCCGACCTGGCCACCTTGATGGCATTGCATCCGCAGCACGACAGCGGTGCCATTGCCGAACAGGCGCACAAGGTGCTCAGCGCCGCGCGGATGCTGGAAGCCCCCGCGCTGATGAAAGCCTGCGAAGCCCTGGAGGCAAGCGACTTGCCTCCCGACCAGTTACGCCTGCGGCGCCAGGCACTGGCGCGGCATATGTGCCGGGTAGAACGTGCCCTGGCCAAGGAACTGGCCACAGGTACCTGCACACAGGCAGGCAGCCAGGCGTGTTAACTGGTAGACTGCGCGGCGTTATTACCTAAGAGGATTGTTTCATGGCCACAAACCGCTCCCGTCGTCTGCGCAAGAAGCTGTGTGTCGACGAGTTTCAGGAATTGGGCTTCGAGCTGAACCTGGAATTCAAGGAAGATCTGGATGACCAGGCAATCGATGCTTTCCTCGACGCGTTCCTGGCAGAAGCCATGGACGCCAACGGCCTGGACTATGTAGGCGGTGACGATTTCGGCCTGGTGTGCTCGGTCAAACGTGGCTCGGTCAGCGAAGAACAGCGTGCAGCCGTTGAAGCCTGGCTCAAAGGCCGTAGCGAACTGACCAAGATCGAAGTCAGCCCGCTGCTGGACGCCTGGTACCCGGAAAAGCCGATCAACAAGGCCGAGTAATACCGGCCCGGCTCGATCGCTGAAAAGGCCACCCCAAGGGGTGGCCTTTTTTATTGGGGGTGCTTTTCCGTCGAACGTGGCGCATCGTCGCTGCGCTTGGGGCATAATGCGTATTCTTTCACCCTGGGGCCATCATCCCTTACAGCCCCAATGCCCTTTTCCCTCGCCGTAGGGTATTTATCGATCATGATCAAAACGCTTCGTCCCCTCGTTCTTGCCGGCCTGCTGTTGCCACTCGCCTTGCCCAGCCAGGCCGCCGCCGTCAACACCACGCTGCCTGCCAAAGTGCAGCAGGCCCTCAAAGCCAACAAGCTGCAGGATTCTGCCCTGTCGCTGGTGATGCTGCCGCTGGACGGCCCCGGCACACCGACCGTGTTCAATGCCGATGTCTCGGTCAACCCGGCCTCGACCATGAAACTGGTCACCACCTACGCCGCCCTCGAACTGCTCGGCCCGACCTTCCAGTGGAAAACCGAGTTCTACACCGATGGCACCCTGAGCAACGGTGTACTCAACGGCAACCTGTACCTCAAAGGTGGCGGCGACCCGAAACTGAACATGGAGAAGCTGTGGCTGCTGATGCGTGACCTGCGCGCCAATGGCGTGCGCACCATCACCGGCGACCTGGTGCTGGACCGCAGCCACTTCGTGCAGCCCAACCTGCCGCAGTTCAACGACGACGGCGGCGATGTGAACAAGCCGTTCCTGGTCAAGCCCGACTCGCTGCTGGTCAACCTCAAGGCCCTGCGCTTCGTGGCCCGCAACGATGGCGGCAAGGTCACCATCGCGGTCGAACCGCCGATTGCCAGCATCCGCATCGACAACCAGGTCAAGGCGGTAGCCTCCAAACAGTGCTCGGGTGATGTGCGCTACAACCCGGTGCAGCAGGCCGATGGCATCAGCGTAACGGTCAGCGGCCAGCTGGGTGACGGCTGCAACTCGCAGACCTACCTGTCGCTGCTCGACCACCAAACCTACGCCGCCGGTGCCGTGCGCGCGATCTGGAACGAGCTGGGTGGCAGCATCCAGGGTGGCGACCGCTTCGAGAACGTGCCCAAGGGCGCTCGCCTGCTGGCCCGCGCCTTCTCACCAGACCTGGTGGAAGTGATCCGCGACATCAACAAGTACAGCAACAACACCATGGCCCAGCAGCTATTCCTTAGCCTTGGCGCGCAGTTCCGCACCGATGCCGACGGTGACGACGCCCGCGCCGCCCAGCGCGTGGTGCGCCAGTGGTTGGCGAAGAAAGGCATTACCGCGCCGCACCTGGTGATGGAAAACGGCTCCGGCCTGTCGCGTGCCGAACGGGTCAGCACCCGGGAGATGGCCGCGATGCTGCAGGCCGCCTGGAAGAGCCCCTATGCCGCCGAGTTCATGAGCTCGATGCCGCTGGTGGGTATGGACGGCACCATGCGCAAGCGCCTGAAGCGCACCGCCATGACCGGCGAAGGGCACATCAAGACCGGCACGCTGAACACCGTGCGGGCAATTGCCGGCTTCAGCCGCGACAGCAACGGCCATACCTGGGCGGTGGCGGCGATCCTCAACGATCCGAAACCGTGGGGCGCCTCGCAGGTGCTCGACCAGGTGCTGCTGGACCTTTACCGCCAGCCGAAACTGGCCGGCAGCACAGCGGCCAACTGATCGTTAACCGGTACCGGCCTCTTCGCGGCTAAAGCCGCTCCTATGTACAGTGCAGGGTTCAAGACCTGTGATGTCCCTGTGGGAGCGGCTTTAGCCGCGAAAGGGCCGGCATTGGCAACTGAACGCTGTCAGGCCAACTCCCCCTCCACCCGGTCCCGCCCGGCCTGCTTGGCCGCATACACGCCTGCATCAGCCCGCAACAGCAAGGCATCGGCCCCTTCCCCCGGTCGCCAGCCCGCCACACCAAAACTCGCGGTCACCCTGCCCACGCCTTCCACCGGCACATTGCGCACTCCTTGCCACAGCTCCAGCGCCAACAGCCGCGCCTGCTCTGCATCGCTGCCCGGGCACAGCACCATGAATTCCTCGCCGCCCAGCCGGCAGAACACATCGGTACGCCGCAAACGCTGGCCGATACGCAGGCACAGGCTGCGCAGCACGCGGTCGCCGACGGCATGCCCGAAATGGTCGTTGATGCGCTTGAAGTGATCGATATCGAGCATGATCACCGCCAGTGCCTGGCCATCGCGCTGGGCCCGTTCCAGTTCGAGCTTGAGCCGCTCCTGGAAGTAACGGCGGTTATGGATGCCGGTCAGCGAGTCGGTCACCGACAGCGCACGCAACTCTTCCTCCACGCCCTTGAGGTCGGAGATGTCGGTCAGGTAGCCATGCCACAAGGTGCAGCCCTGCTCGCCCACCTCCGGTGTCGCCTCGCCACGCACCCAGCGCAGCCCGGCACGCGGCAGGCAGACCCGGTATTCCTCGCGCCAGGGCGACAGGTGTTCGGCCGAGTAACGCACCGAGCGGCGCACGCGCTCCAGGTCATCCGGGTGGATGCGCTCGAACACCGCCGTTGCATCCTCGCGCAACTGCTGCAGGTCGACTTCGTAGATGTCGTACAGGCCCATGCTGGCGTACGGAAAACAGGAATGGCCGTTGCCATCCAGGCGGTACTGGTAGATGCCGCCCGGTACCTCGGCACTGAGCTTTTCCAGAAGGCGGTCACGCGCTGCCAGCGCCTCATGCACCCGCCGCCGTTCAGTGACATCGATGCAGATCGCCAGGTAACCGATCCACAACCCCTGTTCATCGAGCATGGCGGTGACCAGCATGTTGGCCACCAGTTGGCTGCCATCGGCGCGCAGCAAGGTCCATTCCCCCGGCTCGGCGCCATGCTCCTGCACCGTTTCGGCGAACATGGCCTGGCCACCTTCAATCGGCCGGCCGTAACGCAGGCTCAAGGCATGGGCACGCAGGCTCAACTCCTCGGGTAGCACCAGGTCTTCCAGGCGCAGCTGGCCGATCGCCTCACTGGCGGGGTAACCGAGCATGCGCTCGGCGCCGGCGTTGAAGGTGCTGACCACACCCTTGAGGTTGGTGGCGATGATCGCCACCTGGGTTGCGGCATCCAGCACGCTGCGCAGCTGGTTGTGGGTGCCACGCAGGGATTGCTCGCTGACCCGCAACTCGGCGGTGCGCTGCTCGACCAGGGCCAAGGCGCGCTGGCGCTGGCTGAACAAGCTGTAGAGCAAGACACTGAGCAGCAGGCTCAACAAGCCGCCCAGCAGGCTCACCGCCAGCACCGCGGAGGAACGGTTGGCACGCACGAAGGCCAGACTCGGCCGGATACTCAGCTGGAAGTGGTGGTCAGCCAGGTGCAACAGCTGGTTGGTGGCCAGCGGCAGGGGTGCGACCGGGTTCTGCGAATCGAACATCACCTCGGGGCCATGCAGCCCGGTGGGGTCGACGATACGCACCACCAGGTTATCGTCTGCCGAAACCGGGCGCCCGTCACTGACCAGCTCACGCATGCTCAGCAAGGCCATCACATAGCCCACTGCCGCGCCGCGGGGGTTGGCATCGGAAAACACCGGCGCCACCATCAGCAGGCCACGCGCATCCGAGCTGGTATCGAACATGGGCAGTGGCTCGGACACCGCCATGCTGCCCGGTCCCAGCGCCCGCGCCAGTGCCGCCAGGGGCACTTCCTGGCCGGCGAGGTCCAGCCCATAGGGCAACCCGGGCAATTCACCCGACTGGGTATAGAGCACCGGGAAGTAATGGTCGCGCTGGGGGGATGGCCGCCACTGGCCTTGCTCATCCTGGTCGCGGATCACATAGCCCGGGCCGGAATGCGCACTGGCCTGGCGCTCGAATTCGGCGCGTTGCGCGGCCTCGACACGCGGCGCCCAGGCGTAGGCCAGGGTCCGCTGCAGCAATGGCCTGGCGTAGCCGTCGAACTCGTGTGGGGTGATTTCGTTGGAAAAGCTGAAAAACCGCCGCAGCCCGTCAAGGCGCTGCTGCTGTTCGTCAAACCGCTCGGCGATACGGCTGAAACGCTCGCTGGCCAGCAGCTCGAAGCGCTGGCGCAGCTGCTGCTTGTAGAAGGTTTGCGTGGCTAACGCCAGGACGGCCGTCAACAGGCCGCCCACGACCAGGGCGACCAGGGCCACCGCCCAGGCGGACACCGCCTCTGTGCACAGGCCAAGCAACCGCGCACGCACGCCACCCTTTGACATACACCCATCTCGTCACGTCAGCGTCCTGCGGATTATCTTGCCCTGCCCTCAGTTATAGCTATTGGCCATTAGCCGCGCAATGTACCTCGTCGCCTCAACGAAGCTGCAGACGCCAGGCGCGATGGATACGGTTATTGCGGGCGAAGTCCGGGTCCAGGGTCTGGGCCGTGATTTCCTCCACCGCGTAACGCGCCATCAGGTGCTCGTCCAGCTGGAACTTGCGGAAGTTGTTGGAGAAATACAGCACGCCACCCGGCGCCAGGCGGGCCATGGCCAGGTCCAGCAGCTGCACGTGGTCACGCTGCACGTCGAACACGCCTTCCATGCGCTTGGAGTTGGAGAAGGTTGGCGGGTCGATGAAGATCAGGTCGTAGCTGTCGCGGTTGCCCTCCAGCCAGGCCATCACATCGCCCTGCTCCAGGCGGTTGCGCTCGGAGAAGCCATTGAGCGCCAGGTTGCGCCGCGCCCAGTCCAGGTAGGTTTTCGACAGGTCGACGCTGGTGGTGCTGCGCGCGCCGCCCTTGGCCGCATGCGCGGTGGCCGTGGCGGTGTAGCAGAACAGGTTGAGGAAGCGCTTGCCGGCTGCTTCGCGCTGGATGCGCATGCGCATCGGGCGATGGTCGAGGAACAGGCCGGTGTCGAGGTAGTCGGTGAGGTTGACCAGCAGCTTGACGCCGCCTTCGTTCACTTCCTGGAAGCGGCCTTCGGTTGCCTGGCGCTCGTACTGGCGCGTGCCGCTCTGCCGCTCGCGACGCTTGAGCACCACACGCTGCGGCGAAATGCCCAGGGCCTGCGGGATGGCTGCCAGCGCGTCGAGCAGGCGTGCCTGGGCCTTGTCCGGGTCGACCGAACGTGGCGCGGCGTATTCCTGCACGTGCACCCAATCCTGGTACAGGTCGACCGCCAAGGCGTACTCGGGCATGTCGGCATCGTACAGGCGGTAGCAATCGACCTGCTCGCGGCGGGCCCACTTGCCCAGTTGCTTGAGGTTTTTCTGCAGGCGGTTGGCGAACATCTGCGCCCCTTCCGACAGGCGCGCCGGCTCGCTGGCCGGTGCTGCCTGCTGGCGGCTTTCCGCGCCTTCAGGCTGCGCCTCGCGGCGCTCGCCGGTAACGAACTGGTCGGGCTGCACCTTGAACAGCAGCAGCTTGCACGGCAAGGCGCCGTTCCAGAACGCGTACTGCTTGTGGCTGCGAATGCCCATGCGCTTGCCCAACTGCGGCGCGCCAGTGAATACCGCCGCCTCCCAGCCCATGCAGGCCTGGCGCAGGCGCTCGCCGAGGTTCTGGTAGAGGTACAGCAGGCTGGCTTCGTCACCCAGGCGCTCGCCATAGGGCGGGTTGCTGATGACCAGGCCTTTCTGGTTCTGGTCCGGGCGCGGCTCGAAGGTGCTGACTTCGCCCTGGTAGATCTTCACCCAGTCGCCCAGGCCGGCACGCTCGACGTTGTTGCGGCCTGGCTGGATCAGCCGCGGGTCGGCCTCGTAGCCACGGATCCACAGTGGTGGCTTGGCCAGGCCGACCTGTGCCCGCGCCTGCGCCTCGTCATGCACCTTGCGCCACAACGCCGGTACATGGCCGAGCCAGGCACTGAAGCCCCAGCGTTCACGCTTGAGGTTGGGCGCGATATCGGCGGCGATCATCGCCGCTTCGACCAGGAAGGTACCCACACCGCACATCGGGTCGGCCAGCGCGCCACCTTCGGCGGCAATGCGCGGCCAGCCGGCGCGGATCAGCACCGCCGCCGCCAGGTTTTCCTTCAGCGGCGCGGCACCTTGCTGCAGGCGGTAGCCACGCTGGTGCAGGCTGTGCCCGGAAAGGTCGAGGGAGAGAATGGCTTCGCCACGGTCCAGGCGCAGGTGCACGCGCACATCAGGGTCGATCTTTTCCACCGACGGGCGCAGGCCTTCGCGGTTGCGCAGCTTGTCGACGATCGCGTCCTTGACCTTCAGCGCACCGAAGTGAGTGTTGTCGATGCCCGAGCCATGGCCGCTGAACTCCACCGCCAGGGTGCCATCGGCTGCCAGGTGATCGGCCCAGTCGACCGCATGCACACCGTCGTAGAGGTCGTCGGCGTTCTTCATGGAGAAGCGCTTGAGTACCAGGAGCACCCGGTTGGCCAGACGTGACCACAGGCACAGGCGGTAGGCGGTTTCCATGTCGGCGGCGCCGCGAATGGCCGAGGTGTGCTCGCGCACGTCATCCAGGCCGAGGCCCCGCGCCTCTTCGGCAAGCAGGCCTTCCAGGCCTTTGGGGCAGGTGAGGTAAAGTTCGAAACGGTCCGACATGAGTAATCCAGCGCCTTGGGCTATTTGACTGACGGGGCGACGCATCGCCCCGCGATGTTTGCCCGCACACCTTTCCAGCAGGCGTGCGGGTGGCCTTTCCCGGCACGCGCGCGCGCGGTGAAAGGCCGGGCCGCCTGACCGATCTGTGCTTGGCCCAGTGGCAAAGACAGCTTAGATCATCAGGCAGTACGAAAAATTCTGGCGATACCGGGGCCGATGTGACCCTTCGTCGCATTTCAAATTATTTCTGTCATCCGCGAGAAACGCTGGCGAAATGACGTCAATGATCGGCAAAGCCTGATCATAGCGGCCTCAACGCTAAACAAGGTTGAGTCGCATTTATTTACTTATCCCCTCACCCTTGGAAAGGTTACGTGCTTATGACAAATCGATCATTCACACGGTGACTCGCATTCGATAGAACTGGTCTCAGGCCACTTCGCAACGAGGTGGCACTTTCAGCTCGCCACGCCGGCAGCGAGCGCACACCGGCAGAAAGACTCTGCCCGGCCTCGGAGAGGCCGACGGGACATTACAGTCAACAAGTGAGGGCAACACCCTATGAGAAGACTTAAGCGTGATCCGTTGGAAAGAGCATATTCACGTGGCTACCAATACGGGGTCACCGGCAAATCCCGCGAACTTTGCCCCTTCAATCTTCCTTCTGTTCGCCAAGCCTGGATCAACGGCTGGCGTGAAGGTCGCGGTGATAACTGGGACGGAATGACTGGCACCGCTGGCATCCATAGACTCAACGAAAATCACGCCGTTGGCTGAACGAGGACACTGAATTCGATTTACCATGCACGCCCTATCCGGGCGGCGGGCGAAGGCCCAGGGGCCCCTTGATGGGGCCCTTTTTTATGACTTCGAATCCATATCCGCGCTGGCTTCTTCGCGGGCTCGCCCGCGAATGGGACGGCCAGGTCACCGCGGCATCGCAGCGATAGCGTCCACCGCCTCGCGAATCAACGCTGGCCCTCTGTAAATGAAGCCCGAATAAATCTGCACCAGGCTCGCCCCGGCAGCGATCTTCTCGGCGGCATGGCGGCCTTCGGTAATGCCGCCAGCGGCAATGATCGGCAGCTTGCCGCCCAGCTCGCCCGCCAGCACCTTGACGATATGGGTGCTCTTCTCCAGCACCGGCGCGCCCGACAGGCCGCCCGCCTCGCCACCGTACGGCAACCCTTCGACACCTTCACGCCCCAGCGTGGTGTTGGTGGCGATCACCGCATCCATGCCCGACTCCATCAGCGCGGCGGCCACCAGGGTGGTTTCTTCGTCGCGCATGTCCGGGGCAATCTTGATTGCCAGAGGTACGCGCTTGCCATGCGTGCCGGCCAGTTGCTCGCGGCGCTCGGCCAGGGCATCGAGCAGCTGCTTGAGCGAATCGCCGAACTGCAGGCTGCGCAGGCCCGGGGTGTTTGGCGAACTGACGTTGACCGTGATGTAACTGGCGTCGGTGTACACCTTGTCCAGGCAGATCAGGTAGTCATCGACGGCACGCTCCACCGGGGTGTCGAAATTCTTGCCGATGTTGATGCCCAGCACGCCGTTGTAACGCGCAGCCCGCACCCGGCCGAGCAGGTGATCAACGCCCAGGTTGTTGAAACCCATGCGGTTGATGATGGCCGTTGCCTCCGGCAGGCGGAACAGCCGCGGCTTGGGGTTGCCCGGCTGTGGGCGCGGGGTGACGGTGCCGATTTCGACGAAGCCGAAGCCCAGCTGGGCGAAACCGTCGATGGCCGCGCCGTTCTTGTCCAGGCCGGCCGCCAGGCCCACCGGGTTGGCGAAGTTCAAGCCCATGACCGTAACCGGCAAAGCCGCCGGCTGCTTGCACAGCATGCCGTTGAGGCCAAGACGGCCACCGGCGCCGATCAGGTCCAGGGACAGGTCGTGGGAGGTTTCCGGGGAAAGCTTGAACAGCAGCTGGCGGGCCAGGGTATACATGGGCGGGCAAGGCTCGGGGTGAATGAGGGGGCGATTATAGCCAGCGCGAGGCCGGCATGACAGCAAATCGTGGGGCTGCTGCGCAGCCCATCGCCGGCAAGCCAGCTCCCACAGGAACAACACAAGGGCTGACCTGTGCTGTATCTGTGGGAGCTGGCTTGCCGGCGATGAGGCCAATGCAGGCGGCACAAGGCAGTTGCTCCACAGGGAGGCTGCCAGATGGCACATCGGTTGCACCGGAAAAGCCCACAGCCTTATCAGTACGGGCGAGGAACCTTGTGAACACTGTACCCCGAGCAACGCCCCTGGCCTGGGTCAACGGCAGCGACGCGCCGGAAAAGCCCAGCCTGAACATCGGCTACATGGCCCTGACCGACTGCGCCTCGGTGGTAGTCGCCGCCACCCAGGGCTTCGCCCAGCAGCACGGCCTTACCCTCAACCTCAAGCGCCAGGGCTCCTGGGCCGGGCTGCGCGACAAGCTGGTCAGCGGCGAGCTGGATGCCGCGCACTGCCTGTATGGCCTGGTGTACGCCGTGCACCTGGGCATCGGCGGTGTACCGGCCAGCGCCATGGCCGTGCTCATGGGGCTGAACCAGAACGCCCAGGCCATAAACCTGTCCCCGGCCCTGCAGCGCAAAGGCGTGACCAACCCTGAAGCATTGGCGCGCCTGGTGCACCAGCATGGCGCACGCCTCACCTTCGCCCAGACCTTCCCCACCGGCACCCACGCCATGTGGCTGTATTACTGGCTGGCCAGCCAGGGCATCCACCCATTGCGCGACGTCGACAGCGTGGTGGTACCACCAGCGCAGATGGCCGCGCATATCCAGGCCGGGCGCATCGACGGCTTCTGCGTGGGCGAACCCTGGGCTGCCGATGCCGTAGCCACGGGCCAGGGCTTCACCCTGGCCACCAGCCAGTCGATCTGGCCGGACCACCCGGAAAAGGTCCTGGCCTGCGCCCGCGCCTTTGCCGAGCAATACCCCAACAGCGCCCGCGCGCTGATCAAGGCGGTCCTCGCTGCCAGCCGCTTCATCGAGCAAAGCCCGGAGAACCGCCGCAGCACTGCGCAACTGCTCAGCGGCAGCGCCTACCTGGCCACCCCGCTGGCAAGTATCGAACCACGCCTGCTCGGCAGCTACCACGACGGCCTGGGCAACCACTGGCAAGACCCGCACGCCCTGCGCCTGCACGATCATGGCCGGGCCAACCTGCCGTACCTGTCCGACGGCATGTGGTTCATGACCCAGTTCCGCCGCTGGGGCCTGCTGCGCGACGACCCCGACTACCTCGGCGTGGCCCGCCAGGTCCAGCAGCTGGCACTGTATGGCGAGGCGGCACAAAGCCTCGGCGTGGCCTGCCCCGAGCAGCCGATGCGCAGCAGCCTGCTGATCGATGGCAGCCGCTGGGACGGCAGTGACCCCTACGGTTATGCCCGCAGTTTCAGCCTGCATGCACTGGGCGACCTGCCTGATGCCCGTGTCGGCGCGTGAGGGGGACCATTCATGTTGCGCATCCTGCTGATCGACGACACCCAGAGCAAACTCGGCCGCCTCAAGGCGGCCTTGAGCGAGGCCGGCTTCGAGGTCATCGAAGCCCCGGACCTGACCATCGACCTGCCCGCCTGCGTCGAAACGGTGCGCCCGGACGTGGTGCTGATCGATACCGACTCACCGGACCGCGATGTGATGGAACAGGTGGTCCTGGTCAGTCGTGACCAGCCGCGGCCGATCGTGCTGTTCACCGACGAGCACGACCCTGGGGTGATGCGCCAGGCGATCCAGGCAGGGGTCAGCGCCTACATCGTCGAAGGCATTCATGCCGCGCGGCTGCAACCGATCCTGGACGTGGCCATGGCCCGCTTCGAAAGCGACCAGGCGCTGAAGGCGCAGCTGCTTGCGCGCGACCAGCAACTGGCCGAGCGCAAGCGCATCGAGCAGGCCAAGGGTTTGCTGATGAAGATGAAGGACTGCAACGAAGAACAGGCTTACACCCTGATGCGCCGCCAGGCCATGAGCCGGCAGCAGAAGCTGATTCAGGTGGCCGAGCAGATCATTGCCATGCACGAGATGCTGGGCTAGCAACCTGCTTCACGCGGTCCCTGTAGGAGCGGCCTTGTGTCGCGATGGGCTGCGCAGCAGCCCCGGCAATCTCTGCCGCGAAGCTGAGATCCTGGGGCTGCTGCGCAGCCCATCGCGACACAAGGCCGCTCCTACAAGGGGACTGCAACTTCTCAGAGTTGGCCCATCTCTTGCTGAACAAATATCACCGGTAGCCAACGGCGGTTGCCCACTTGATCCCGACAAAGACGTCGCTCTCCCCTCCACCCACGTGGAGCGGGTAGCGGCGTCTTTTTCGTTCCGTTGCATTGCCGAGTGAGGTGTTCGATGAGTACCAGCTTCTGGAAATCCGGGCATGTGCCCACGCTGTTCGCCGCGTTCCTGTACTTCGACCTCAGCTTCATGGTCTGGTACCTGCTTGGCCCACTGGCGGTGCAGATTGCCGCCGATCTGCAGCTGAGTGCACAACAACGGGGCCTGATGGTGGCCACGCCGATCCTGGCCGGGGCGATCCTGCGCTTTGCCATGGGCGTGCTGGTCGACCGCCTTTCGCCCAAGACCGCAGGGCTGATCGGCCAGGTGGTGGTCATCATCGCCCTCGCCGCTGCCTGGCACCTGGGCGTGCACAGCTATGAACAAGCGCTGCTGCTGGGCGTGTTCCTCGGCTTTGCCGGTGCCTCGTTCGCCGTGTCACTGCCGCTGGCCTCGCAGTGGTACCCGCCACAGCACCAAGGCAAAGCCATGGGCATTGCCGGTGCCGGCAACTCCGGCACGGTGTTCGCCGCCCTGCTGGCCCCGGCGCTGGCTGCGGGCTTTGGCTGGAACAATGTGTTCGGCTTCGCGCTGGTCCCGCTGTCGCTGGCGCTGTTGGTGTTCGCCCTGCTGGCACGCAATGCTCCGCAGCGGCCCAAGCCAAAAGCCATGGCCGACTACCTCAAGGCCCTGGGTGACCGTGACAGCTGGTGGTTCATGTTCTTCTACAGCGTCACCTTCGGCGGCTTCATCGGCCTGGCCAGCGCCCTGCCCGGCTATTTCAGCGATCAGTATGGCCTGAGCCCGGTCACCGCTGGCTACTACACCGCTGCCTGCGTGTTCGCCGGCAGCCTGATGCGCCCGCTCGGCGGCGCTCTGGCCGACCGCTTCGGCGGCATTCGCACCCTGCTGGGCATGTACAGTGTGGCGGCCATCTGCATCGCTGCAGTCGGCTTCAACCTGCCTAGCGCCGCCGCCGCACTGGCCCTGTTCGTCAGCGCCATGCTCGGCCTGGGGGCCGGCAATGGCGCGGTGTTCCAGCTGGTACCGCAACGCTTCCGTCAGGAGATCGGCGTGATGACCGGGCTGATCGGCATGGCCGGCGGCATCGGAGGCTTCCTGCTGGCCGCCGGGCTTGGCACCATCAAGCAGCACACCGGTGACTACCAGCTGGGGCTGTGGCTGTTCGCCAGCCTGGGCTTGCTGGCCTGGTTCGGCCTGCACGGCGTGAAACAGCGCTGGCGCACCACCTGGGGCTCGGCTGCGGTTACCGCGGCGCGGGTCTGAGGCACAGCCATGAGCCTGCAACTGAACTTTGCCCAGGCCAGCGCCACCGGGCCGCGCGAGGAAAACCAGGACGCCCTGCGCCTGGTTACCCCGGCGCCGGAGCTGGCCGCCAGCAAAGGCTACCTGTTCGCCCTCGCCGACGGCGTCAGCCAATGTGCCGATGGCGGCCTGGCAGCCCGCGCCAGCCTGCAGGCGCTGGCCCTGGACTACTACGCCACCCCCGCGACCTGGAGCGTGGCCCAGGCACTCGACCGCCTGCTGCTGGCGCAGAACCGCTGGTTGCGCGCCCAAGGCAGTGGCCAGCCACTGCTGACCACCCTCAGCGCGCTGGTGCTGCGTGGCCGGCGCTTTACCCTGGCCCACGTGGGTGACTGCCGCGTGTACCGCTGGCACGCTGGGCGCCTGCAATGCCTGAGCGAAGACCATGTATGGGACCAGCCAGGCATGCAGCATGTGCTGAAACGCGCGCTGGGCCTGGACCAGCACCTGCTGGTGGATTATCTGGAAGGTGAGCTGCAGCCGGGCGAGAGCTTCCTGCTGTTGAGCGATGGCGTATGGGCCAGCCTGGGCGACCAGCACATCCAGGCGGTGCTGCGCGAGCAACCCGACCTGCAACTGGCCGTCGACACCCTGGTCGCCAGCGCGCACCTGAACGGCAGCCAGGACAACGCCAGTGCCTTGCTGGTGCAGGTCGAGCAACTGGGCACGGCCAACCTGGGCGACACCTTGGCGCAACTGCAGCAATGGCCAGTGCCCGGCCCGCTGCGTGAAGGCCAGGTAATCGATGGCTGGCAAGCCGAAAAGCTGCTTTCGCAAAGCCGCCAGTCGCTGCTGTACCGGGTGCGCGATGCCCAGGGCCAAGCCTGGCTGCTGAAGACCCTGCCCGCCGCACGCGAGCAGGAGCCCGGCGCGGCGCAAGGGCTGTTGCTGGAAGAATGGTTTCTGCGCCGGGTCGCTGGCCGGCACTTCCCCGAACTGCACACCGCCAGCCAGCGCCAGCACCTGTACTACGTGATGCGCGAATACCCCGGCCAGAGCCTGGCAGCGCTGCTGGCCGAGCACGGCCCGCTACCCATGCCGCAGTGGCTGGAGCTGGCCCGGCAGCTGCTGCAAGCGGTCGGCGTACTGCACCGGCGCAACCTGCTGCACCGCGACATCAAGCCAGAGAACCTGCACCTGGGCAGCGATGGCCAGCTGCGCCTGCTGGACTTCGGCCTGGCCTACTGCCCGGGGCTGTCCGAAGACCCGCTGCACGAGTTGCCGGGCACGCCGTCATACATTGCCCCGGAAGCGTTCGACGGCCAGCCGCCCAGCCCACGCCAGGACCTGTATGCCGTGGGCGTGACGCTGTATCACCTGCTGACCGGGCATTACCCCTACGGCGAAGTGGAGGCTTTCCAGCGCCCGCGCTTCGGCCAGCCGGTCAACGCCGCGCGCTACCGCCCCGACCTGCCGGAATGGCTGCAGCACAACCTGCACCAGGCACTGGCAGCGGACCCGGCGCAGCGCTTCGAAACCGCCGAACACTGGTTGCTGCTGCTCGAGCGTGGCGACCACCAGGAACTGCCCAGCCGGCCACGGCCGTTGCTGGAGCGCGAACCGTTGAAGGTCTGGCGCACCCTGGCCCTGCTGTCCTTGCTGTTCAACCTGATATTGCTGCTCACCCTGCTCAAGGGCTGAACGCACCTTGCCGATGAGGAAACCCTGATGAATGCGAAAGTCTGGCTGGTTGGTGCTGGTCCTGGCGACCCCGAACTGCTCACCCTCAAGGCTGTACGCGCATTGCAGCAAGCCGCTGTGGTGATGATCGACGACCTGGTCAACCCGGCGGTGCTGGAGCATTGCCCGCAGGCCCGGGTGATTGCCGTGGGCAAGCGCGGCGGCTGCCGCTCCACGCCGCAGGCATTCATCCAGCGCCTGATGCTGCGCCATGCGCGGCAAGGACGCTGCGTGGTCCGGCTCAAGGGCGGCGACCCGTGCATCTTCGGCCGTGGTGGTGAAGAGGCGCTGTGGCTGCAGGGGCATGGCATCGAGGTGGAAGTGGTCAACGGCATCACCGCCGGCCTGGCTGGCGCCACGCAATGCGGGATTTCCCTGACCTCACGGGGTGTGAGCCGGGGCGTGACGCTGGTCACGGCACATACCCAGGACGACAGCGAACTGAACTGGGCGGCCTTGGCCCAGGGCGGGACGACGCTGGTGGTGTACATGGGCGTGGCCAGGCTGGAGCAGGTGCGCCAAGGGTTGCTGGACGGGGGCATGGCACCGGCGACGCCGGTGGCGATGATCGAAAATGCCTCGTTGCCGCAGCAGCGGGAGTGCAGGAGCGATGTGCGGGGGATGGTCGAGGATGCGCGGGGGTTTGGCTTGCGTAGCCCGGCGATTTTGGTGATTGGGGAGGTGGTTGGGGAACAGGTGGTTCAGGAATTGGTGGCAATTGCTGGATGATGCGCTGCCTGCGCCGGCCCTTTCGCGGGTAAACCCGCTCCCACAGGGATTGTGCATGACCTGAAGGGTGCGGCGAACCTGTGGGAGCGGGTTTACCCGCGAAAGGGCCGGCACACACCACACAAATCCCAGGCAAAGAAAAACCCGGCCGAGGCCGGGTTTTTCATGAAGCTTCAAACCAATTACTTGGCCTGGGCTTCTACCTGAGCTTCAACGCGACGGTTGACAGCGCGGCCTTCTTCGGTGGCGTTGTCGGCAACCGGACGGGTTTCGCCGTAGCCAACCGAGTCAACACGGCTGGATTCCACGCCGTACTGCTGGGTCAGGACCTGCTTGACAGCGTTGGCACGACGCTCGGACAGCTTCTGGTTGTAAGCGTCTGGGCCGACGGAGTCAGTGTGACCTTCCACGGTGGTGGTGGTCTGTGGGTACTGCTTCATGAAGTCAGCCAGGTTCTTGATGTCGCCGTAGCTGTTTGGCTTGACGACCGACTTGTCGAAGTCGAACTTGACGTCCAGCTCAACGCGAACGACTTCGGCAACTGCCGGGCAGCCATCAGCGTCAACGGTAACGTTGGCTGGGGTGTCTGGGCACTTGTCGACGTTGTCGCAAACGCCGTCGTTGTCGGAGTCGGAGCACACTTCGGCAACTGGAGCCGGAGCGACTTCAGCTTGCTTCGGGCTACCGCCGAAGTTCAGACCAACACCAACGGTCGGGCCCCACTCGGTGTTGCCGTTGTCGATGTTGTACATGGCTTCTACGCCAGCACGGGCGAAGAACATGTCGGTGATGTACCACTTGGCGCCAGCGCCAACGTTGGCGAAGGTGGAGTGGTCGCGGCCGCTACGAGTGGCCTGGCCCAGGCTCTCGTGAGCGAAACCGGCGGAAACGTACGGACGCAGAGCGTCGCCCACGGTACCGAAGTGGTAGGTGGCGTCGAGCTTGGCCTTGGAACCTTTGATGTCTTTGTTGAAGACTTCACCACGAGCGTTGTGGGTCTCGTTGTAGCCGAGGTCCAGGGAAACGTCGTCGGTCAGGAAGTAGCCCAGGCGAACACCAGGATTGGTGCCGTCGTTCTTGAAGTTACGTTCGCTGTCGTAGTACTGCTTGGTAACGTTGCCTTCGATTTCCACAGCGCCTTGGCCTTGAGCCAGAACGCCGAACGAAGTAGCAGCGACGAGCGAGCCAATGGCCAAGCCCAAGGTGTTTTTCAATTTCATCCGTTAAATCCCCATCTGGTGATAGTTAAGCAGTCCCACCACAAACAAGGGGGACAACTCGACGGCAAGTCTAGCAGAACTCGCCGGTTCGTTAGAGATATTTGCACGCCACTAAGTTTCATCGAGGCCGGCAAATTTCTCCCGAAGCTTGTCTAGCGCGCGCTTGTAGCGCATTTTTGTCGCGCTCAGGCCCATGTGCATGATGTCGGCAATTTCCTGAAACTCCAGCTCTGCGACAAAACGCAGCACCAGGATTTCCCGGTCAATCGGGTTCACATGCACCAGCCACTTGTCCAGCCCGCCTTTTTCTTCCGGCTTTGGAGCCTTGTCTTCGGACGCCTCTTCAACAGGGTCCAGACTCAAGGCATCCATCAACCGACGTTTACGGCGCTCCTTGCGGTACTGGGTAATGCATTCGTTGTAGGTGATGCTGTAGAGCCAGGTCTTGAACTTGGACTTACCCTCGAAGTTCTTCAGCCCGTACAGCACTTTCAACATGACTTCCTGACAGACATCGTCCGCGTCACGGTCGTTCCCCAGATAACGCGCACAGACGTTGAACAGGGTCCGTTGGTAGCGCCGCATGAGCTCTTCATAGGCGCGGGTAACGTGGTACAGCTCCTCATGCGAACGCGCCACCAACTCTTCGTCGGTGAGCTCGCGGGGGTCATAACGCATGGGCGGCGAATGAACTTTATTCAAAACGGATCTGGCCGACAGTCAGGTCAATGTCGCCGCGCGACCCCGTGGGTCGATTTTCGCGGCGGCATACATTAACAGCTTTGTGCGGTTAGCGGCTATTGACTCGCTGTTCAAGCAGCTCACGATTGGACAGCGATACCAGTTCGCCATCATCGGTCAGCAGCGTCGTCTTGACCGTACCGATCTCCTCGATATGCCCTTCGACCTCGCCAATCCGCACCTGCTGGCCCACCTGGTACAGCTCGCGCACGTAGATGCCGGCCAGGATCTGCCCGGCGATTTCGCGGCTGCCCAGGCCCATTGCCAACGCAACGGCCAGACCAACGGTAATCAGCCCGATCACGATCACATGGTTCAGCAGGTCGGTTTTCACCTCCAGCTGGCTGATGGCCACCGAGATGCTGATGATGATCACCAGGCCCTGGGTGATACGCCCCAGGCCTGCCGAGTATTCCAGGCCGATGCCTTCGGCTGCGCCGCGTACCAGGCCGTTTGCCACCTGGGCCAGCAGCACGCCAGCCAGCAGCACCAAGGCTGCGCCGAACACCTTCGGCAGGTACAGGGCAAGCATGTCGAGGGTTGCCGAGACCCGCTCCAGGCCCAGCGACTCGGCGGCCGAGACCAGGAAGATGAGCAGCACGAACCAGTAGACGATCTTGCCAATCAAGGTGGAGATCGGCACCTGGATGCCGACCCGGCCGAGCATCTTGGTCAGGCCGGTGCCGGCCATCAGGCGGTCCAGGCCGAACTTGGCCAGCAGTTTGGACAGCAGCGTGTCGAGCAGCTTGGCCACCACGAAACCGAGCAGCACCACGACCAGCGCGCCGAACAGGTTGGGGATGAAGTTCGCTACCTTGGTCCAAAGGGCAGTCATGGCGGTGACCAGGCTCTGGGTCCAGAGATCGAGTTCCATATTCAATCGGCCTTATCTGCTTTGCTGCCGTTGGCAGCGTTGCGGGAAGAGTGTCGACGCACCGGCGCAACATGCGCCGCGCCATTGTTCACGGCGATCAGCAGCGCCTGGCTCCAGCGGCCAAGCAGGCTGAACAGATCGCCCGCGCCAACCTGGCGGTTGGCGGTTTTCAGCACGCGACCCAGGCAAGCGGCGTCGTCCCGGTCGTCCCGGTCATTGCCGGAGGGTGACGCCTTGAGCAGGTCGCGCAGGGATTCTTCAAACGGATCGTGCATGGGCACCTCGCGCAGTGTCAGTCAGAGACGAGATGGCCGGTCGATGGGTCACACATCGCATTGGGACGAGTGTTTCAAAATGAATGGCGCTTGCCTGCACTGGCCCTATCGCCGGCAAGCCAGCTCCCACAGGGGTACCACAAGCCTTGAAACCTGTGGTGCACCTGTGGGAGCTGGCTTGCCGGCGATAGGGCCGGTGCAGGTCAATGAGCATCTATACCCACCGCAACCGCCGGAACAGCCACCACTGCCCCACCGCCAGCCCCAGCACGACGATGCAGGCAAACAGGAAGCCATAGGGGTTTTCCGCCCCCGGGATGCCGCCGACATTGATTCCCAGCAGCCCGGTGATGAAGCTCATGGGCAGGAAGATGCAGGTGATGATGCCGAAGCGGTACATGGTGCGGTTCATGCGCTCGCTGCGCCGGCGATCCTGGCTTTCCAGCACCAGGGCGGCACGCTCGCGGGTCAGTTCCAGCTCTTCGAGGTAGCGGATCAGGCTGTTGTTCAGCTCGTTCCAGTAATCGGCGTCGGCATCGACGAACCAGCTCCATTTGCTGCGCGACAGCTGGGCGTAGATCTCCCGCTGCGGAGCCAGGAAACGCCGCAGACCGGCGGCACGCCGGCGGATCTGCTGCAGGCAACCATTCTCTGGAGTGTACCGTTCGTCGGATTCGACCTTTTCTTCTTCCAGGTCGACCAGTTCGGACAGGTCGCTGACCAGGCCCTGGACCTTTTCGGTCAGCAGTTCGCCCATCAGCAGCAACAGCTCGGAAGCCGATTTCGGGCCCCTGCCCTCTTCGAGCTGCTGGAGAATCTCGTCACTGGCGCGCAACGGCCGCAGGCGCAGCGAGATGACTCGCTGCGCCTCGGCGAAGATGCGCACCGAGACCATGTCTTCAGGCTCTGCACCCGGGTTGAGGTTGACCCCACGCAGGAACAGCAACAACTGTTCATCGGCCAGGGGCAGCAGGCGCGGCCGGGTGTTTTCTTCCAGCAGCAGCTCGCAGGCGAACGCGCTCAGGCCGCTGTCGTGCAGCAGCCAGGTGCGGGTTTGCGGATGGCTGCGGTCCCAGTGCAGCCACAGGCTCTGCTCGGGTTGCAGCTGCAGGTCGTCCAGCTCGGTACGGGCAATCGAGCGCGCGCCACCTTTGCCATCGAGCACCAGGGCGTGTACCAGCCCCCACTGCGCGTTGTCTTCCTCGAACATCAAAGCTCCATCAGCGCGGGCGGCGCATCACTCCGGCATTTTCAGCGGGCTTGGCGAGACCAGCACGCCATTGTTGTCGGCATACACGTACTCGCCCGGGCGGAAGGTCACCCCGGCGAAGGTCACTGCCACGTTGAGGTCGCCGATGCCGCGCTTGTCGGTCTTCATCGGGTGACTGGCCAGGGCCTGCACGCCGACGTCGGTCTGGATCAGCACGTCGACGTCACGCACGCAGCCGTAGATCACCAGGCCTTCCCAACCGTTCTTGGCAGCCTTCTCGGCGAGCATGTCGCCGAGCAGTGCGCGGCGCAGCGAGCCACCACCATCGACGACCAGGACCTTGCCCTTGCCATCGAGTTCGACCTGCTCCTTGACCAGCGAGTTGTCTTCGAAGCACTTGATGGTGACGATCTGGCCGCCGAACGAATCGCGGCCGCCGAAATTGCTGAACATCGGTTCCAGCACCTGCACCAGGTCCGGGTAGGCATCACACAGGTCGGGCGTAACGTAATGCTGCATGGGAAGCTCCTGTCAGTCACAACGAAAGCGGGTATCGGCCAAGGCTACACCGTAGAGCCCATTGCAGTCATCCGGGACCAAGCAGTCAGTTGTGTTTTGCCTGTACCGGCCTCTTCGCGGGTAAACCCGCTCCCACAGGGTCCTCACTGCACTCGAGCCCTGTGGAATTCCTGTGGGAGCGGGTTTACCCGCGAAGAGGCCAGCACAGGCGCAACCCATTCAACCGACGGGCACAGGCTCCGCCACCACCGTGGATTCATGC
Organism: Pseudomonas asiatica; assembly: GCF_040214835.1. Lineage (NCBI taxonomy): Bacteria > Pseudomonadati > Pseudomonadota > Gammaproteobacteria > Pseudomonadales > Pseudomonadaceae > Pseudomonas > Pseudomonas asiatica. The sequence goes on along the minus strand of NZ_CP157874.1, from coordinate 1,721,983 downwards.
ACCGGCACCAGCGGATCCCGCAGCCAACGCTCCACCAGCGGCCACACCTGCACCTGCGCGGCCTTGCTCACCAGCATGTCGACATGCCCGAAAGCCTCGAAGCCTTCCTCGAGCCCCAGCCGCAGAAACTGCTTGCGCTCACCGCCCAATTGCTCGAACAGCTTGCGGCAGGCCCACACCGGGTCCTGGAAGTCCCCCGCACCCGCCACCGCCAGCAGCGGCACATCCACCTCGGCCAGCCCCGCCCACCAGTCGCTCTGCCTGTCGCCAAAGCGCCCGAACAGGCCATGCCAGCGCATGCTCTCCAGGGCCAGGCCGATCGGCTCATCCTCCGGCCCACGCTTGAAACGCGGCCCGGAAATCTGCCCCCAGCGCTTGAGCAGCAGCTTCGCCCCCCAGGCCAGCGGCGGCACTTTCAACGGCCAGTAGACGCGGCTGATCTGGGTACCGAACAGCGCCACGCTGGCCACCTGCTCGGCAGGCAGAAAGCCACCGCCCAGCGCTGCCGCCAGGGTCGTACCACCCAGGGAATGGCCGACCCAGTGCGGCGCCTGGCCCGATTGCTCGCGCACGAACGCGGCAATCAGCGGCAGGTCATCGCGGGCATAGGCGGCAACGCTGTTGTGCTTCCAGTCATGGTTGCGTGGCGACAGGCCGTGGCCGCGCATTTCCGGGATCCACACATCGAAGCCGGCGCGGGCGAGATAGGCCCCCAGGCCAATCCCTTTGGGCGAGTACCAGAAGCGGCGGTTGGAGAAGCTGCCGTGCAGGAGAATGACCGGCACGCCCTGGGGCTGGCCCTGATCGGCCAGCCCCAGGCGGGTGACAGCCAGCTCGACGCTGGGGTCAGGGCTGTTGCCGGCCTTGATCCGGTACACGTCTTCGCTGAGGTCGCCGCGGCGTTCGGCACTGAGCAGGGCCACGGGGAATAGAGTGCTGCTGCTTTGCATAAGGTTGCTTGGTGCACAAAAAAGGGCGGGATCCATTGCTGGAGCTCGCCCTGGAAAAAACCAGGCGGGGGTACGCCAGACGTACCCCCGCGTTTTACTGCATCAGACCGCGCCCTGCCCTTCGGCCAGGTAGAACCAGGTTTCGAGTACCGAGTCCGGGTTCAGCGACACGCTGTCGATGCCCTGTTCCATCAGCCACTTGGCCAGGTCCGGGTGGTCCGACGGGCCCTGGCCGCAGATGCCGATGTACTTGCCAGCCTTGTTGCACGCGGCAATGGCGTTGGCCAGCAGCTTCTTCACCGCAGGGTTACGCTCGTCGAACAGGTGGGCGATGATGCCCGAGTCACGGTCCAGGCCCAGGGTCAGCTGGGTCAGGTCGTTGGAGCCGATCGAGAAGCCGTCGAAGTATTCCAGGAACTCTTCGGCGAGGATGGCGTTGGACGGCAGTTCGCACATCATGATCACGCGCAGGCCGTTGTCGCCGCGGGCCAGGCCGTTTTCAGCAAGCAGGTCGACGACCTGGCTGGCTTCGCCCAAGGTACGCACGAACGGCACCATGATCTCGACGTTGGTCAGGCCCATTTCGTTGCGCACGCGCTTGAGCGCACGGCACTCGAGTTCGAAGCAGTCACGGAACGCTTCGCTGATGTAACGCGAAGCGCCACGGAAGCCCAGCATCGGGTTTTCTTCTTCCGGCTCGTACAGCTTGCCGCCGATCAGGTTGGCGTACTCGTTGGACTTGAAGTCCGACAGGCGCACGATGACCTTTTTCGGGTAGAAGGCCGCAGCCAGGGTGCTGATGCCCTCGACCAGCTTCTCGACATAGAAGCCTACCGGGTCGTTGTAGCCGGCGATACGCTTGTCGACGCTGTCCTTCAGGTCGGCTGGCAGGCCGGCGTAGTTCAGCAGTGCCTTGGGGTGCACGCCGATCATGCGGTTGATGATGAACTCCAGGCGCGCCAGGCCGACACCGGCGTTGGGCAGCTGGGCGAAATCGAACGCACGGTCCGGGTTGCCGACGTTCATCATGATCTTGAACGGCAGGTCAGGCATGGCGTCGACCGAGTTCTGCTTGACGTCGAAGCCCAGCTCGCCCTCGAAGATGAAACCGGTATCGCCTTCGGCACAGGACACGGTCACACCCTGGCCGTCTTTCAGCACCTGGGTGGCGTTGCCGCAACCGACCACGGCCGGGATGCCCAGCTCACGGGCGATGATCGCCGCGTGGCAGGTACGCCCGCCACGGTTGGTGACGATGGCGCTGGCGCGCTTCATCACCGGTTCCCAGTCCGGGTCGGTCATGTCGGAGACCAGCACGTCGCCCGGCTGGACCTTGTCCATCTCGGACACATCGTTGATCACGCGGACCTTGCCGGCGCCGATGCGCTGGCCAATGGCACGGCCTTCGACCAGTACGGTGCCCTTCTCTTTGAGCAGGTAGCGTTCCATGACGTTGGCGCTGGAGCGGCTCTTCACCGTCTCGGGGCGCGCCTGGACGATGTACAGCTTGCCATCGTCACCGTCCTTGGCCCATTCGATGTCCATCGGGCGCTGGTAGTGCTTCTCGATGATCATGGCCTGCTTGGCCAGCTCGCTGACCTCGGCATCGGTCAGGCAGAAGCGCGCGCGCTCGGCGCGGTCCACTTCGACGGTCTTGACCGAACGGCCGGCCTTGGCTTCTTCGCCGTAGACCATCTTGATCGCCTTGCTGCCCAGGTTGCGGCGCAGGATGGCCGGGCGGCCTGCCTGCAGGGTGTTCTTGTGCACGTAGAATTCGTCAGGGTTGACCGCACCCTGCACCACGGTTTCGCCCAGGCCGTAGGCGCCGGTGATGAACACCACGTCGCGGAAGCCCGACTCGGTGTCGAGGGTGAACATGACGCCGGCGGTGCCGGTTTCGGAACGGACCATGCGTTGCACGCCGGCGGACAGGGCCACCAGCTTGTGGTCGAAGCCCTGGTGCACGCGGTAGGCGATGGCACGGTCGTTGAACAGCGAGGCGAACACTTCCTTGGCCGCGCGGATCACGTTGTCGACGCCGCGGATGTTGAGGAAGGTTTCCTGCTGGCCGGCGAACGAGGCGTCCGGCAGGTCTTCGGCGGTGGCCGAGGAACGCACGGCAACTGCCATGTTGTCGTTGCCGGCAGCCATTTCGGCGAAGGCCGTACGGATTTCCGAATCCAGGCGGGCCGGGAAGTCGGCTTCCATGACCCACTGGCGAATCTGCGCGCCGGTCTTGGTCAGGGCGTTGATGTCATCCACGTCGAGTGCGTCGAGCGCGGCGTGGATACGGTCGTTGAGACCACTCTGTTCGAGAAAATCGCGGTACGCCTGCGCCGTAGTGGCAAAGCCGCCCGGCACCGATACACCAGCACCTGCGAGGTTGCTGATCATCTCGCCCAGGGATGCGTTCTTGCCCCCCACATGCTCCACATCATGGACGCCGAGCTTATCGAGGGAAACTACGTACTCTACCAAGGTGATCTCTCCACTAACTGTATTGGAAAAGCTCAAGGGCGCCCGCCTGCCTTCGTTGACTTGGCCGGACGCTTGTGGCCTGTACCTGGAAAATAAGTGAGAATGCCGACAGCCGCATTCGGCAAACCGAACTTATCATATCCAAGAAACGTCATCAGCTTAAGGCCCAGATCGCAAATGAAACGAACCGCGTTCTTCATCTCCGACGGCACCGGCATCACTGCCGAAACCCTGGGCCAGAGTCTGCTCGCTCAATTCGAGAGCATTCCGTTCAATAAATTCACCCGTCCCTACATCGATTCGCCGGAAAAGGCGCGGACCATGGTCCAGCAGATCAACGCCGCGGCCGAGCGCGATGGTGTACGCCCGATCATCTTCGACACCATCGTCAATCAGGACATCCGTGAGATCCTGGCTACTTCGAATGGCTTCATGATCGACATCTTTTCTTCGTTTTTGTCCCCGCTTGAACAAGAATTGACTGCCCATTCGTCGTATTCCGTCGGCAAGTCGCACTCGATCGGCGGCAATTCCAACTACATGGAACGTATCGAGGCGGTGAATTTCGCCCTGGACAACGACGATGGCGCGCGCACCCACTACTACGACAAGGCCGACCTGATCCTGGTAGGCGTATCGCGCTGCGGCAAGACCCCCACCTGCCTGTACATGGCCATGCAATTCGGCATCCGCGCCGCCAACTACCCGCTGACCGAGGACGACATGGAGCGCCTGCAGCTGCCGGCGGTGCTGAAAAAGCACCACAACAAGCTGTTCGGCCTGACCATCGACCCCGACCGCCTCACCGCCATCCGCCACGAGCGCAAGCCCAACAGCCGCTATTCCAGCTTTGCCCAGTGCGAGTTCGAAGTGCGCGAGGTGGAAAACCTGTTCCGCCGGGAGAACATTCCCAACATCAATTCCACGCATTTTTCGGTGGAGGAGATTTCGGCGAAGATTCTGGTAGAGAAAGGGGTGGAGCGCAGGTTCAAGTAAGCCTGTACCGGCCTCTTCGCGGGCACGCCCGCTCCCACAGGGACCTCACTACACTCAAGTCTTGTGATATCCCTGTGGGAGCGGGTTCACCCGCGAAAGGGCCAGCACAGAAATAAAAAAGCCCCGGCATCACTGCCGGGGCTTTTCATTTCAGCTCATGGCTCAGGACGGCACCACCGCCGCCTGCCCGCTCATGGCCAGGTCGACCAGCTCGCGGTTGGCTACCGCGTACATCGCATAGTCGGTACCGGTGGCATTGCGCAGGTCATCCAGCATGGCGCGCCAGCGCTCCACCATCACCCGGTGCTGCTCGGCCCACAGCGCCACGCGAGCGTCCATGTCTTCCGGTGCATCGGCCATCTGCAGTACCGAGATGGTGATCGCCCGCTGCTGCAGGTCGATGTCGTCGCGGAACGCCTCGCGGGCCAGCGCCTGCCAGTTGTTCTCCACCGGCAGGTTGCTGATTTCCTGCAGGTACCAGGTCAGGTCCAGCGCGCTGCCCACGGCGAAGAACGCCTTGGCCACCTGCGCCGGGTCATGGCCGGTAACATCCGAGGCCTCGATGATCGGCAACAGGGTGTACAGGTGGGTAGTGCCAGCCACCATGCGCGCCAGCAACTCCGGCACACCAGCCTCGACGAAGCCCTGGTAGCGCACCATCCAGCGCTCGCGGGTCGGGCCCTCGAGCAACTCGTCGAGCTTGAGCCCCAGTTGCGCGATCTTCGGCCCGAAATGCGCGGTGTCGCGCCCGGCGTCCTGCTCGTTGCGGCGGCTGCGCAGGAACCAGCGGGTGGCACGGCGGCCCAGGCGCATCAGCTCGTCCATCAGGGTCAGCTGAATCTCCGCCGGCACCTGGTAGTCCAGTGCCTCGATCTGGCGGAACCAGTGCGGCAGATGGAAGATGTCGCGCACGATCACATACGCCCCGGCCACGTTGGCCGGGCTCATGCCGGTCGACTCCTTCAGGCGCTGGACGAAGGTGATGCCCATGTTGTTGACCAGGTCGTTGGCGATCTGGGTGCTGACGATTTCGCGCTTCAGGCGGTGGCGGCGCATGGATTCGGCAAATTTGCTGACCAGCGACGGCGGGAAGGCGGTTTCCATGTCGCGGGTCAGGTAGTCGTCGTCCGGCACCAGCGACTTGAGCAGCTGTTCCTTGAGGTCGATCTTGCTGTACGAGATCAGCACCGAAAGCTCGGCGCGGGTCAGGCCCTGGCCGGCGGCCAGGCGCTCGGCCAACTGCTCTTCGGACGGCAGGAACTCGATGGCGCGATCCAGCTTGCCTCGGGCCTCCAGGTCGGCCATCAGGCGTTTGTACTCGGCAATCCGCTCGCGGGCGCGGCGGGCCGCCAGCGACAACGCCTGGGTCTGCTTGTAGTTGTTGCCCAGCACCAGGCCGGCCACTTCGTCGGTCATGCTGCCCAGCAGCTGGTTGCGCTGCTTCTCGGTCATATCGCCACCCTGCACCACTTCGTTGAGCAGGATCTTGATGTTGACCTCGTGGTCGGAGCAGTCCACGCCGCCGGCGTTGTCGATGAAGTCGGTGTTGGTGGCGCCGCCATGCAGGCCGAACTCGACCCGGCCAAGCTGGGTCATGCCCAGGTTGCCGCCCTCGCCCACCACCTTGCAGCGCAATTCGTTGCCATTGACCCGCAGCGCGTCGTTGGCCTTGTCGCCGACGTCGGCGTGGCTCTCGGTGCTGGCCTTGACGTAGGTACCGATGCCACCGTTCCACAGCAGGTCTACCGGTGCCTTGAGCAGCGCATTGAGCAGCTCGGTCGGGGTCAGGCGGTCGGCTTCGATGGCGAAGCGCTCTTTCATCTGCGGGCTGATGGCGATGCTCTTGGCACTGCGCGGGAAGATCCCGCCACCTTCGGACATGATGCTGGTGTCGTAGTCGCTCCAGGCCGAGCGCGGCAGGTCGAACAGGCGCTTGCGTTCGGCAAAGCTTGCGGCTGGCTCCGGGTTCGGGTCGATGAAGATGTGCAGGTGGTTGAACGCCGCCACCAGTTGCAGCTTGTCGGACATCAGCAGGCCGTTGCCGAACACGTCGCCGGCCATGTCGCCGACGCCAATGACGGTGATCGGGTCTTCCTGCACATTGATGCCGCGCTCGCGGAAGTGGCGCTGCACGCCCACCCAGGCGCCGCGCGCGGTAATACCCATCTTCTTGTGGTCGTAACCGGCCGAGCCGCCCGAGGCGAAGGCGTCGCCCAGCCAGAAGCCGTAGTCGATGGCGATGCCGTTGGCGATGTCCGAGAAGGTCGCGGTGCCCTTGTCGGCCGCCACCACCAGGTACGGGTCGTCATCGTCATGGCGCACCACGTTGGCCGGCGGTACCACGCCACCGTCCTTGAGGTTGTCGGTGATGTCGAGCAGGCCGGAAATGAAGATGCGGTAGCACGCCACGCCTTCGGCGGCGATCTCGTCACGGCTGCCGCCCAGCGGCAGGCGGCGCGGCAGGAAGCCGCCCTTGGCACCGACCGGCACGATGACCGAGTTCTTCACCTGCTGGGCTTTCACCAGGCCCAGCACCTCGGTGCGGAAGTCTTCCTCACGGTCGGACCAGCGCAGGCCGCCGCGGGCGACGTTGCCAAAGCGCAGGTGCACGCCTTCGACCCGTGGCGAGTAGACGAAGATCTCGAACTTGGGCACTGGTTTAGGCAGTTCGGGGATCAGCTTGGGGTTGAACTTGAAGCTGAAGTACGACTTGTTGTGGCCGTTGGCGTCCGGCTGGTAGAAGTTGGTGCGCAGGGTGGCCTTGATCAGGTCCAGGTAGCGACGCAGGATGCGGTCTTCGTTGAGCACCTGCACGTCGTCCAGCGCGGTCAGGATGGCTTGTTCCAGGCGCAGTTGCTTGTCATCCAGATCTTCCTGGGTGAGCTTGCGCGCTAGGTAGAAGCGGGTCTTGAACAACCGGGTCAGCTCGCGGGCGATGTCGGTGTGGTTGTTCAGGGTGCTGGCGATGTAGCCCAGGTCGAAGCCCAGGCGAATCTGCTTCAGGTAACGGGCGTAGGCGCGCAGCAGCGCCACGTCGCGCCATGGCAGGCCGGCGGTCAGCACCAGGCGGTTGAAGGCGTCGTTCTCGGCATCGCCGCGGACGATGTGGATGAAGGCATCCTGCAGGGTGTCGTTGAGCTGCTGGATGTCCAGGCTCAGGCCTTCGCTGTAGGTGAAGGCGAAGTCGTGGATCCAGTAGCCGCGGCCACTGGCATGGCGCAGGCGATACGGGAACTCGCCGAGCACGCGCAGGCCAAGGTTCTCCAGGATCGGCAGCACGTCGGACAGCGCCAGCGGCGTGTCGGCGTGGTACAGCTTGCAGTGCAGGGTGCGCTCGCCGACCTGGGTCAGCGGCTGGTAGAAGCTCATCGCCAGCGGCTTGCTTTCCGACAGGTTCAGCACGTGCTGCAGGTCGACCACCGCCGAGTGCGCGGCGAAGCGCTCGCGGTAGCCGGCCGGGAAACCTTTGGGGAAGTCGGCGAGGATGTTGGTGCCCTGGGCTTCGCCGAAGTTCTCGATCACCAGCGCCGAGTAGTCGTCATGCCACGAGCGGCAGGCCTGGATCACTTCGCGTTCCAGCTGCTGCGGGTCGATGTCGATGCGGTTTTTCGGGTCTACCCGCAGAATCAGCTGCACACGGGCCAGCACCGATTCGGAGAAGAAGGTCCAGAACTCGCAGTCGCTGGCCTTCAGGCGCTCCATCAGCACCTGCTGGATCTTCTGCCGCACTTCGGTGGAGTAGATTTCCCGCGGTACATAGGCCAGGCAGTAGCAGAAGCGGCCGTACGGGTCCTTGCGCAGGAACACGCGGATCTTGTTGCGTTCCTGGATCTGCACGATCGACATGACGGTGCTGAACAGCTCGTCGACCGGGGTCTGGAACAGGTCGTCGCGCGGCAGCACTTCCAGCACCTGGGCCAGTTCCTTGCCCAGGTGGGCCTTGGGATCGAAGCCCGAGCGGCGCTCGACTTCGGTGACCTTCTGGCGGATATAAGGGATGGCATGCACGCTTTCACCGTACACCGACGAGGTGTACAGGCCCATGAAGCGGTGTTCCTTGATCACCTTGCCATCGGCGTCCAGCTGGCGGATCGACACGTAGTCCGGGTAGGCCGGGCGGTGTACGCGGCTTGGCAGCGCGGCCTTGGCGAACGACAGCAGCAACGGTTCGTTGAGGTAGGCCACGGCATAGTCTTCGATGCGCAGCTCGTCGCTCGTCAGGCCCACGCGCAGGCGGCGCGGCAGGCCGAGGAACGACTGCTCGTCGTAGACCATCTGGCCGCCATCGGCGTCGCCCTTTACGGTGAATTCTTCATAGCCCAGGAAGGTGAAGTGGTTGTCCAGCAGCCACTCTAGGAACGCCTTGACCTCGCCCTTTTCGTGCTGCGCCGGGCCAAAGGCGGTCTGCTCCACCTCCGCCACCACTTCACGCAGCTTGGCCTTCATCGGTTCGAAGTCGGCAACCACCACCCGCACCTCGGCCAGCACCTGCTCGATCTCGCGGGCCAGGACCGTCAGCTCGGCGGCGTTGGCGCAACGGTCGATCTCCAGGTACATCAGCGACTCATGGCGTACGCCCTCGCCCTGGGTGCCCTTGGGCAGCAGTTCAAGCAGCTCGCCCTTGGCGCCGCGGCGCACGCTGAGCACGGTGGTCTGCAGGGTGTGGATGCTGTAGCCGCGGCGGTTGAGCTCGGTGCGTACCGAGTCGACCAGGAACGGCAGGTCGTGGTGCAGCACTTCGACCACGCTGTGGGTCGATTGCCAGCCATTGCGTTCGTAATCGGGGTTGTACACCCGTACTTGCGGGTATTCGGGGTCGAAACGCTCGATGATGCGCCAGGCTGACAGGGTGCAGCCGGCCAGGTCGGAAAGCCTGCGTTGGGTGAGTTCGTCCAGAGAGATGATGCCGAAGAACTGCTCGGCGAACAGCGCGACTTGTGGCAGGGACTGTTCGCTGATGTGCTGCGCCAGGGCCGCTTGCAGTTGATGCTGGAAGTCGGCTTTGCTGGCTGCGGTGAAGAACGCCATCTGTGGTACTCCGCTTGGGCTTTGTAATAATTGAAGCGTCGCTGCGTGCGCCGTGTACGGATCAACGATAGCCAACCCGTGGCAAGGCGGACGGTAAAACCAGGCGTTGAACGTGCGCAGGCACGTCCAGGGCTCGCCGAAGCTTAACGACTGATCGGTCATCAAGGCTTGCAGCGCTGCGACAATTTCGGTCAAGGGGGGGTAACTTTACGTTTATGCCTGTCGGCAAGACTGTCAGAATTCCCTTCCGTTTCCTTTGATCCGAGCCTTGTCCATGCAAATCAATACTGCCCTGCTGTTCGCCACCCCTTGCGATGACGAGGAAGACAACATGGCGACCCTGTGCTGCCACAGCGACAAGGGTCAGATGTTCCTGCTGACCCGCTACCCGGACGAAGACACCGTCGACCTGACCCTGGATGACGAGCCGTCGACGCTGGATGGCCTGAAAGTGACCCTGAGCGCCAAGCGCCTGCTGATCGAAGTGGCGGCCGGCGACCGGGATGCGCTGAAGGGGGATGAAGTGCTGGAGATCAACCTGACCAGCGAGTTGAGTGACATGGATGAAGTGAAGGAAACCCTGGAGAACATCCTGGCCGGGACCGGCACCTTCGTCTGCGAACTCTGAGCCATACAGCAATCCAAACGCTTGCGCGATCCCTGTAGGAGCGGCCCATCGCGACACAAGGCCGCTCCTACAAAGGCCGCGCCAGGCTTCAGATCAGTGCCGCCTGCATCTCTTGGGCCTGTTGCCGCAACGCCTGGCAAAACGGCTCCACCGCCGCCGACGCCGGCCGGTGGTCCGGCCTGATCAGCATCACCTGGTACGGCACCGACACCCGCAACCGCCGGATCGGCAACCCGCCCTGCGCCGCCTCCAGCCCGCTCAGCGGGTTGATGATCGCCACCCCCAGGCCCTGCCTGACCATGGCGCACACCGAGGCAGCACTGGTGGTCTCGATGACCGTGCGGCGGTTCACCCCTGCCGCGCGAAAGTGCTGGTCCAGGCGCTGCCGGTAGGTGTCCAGGCTGGCCAGGTTGATGAAGTCGACCTCGTGGAAGTCGCTCAGCTCCAGCTCGGCCCTGGCCTGCAACGGGTGCCCGTCGGGCAGCACGCACACCATGTTGGCGCTGAACAGTAATTCGCCGTAGGCGCCACGCGGTATCTGTTCTACCTCGGTCAGGCCCAGGTCGTGCTGCTGGGCAACCAGCGACTCCTCCAGCAACGGCGACTCCTGCGCCAGGATACTCACGCTCACGCCCCGGTGCTGCTGGTGAAAGCGCTGGCAAGCCTTGGGCAGCAAGGTCTGGGAAAACAGTGGCAGGCAGGTAATGGCCAGCCGGCCCTGCTCGAAATTGCGGATAGCCTGGGCAAAGCGGTCGATGCGCTCCAGCCCTACGTAGGCCCGCTCAACCTCCTCGATCAACAGCAGCGCCTGGGCCGTCGCCACCAGGCGGCCACCTTCGCGCTCGAACAGGTTCAGCCCGGTTACCTGCTCCAGCCGCGCCAGCTCACGGCTGACGGTGGGCTGCGAGGTAAACAGCAGGCGCGCCGCACCGGTGACGCTGCCAGCGGCCATGATGGCGCGGAACACTTCGATATGGCGGACGGACAGTTTCACGGGCAACACCTGGCAAGTCGGCAATGGTCATATCAGATATGAATGGCTGACAGAAAAATAGCTATTTTTCTGAATTCCTGCTTTGGCTCATCCTCGTGGCCTTCCTTATATGAGTAGCGCCGCCATGACTGCACCCTTCACTCTTCTGGCCGAGGCTGTCCGCCAGCACGGCTCGCCGCTGTGGGCCTACGACGCCGGCACCATCGCCGAGCGTGTCGAACAGCTGAAGGTGTTCGACACCGTGCGCTTCGCCCAGAAGGCCAACCCCAACCTGCATGTGCTGCGCCTGATGCGCGCCCACGGCCTGGTGCTGGACGCAGTGTCGCTGGGCGAAATGGAACGGGCCTTTGCCGCGGGCGCCAGCGTGGATGGCGACCCTGCCGGCGTGGTGCTGACCTGCGACGCGCTGGACCGGCCGACCCTGGAGCGGGTGGTGGCCTCGAAGATCGAAGTCAACGCCGGTTCCATCGACATGCTGCGCCAACTGGGTGAGCGCTCGCCCGGCCACCGCGTTTGGATCCGCATCAACCCCGGCTTCGGCCATGGCCACAGCCGCAAGACCAACACCGGCGGCGAGAACAGCAAGCACGGCATCTGGCACGAAGAGCTGGGCGAAGCGCTGGCCTGCGTGAAAACCCATGGCCTGCACCTGGTAGGGGTGCACATGCACATCGGCTCGGGGGTGGACTACCAGCATCTGGAGCAAGTGGCGCGCTCGATGATCGAGCTGATCGGCCGCCTGGGCGTGGACATCGAGGCGTTCTCCATTGGCGGCGGCCTTTCCACCCCGTACCGCAGCAGCGACACGCCGGTCGACCTGCAACGCTACGCCCGGACCTGGGCCGTGGCCCGCAAGGAAATCGAAGCGATGCTGGGCCACCCCGTGCGCATGGAGATCGAGCCTGGGCGCTTCCTGGTGGCGGAATCGGGCTACCTGGTGGCCGAGGTACGCGCCGTGAAGCAGGTGGGCCGCAACACCTTCGTCATGATCGACGCCGGTTTCAACGACCTGATGCGCCCGGCGATGTACGGGGCCTACCACCGCATGACCCTGCTCGACGCCGACGGCCAGCCGGTTGACCGCCCACGGCAGCCGACCGTGGTGGCCGGGCCGCTGTGCGAGTCGGGTGATGTGTTTACCCAGGATGACCAGGAACTGACCCCGCACGACCTGCCCCAGGCGCAGGTGGGTGACCTGCTGGTGATCCACGACGCCGGGGCCTATGGCGCGTCGATGTCGTCGAACTACAACAGCCGGCCGTTGCTGCCGGAGTTCCTGATCGAGGATGGAGCGCTACGGATGATTCGCCGCAGGCAGACGGTGCAGGACCTGCTGGGCCTGGAGGCAGGTTTCTAACTATCGACGTGGATTGCAGTCGAGCCCATCGATGGCACGGGCTTCGCCCATGTTCGCGGGTACGGCGCCGGGCTCGAGGGCAGTGCCGTACTTGTGGGAGCGGGTTTACCCGCGAAAGGGCCGGCCCGGGCAACACATCAGCTGATGCCCTGCCCCACCGTCCATTGCCCCGCCCCACACAATCCGGGTACCCTTTTTTCCTCCCGGTCTCCCCAGGCATGACTCCATGATCATTCGCCAAAGCATCGCTGCAGACCACCCGCAACTGCTCGATATCTGGCTGCGCGCCGTGCGCGCCACGCACCACTTTCTGCAAGCGTCCGACATCGACGCGCTGCTGCCGCAATTGCGCGACGTCTACCTCCTGGCCGTCGAGCTCTGGGTCGCGGTTGACACCGAAGACCGCCCGCTGGGCTTCATCGGTTTCAATGGCAACCACGTGGAAATGCTCTTCGTCGCCCCCGAGCGCCATGGCCAGGGCATAGGCCGCGCGCTGCTGGACTTCGGCCGCCAGAAGCACAACGTGATGAGCGTCGATGTCAACGAGCAGAACCCGCAGGCGGTGGGGTTCTACCGGCACTACGGTTTCATCCAGACCGGCCGCTCACCGCTGGATGGCGAAGGCCGGCCGTTCCCCTTGCTGCATATGAGCCTGCCCGCACAGGCCTGATTTCCGGGGCCGCATTGCGCACCGCCGCTGTTACAAATTCGCGAGACAGACCAAAGGCATGAACCCGACGCGCTATACCACCGTGGCAAAGGACTTGATGGAAGGCATCGCCAGCGGCCGCTACCCGGTGGGCAGCCTGCTGCCGACCGAGTTCGAGCTGTGCGACCTGTACGATGTGAGCCGACACACGGTGCGCGCGGCGATCAACCAGTTGCTCAACCAAGGGCTGGTATCGCGGCGCAAGCGCGTGGGTACCCGGGTGGAGGCCAGCAGCCCGCGCGGTGGCTACTCGCAGTCACTGGCCAGCGTGGCGGACCTGGCGCACCTGGCGGAAACCCAGCAACGGGAAATCCAGGACGTGCGCCACTTCGTCGCCGACCTGAGCGAGGCGGCGCGGCTGGGGCTGGTACCGGGCGAGCACTACTTCTGCGTGTCGAGCATCCGTGTCGACCGCGTGCACAACGCGGCGCCGCTGTGCTGGACCGATGTGTATGCGCAGCGCGACTATGCCGAGGTCATCGAGTTGGCCCGCGAGCACCCCGACCAACTGATTGCGGGGCTGATCGAGCAACACTATGGCCGGGCGATCGCGGTGGTCGACCAGCAGGTGCGGGCAGTGTTGCTGAGCGCGGAAATGGCCCGGGTGCTGAAGGCCGAGGCAGGCGCGCCGGGGCTGAAGATCATTCGCCATTACCGCGAGGAAAACGGCGATCTGATGGCGGTGTCCGAGACGGTGCACCCGGATGATCGCTTTACCCTGGTTACCCAGATGCGCCGGGATCGGTCGCCTGGCTGATCAAACCAGCGCCATGCTCGATATCCCAAAACTTGCGCGATCCCTGTAGGAGCGGCCTTGTGTCGCGATAGGGCTGCGCAGCAGCCCTATCGCGACACAAGGCCGCTCCTACAGGGATCGCGCATGTGGCCAGGTTTACCTCAAATGTCCAACACCCGCTCAGCCTCCGCCAACTGCTGTCCCCGCACCGTGGTCACCCGATGATCGCGCGCCAGCAAGGCATAGATCGTCGGCAGCACAAACAAGGTAAACAAGGTCCCCACCAGCATCCCGCACACGATCACCACCCCCAGGCCAAAGCGGCTGTTGGCCCCGGCGCCGCTGGCGAACAGCAGCGGCAGCACGCCGAAGGTCATCGCCGCCGTGGTCATCAGCACCGGCCGCAGGCGTATCTGCGCGGCGCGGACGATGGCGGCGGCACGGTCGAGGTTGTCACGCACCTGGATCTCGTTGGCGAACTCCACCATCAGGATGCCGTGCTTGCTGATCAGGCCGATCAGGGTCACCAGGCCGATCTGCGTGTAGATGTTCAGCGTGGCCCAGCCCAGCGCCAGCGGCAGCAACGCACCGCAGATCGACAGCGGCACGGTCACCAGGATGATCAGCGGGTCCACCAGGCTTTCGTACTGCGCAGCCAGCACCAGGTAGATCACCACCAGGGCGGCGAGAAACGCCCACATCAGGGCAAAGCCCTCTTGCACGTACTGACGCGACTCCGATTGCCAGTCATGGCTGAAGCCAGGTGGCAGTTCGGCGGCAAGCTGTTCGAGAAATGCCACGGCATTCCCCATCGACACACCGGGCGCCGGGATCGCCTGCAGGGTACTGGCGTTCTGCTGGTCGAACTGCAGCAAGCGGTTGGGCGCCACTTCGATGTACAGGTGCACCACCGTGGCCAGCGGTACCAGGCTGCCGTTTTCGGCGCGCACGTACTGGCGGTTCAGCGCCGCCGGCGTCAGACGCTGGTCCTGGATGCTTTGCGGGATCACGTCGTAGGAGCGCCCGAACAGGGCGAAGCGGTTGAGGTACTGTTCGCCCACCAGCACGCCCAGCGACTCGCCGATGGCCTGCATGCTGATGCCCAGGCTGGCCGCCTTGGCGCGGTCGATGCGCACCTTGACCACCGGGTTGTTGTAGTCGAGGTCGCTGTCCACCACGCTGAACAGGCCGCTGTCGCGGGCGCGCTGCTTGATCATCTCCATGGTCTGGTACAGCTCGGGGTAGTCCTGTGCGCTGCGCAACACCATCTGCACCGGCAAACCACCGCTGGAGCCCGGCAGCGAGGCCACCTGAAAGGCGAAGATGCTGCTGCCCTCGATGTCCGCCACGGCCTGCTGCAACTGCGCCTGCACCTGCGCGGCGGAACGCTCGCGGGCCTGCCAGGCGCTGAGGTTGATGCCGCCGAAACTGGCGGCCGGGCCGTCGGTGCCGTTGATGATCCAGGTGTCGGTGGTTTCGGCGAGGGACTTCATCACCTGGTCCAGCTTCAGGGCAAAGCGCTCCACATAATCCAGGCTGGCATGCTGCGGCGACTTGATGGCCGTCAGCACCGCCGCCTGGTCCTCGGGCGGGGACAGTTCGCGCTGCGGCAGCAGGTACAGCCAAGGCAGGCTCAGGCACACCAGAAGCGCCACACCACCACTGATCCAGCGATGCGACAGGGTGTAGGCAAGTACTCGCCCATAGGCCCCGGTCAGCATGCCGAACAGGCGGTCGGCCATGTTGGCCATGGCGCCATGCTGCTGGCCGGGTTGCAACAACAGCGAGCTCATCACCGGCGACAGGGTGAGCGCAACGATGCCGGAAACGATCACCGCCCCCGCCAGGGTCAGGGCAAACTCACGGAACAGCGTGCCGGTCAACCCGCCCATCAAGCCGATCGGCGCGTATACGGCGGCAAGGGTCAGGGTCATGGCGATCACCGGCCCGGCGATCTCCCGCGCCCCGGCCAGTGCCGCGGCAACCGGCGACTTGCCCTCTTCGATATGGCGGTGCACGTTCTCCACCACCACGATGGCATCGTCTACCACCAGGCCGATTGCCAGCACCATCGCCAGCAAAGTCAGCAGGTTCAGGCTGAAGCCGAACAGCAGCATCAGGCCCGCCGCACCGAGCATCGACAGCGGGATGGCCACCACCGCGATCACCACGCTGCGCAGCGAACCCAGGCACAGCCAGATGACCAGCACCACGATCAACATGGCCTCCACCAGGGTGCGCAGCACCTCGTCGATCGAGGCATCGATGAAGCGTGCGGTCTCGTAGGCCAGCGCCACCTCCACCCCGGGTGGCAGGGTCTGGCGGATCTGCGGCAGCAGCTGGCGAATACCCTCGACGATCACCAGCGGGTTGCCGGTCGGGGTGGGGAACAGCCCCAGGTGCACGGCGGGCTTGCCGTCCATGGTGGCGCTGGTCTGGGTGGCCGCCGCGCTCAGCTCGACGGTGCCGACATCGCGCAGGCGCACCAGGTCGGTGCCATCGTTGCGGATGATCAGCTCGCGGAAGTCCTCGACCCGGGTCAGGTCGGTGTCCACCTGGATATCGGCCAGCACGTACTGCCCACGCACCTGCCCCGGCGTCGCCTGGTAGTTGTTGGCACGCACCGCCTGCGCCACGTCGGCGGCCGTCACCCCGCGCCCGGCCATCTGCTCGCTGTCCAGCCACAGGCGCATGGCCAGGCGCTGCCCGCCGAACGACTGCACCTTGGCCACACCGTCGATGCCGGAGAACTGCGGTTCCACCACCCGCGACAGGTAATCGCTCAGTTCAGGTATCGACAAGGTTTCGCTGGCAAAGCCCACGTAGGCCACCGCCGTGGAGTCACCTGCCGACAGCTCCACCACCGGGTCGTAGGCCTTTTCCGGCAGGCGATAGCGCACCTGGTTGACCTTGGCCATGGTCTCGGCAAGCGCCTGGGTCGAATCGCGGTTGAGCACCATGCGCAAGGTGATCAAGCTGCGCCCCTGCTGCGACGACGAGGACAGGTAGTCGATGCCCTCGACCGACGACACCGCCTGGGTGATCGGCTGGGTCACGAAGCCTTGCATCAGCTCGGCAGAGGCGCCGGGGTACTCGGTGCTGATGGTGATGGTAGAGGTTTCCAGCAGCGGGTACTGGCGGATCGGCAGCTTGCCCATGGCAAACAGCCCCAGCAGGATGATCAGGCTGCTGACCACCAGCGCCAGCACCGGGCGGCGGACAAAGAGGTCAGTGAACTTCACGATTGCCGCCCTCCCTGGCTGGCCTGCAGGCTGTCTTGCGCCACAGGCTCGACCGACATGCCGTCGCTCAGTTTCAACTGGCCGGAAACCACCACCTGGTCACCGGGCGCCAGGCCTGAGGTGATCTCCACCCGCCCCTGCCAGCGCTCACCGGTAGTCACCCGCACCCGGCTGACCCGGGTGCCCTGTTCCGGGTCCCGGGTAGCGACGAACACCGTCTGCCCGTAGGCGGTGTAGGTAATAGCGGTTTCCGGCACGGCCAGCACGCTTGACGGCTGCGCGGCATCCAGGCGCACGCCGGCGTACATACCCGGCTGCAACTGCCCGCCCGGGTTCGGCAAGGCCGCCTGCACCTGCACCAGGCGCGCCTTGCTCACCACCGGGTCCACCGCGACCACCCGGGCCTGGAAGTCCTCCCCGCGCACCGCATCCACCGTCAGCGCCAGCATTTGCCCCACGTGCACTTCGGGGGCGGCTTGTTCGCCCAGGGAAAAATTGACGTGCAGCTGGCTGATGTCGGCCAGGCTGGCGATTGTCTCACCGGCGCTCAGGTACTGGCCCTGATGCACCCGGCGAATGCCGAGCTTGCCGGCAAACGGCGCGCGTATTGCCTTCTGCGCGATCAGCGCCTCGACATGCTGCAGCTCACCGCTGGCCACGTCCACGGCGGTGGCCGCATTGTCGAGCAGCTCCTGTGACACGGCGTTCACCGCGCGCAGCTTGCGGCTGCGCTGCAGCACCACTTCGGCATTGCGCAGCCTGGCGCGCAACTGCACGCGCTGGGCCTGCTCCGGGGCATCGTTCAGCTGTACCAGCAATTGCCCTGCACTCACCCATTGCCCCGACTCGAAGGCGATGCGGGTGATGCGCCCCGCCGTCTCGGCCGCCACCTGTACCTGGTTGACCGCCTCCAGCTCCCCCGAGGCAAAGTTCTGCCGTGCCAACTGCACTTGCTCGGCCGTGGCCAGCGCCACCTTGGTCGCCGGCCATGCCGCCGCAGCCGGCGGCGCCGAGCCACTGCCGACCAATGCACAGGCAGCGGCCAGCACACCTGCAACAGCGCCAGCCCAGGCCAGTAACGTCCTTTTGTTCATGCAGTGCTCCGATCATCAGGGAAAGCGGTTGCGGGGAAGATCGGGCAGGACTATAAGAGCTCGAGTTAACTTGAGGTCAACAGGCATGGCAGCGGACAACACACGGATGCTAACGGTAGGGGAAGTGGCCAAACGCAGCGGCGTGGCGGTTTCTGCGCTGCACTTCTACGAGACCAAGGGGCTGATCGCCAGCGTCCGTACGGCGGGTAACCAGCGCCGCTATCCTTCACTGGTGCTGCGCACGCTGGCCATCATCAAGGTGGCGCAGCGCACGGGTATTCCGCTTGAGGAGATCAAGCAGGCCTTCAGCCGCTATGCGCCCAACAGCAAGCTCACGGCAGCGCAATGGGGCGAGATGTCGACCGCCTGGCGCGAAGACCTGAACGCCCGCATTCGTACTCTGGAAGCGTTGCGCGACAGCCTGGACAACTGCATTGGCTGCGGCTGCCTGTCGCTGGAAGATTGCCCGCTGCGCAACCCCGAGGATGTGCTGGGCAAGGAAGGTACCGGGGCGCGGATTCTGGAGAAGAAGACCCGATAAGGCATGCGCGGTCTGTTGTGGGAGCGGGTTTACCCGCGAAGAATCCAACGCGGTGCATGGCACCGGCTGCGCCGGTGTTCGCGGCTAAAGCCGCTCCCACAGGGTCCCTGCTAACTCAATGAGCCTTGTGCAGTTCCATGAGTTCGCGCCCCCATGGTTCAGTCGCCTTTGCCCAGCACATACCGGTCAAAATGCTCGATGTGCTCGTCCAGGTTGTCCTCGAGCATCATCCGGTACTGCTCGCAGAAATACTTCAACAACTCTTCCCGCGCGGCAGCCAGTTCGGCACTGGTCTTGAAACTGCGGGCACTCATCCAGGCATTGAAGCGCGAGGCGCCGAAGGTCAGCGAGGCACTGACCTTGCCCAGGTCTTCGATTTTCTCGATCTGCTGGTTCGCCAGTTCGATATGCGCATCCGCGCGGTCGTAAAAAGCCTGATCGGTAGCTTGTGTCATTGCGGTTTACCTTGTTGCAGCATTCAAGTTGAGTACCCGCGAAAAATTGTACCCCGTACGCGTGAACCTGTATTGAGCCGCACAGTCTTAGCCGAGCCCTCAAATCGGCCTTGCCGCCGTCATTCACCAGAGCCACTCACCCCATGCGCCAAGCAGTCCGTCGCTCCCCCTTTGTCTCGCTCTGCCTCATCCCTTTTTTCCACCTGTTCGCCAACCCCGCCCATGCCAGCGGGGAAAGGCAACTGGTGGCAGCCATCAACGACTATCGCACCCAGCCACAACGCTGCGAGCGGCGCATGATCCGAGGCTCGACGCCGCTGGTGCTGAAACCGAAACTGGCGTTGCCGGTCGGCTACGGCGGGGGTTTGCGGGAAGGATTGAAGGCTGCGGGTTATCAGGCGGTGAAGGTGCGGGCCATCCGCCTGGTCGGCGCGCGAGATGCCGAGGAGGCCTTTGACATGCTCCGCAGCGACTACTGCGCAGCCCTGCTCGATAGCCAATATGCCGATATCGGTGTGAGTCGCTCACGCAATGAATGGCGGGTACTGCTGGCTCGGCCCCTGCTCGATGCCCAGCTTGGCGATAGGCGATCGGCAAGCAACGCGTTGCTGGCACAGGTAAACGCTGCACGGGCGAAGCCGCGCCTGTGTGGTCGCCAGCGCTTTGCCGCTGCACGCCCGTTGACCTGGAACACCGCCCTGGGAACGGCGGCGCAGCGCCACAGCCGGGCGATGGCCAACGACAATTTCTTCGCGCACCGCGACCTCGACGGTGATCTACCCGCGGATCGGGCATGGGATGCCGGCTACCGTGGGCGACAGATCGGCGAGAACATTGCCGCAGGCCAGGGGTCACCGAGCAAGGCGATGGCCGGCTGGCTGGCCAGCCCCGGGCATTGCGCCAACCTGATGAACCCGATGTTTACCCAGGTGGGTGCGGCCTTTGCCGAGAACTCGCGTAGCGATAACGGCGTTTACTGGACGATGCTGTTCGGCGCACCTTGAAGGGCACGTGCCAGCCCTGTGATCAGGGCTGGCCTGCCGATCGTTGCCTGCACCACCTCTGACAACCCCGCCATACCTCCCCCCTCGCAGTCTCAGATGGACTGGCGCTGGCGATGACACATCGCTTGCATATGACACCTTGTGTCATTAATATCGCACTTGTGTCCTGACGGCGTCCTCGCCGATCAGCAATCCATCGCCCTTCCCGATGCAGGTACCGCCCATGACGACCACCATGCAGACCCCCAAGGACCAACTCGTCAAACTCGCCCAGCAGCAGATGCTGACGGCGCTGGCCGACAACACCTATACCTCTCGACAAAAACTCGCCCTCACCTGCCGCATCCTGTTCGACGGCGGCCACGATTCCGGCCTGGCCGGGCAGATCACCGCCCGCGCCGAGCAGCCTGGCACCTACTACACGCAACAACTCGGCCTGGGCTTCGACGAGATCGCCGCTTCCAACCTGCTGGTGGTCGACGAAGATCTCACCGTGCTGCAAGGCCGCGGCATGGCCAACCCGGCCAACCGCTTCCATAGCTGGCTGTACCGCGCACGCCCCGACGTCAACTGCATCATCCACACTCACCCGCTGCACAGCGCCGCCCTGTCGATGCTGGAAGTGCCACTGGCCATCTCGCACATGGACCTGTGCCCGCTGTTCGACGACTGCGCGTTCCTCAAGGAATGGCCCGGCGTACCGGTGGGCAACGAAGAAGGTGAAATCATTTCCAGGGCGATCGGCGACAAGCGCGCGATCCTGCTTTCCCACCATGGCCTGCTGATCGCCGGCCGCTCGATCGAGGAAGCCTGCGTGCTCGCCCTGCTGTTCGAGCGCGCAGCCAAGATGCAGCTGCTGGCCATGGGTGCCGGTGACATCCGCCCCATCCCGGATGCCCTGGGCAAGGAAGCCCACGACTGGATCTCCACCCCCAAACGTCATGGCGCCGCCTTCAGCTACTACGCGCGCCGTGCCTTGCGTGCCCATGGCGACTGCCTGGGCTGACTGAAGCTGTACTCTTTCCCCAACAACGGCAGAGGTGCCTGGTTATGTCTACACCTGTAATTCGCGGCGTTATCGGCTACACCATCACTCCCTTCACGGCAGACGGCGCGCTCGACCTGGATGCCCTGGGCCTGTCCATCGACCGCCTGATAGAAGACGGCGTGCACGCCATCGCACCACTGGGCAGCACCGGCGAAGGCGCCTACCTGTCCGACAGCGAATGGGAAACGGTGGTGCGTTTCAGCCTGGCACGCATTGCCGGCCGCGTACCCAGCGTGGTCAGCGTCTCCGACCTGACCACCGCACGCACCGTGCAGCGCGCCCGCCTGGCACAGGCCTGCGGCGCCACGGCGGTGATGGTGCTGCCCATCTCCTACTGGAAGCTCACCGAAGCCGAAGTGGCCGCCCACTACAAGGCGGTGGGTGCGGCCATCGACATTCCGATCATGCTCTACAACAACCCGGGCACCAGCGGCACCGACCTGTCGGTGGAGCTGATCCTGCGCATCCTCGGCGAAGTGCCCAATGTGACGATGGTCAAGGAAAGCACCGGCGACATCCAGCGCATGCACCGCCTGTTCAAGGCCACCGATGGCCAGGTGGCCTTCTACAACGGTTGCAACCCGCTCACCCTGGAAGCCCTCGTGGCCGGTGCCACCGGCTGGTGCACTGCCGCGCCCAACCTGATCCCAGCGCTGAACCTGGCGCTGTGGGACGCGGTGCAGCAAGGCGACCTGGCTGAAGCTCGCGCGTTGTTCTACCGCCAGTACGAACTGCTGGAATACATCACCCGCCGTGGCCTGCCCACCACCATCAAGGCCGGCTTGAAGATGCTCGGCCAGGATGTCGGCACTCCACGCCTGCCCCTGCAGCCGCTGGATGCGCAAGGCAGCGCGTACCTGAAGAGCCTGCTGGACGCCCTGAGCGCGGCTGACTGACCCATCGCAGCCGCAAGACCGCTCCCACAGGTATCGCGCCGCTCTCAGGGTTGACGCAGGACCTGTGGGAGCGGGTTCACCCGCGAACACCGGCGCAGCTGGTGCCATGCAAACCCACGCCCACAGACGACTCACGCGACCGGGTTGGCATGCTTCACCCGCCCCCCCGCCCCCGGCCGATCGACGAACAGCACATCCAGCACACTGTTACGCAACCCCTTCAACGCATTCCAGTTCGCCGACGCATGCACATACCTGTCGCGCAACAAACGCAGCTCATCCTCGGTCAACCCAGGCTGCTCACTCTCACCCAAGGCAAACCCGTGCAACTTGCGGCTGATGCCCAGCAACTCCTCCGGCAACCGATGCTCAGCCTGCCCGCCCAACGGCGCAAACGGCACACCCGCCCGCACCGCCAACTCACGCATGATGCTCAGGTACACCCGGGAAAGCTGCCCCGCCACTTCCCGCTCGCGGTACACCGCCGCATAAACCTGCTTTTGCGCCTCGCTAGGCAGGCCACCGGCAATCGGCTCCTCCCAGGCCAGCACACGCGGCCTGGGCGCGCCCATTTCACCAAACGACGACGCCAGCAACGCACTGACTGTTGCGTGCACACGCGTGTGCTCGACGCGCATTCTCAGCGGCACCCGCTGAGAATGCGGTTTGCACAGCAGCACCTGCTCCTGCGTGGTATCCGGGTAACCACCGCCAATGTTCGAGTGCACGCCTGGCAACACGATGTCATGGCCGCTGCGCACCAGCGGGAAGTTGTGCCGCTGCTCGTCCCCCGCCACCAGCTGCACCATTTGCCGGGCAATGCCCGCACCCAGGCCCAGGCGCAAGCCACCATGGCGGTCGTCGGCGGGGTCGAAGTCGCCCTGTAGCGGCGCGATGATCGCCGCCACCGTGTCGAACAGGCCGATGAAATTGATGACGATGCCGCAGGACACCGCCAACAGACTGTCGCCGCCATCATGCAGCAGGTTGGCCAGATGCCGCACCGCCGCCGCGCCCCGGCTGAAACCGAACAGGTCGAACTCGACCCGCTCGAGCCTTGCCTGCGGATGCGCCTCGCCCCAGTCCCGCAACTGCCCGGCAATCCCCGCCAAGGCCTCGGCGACCCGCGCCTCGGCCCCCCAACGCCCACACCCGGTGGCCGAGGCATAGGCATGATCCGCCTCCCCCGCCAGGGTGCCCACGCCCTCGACATAGCGCTTCAGAAACGCCATGGTCCCGTCAGCATTGGCCCCCTGCACCGGATACAGCGCATGCAACAGGGCCACGTTGCTCAAGGCATTGGCATAACTGCCCCCTTTACCCACCGGTGAATCCACCGGCATCACATTGTTCAGGTTGTTACCGGTGCCATCGAAGAACACGCCAAAACGCAGAGTGACCGGCATGATGCGTGCAGTGCTACAGCTGTTCAGGCCCATTGTCCTGCCTCCTGCTTGTACAAAAAGCACAAGCAGGCGCCAGCACACCGCCGCGGAACATCAGCCAATGGCCAGCCATATGCAGGACATTTCCGGACCTGCATGGCCCCGGGCAAGGATAAATTTCCCTGCCGCCATTGGTCGCCACCCCCCCGGATGGATTAAAGTATCACCCCTTGCCAGGGCAGCTGCTTCCAGCCGCCTGCGGCCCCATACCAGGAACCGTCACCGATGGAACACCGTGAAGCGCTGATCGCGCTGCGCACCTTTCTTTCTTCCCAGATCCTAGGCCAGGAGAAACTGGTCGAGCGGCTGTTGATCGTGCTCCTGGCCGACGGCCACATGCTGGTCGAAGGCGCGCCGGGCCTGGCCAAGACCAAGGCCATCAAAGAGCTCGCCGAAGGCATCGAGGCGCAGTTCCATCGCATTCAGTTCACCCCCGACCTGCTCCCGGCCGACATCACCGGCACCGAAATCTACCGCCCGGAAACCGGCAGCTTCGTGTTCCAGCAGGGGCCGATCTTCCACAACCTGGTGCTGGCCGACGAAATCAACCGCGCCCCGGCCAAGGTGCAGTCCGCACTGCTCGAAGCCATGGCTGAACGCCAGGTCAGCGTGGGGCGCAGCACCTACGACCTGTCGCCGCTGTTCCTGGTGATGGCAACGCAGAACCCGATCGAGCAGGAAGGCACCTACCCGCTGCCCGAAGCCCAGCTCGACCGCTTCCTGATGCACGTGAAAATCGGCTTCCCCGACGCTGCGGTAGAGCGGCGCATCCTGTTGCAGGCCCGTGGTGAAGCCCTGGGTGGCGAGACCAAGCCAGAGCGCCGGGTCAGCCAGCAGGCGATCTTCGCCGCCCGCAAGGAAATCCTCGGCCTGTACATGGCCGACGCGGTGGAGGAATACCTGGTGCAACTGGTGATGGCCACCCGCACCCCAGCCAAGTTCGACGCCGAACTGGCCGACTGGATCGCCTACGGCGCCAGCCCGCGTGGTTCCATTTCGCTGGACCGCTGCGCGCGCGCCCACGCCTGGCTGGCCGGGCGCGATTTCGTCAGCCCCGAAGACATCCAGGCGGTGCTGTTCGACGTACTGCGCCACCGCATCATCCTCTCGTTCGAGGCCGAGGCGGCAGGGATCGACCAGGACCGCGTGGTCCAGCGCATCCTCGACGTCGTCGCCGTTGCCTGAGCCCATGCCCACCGCGTCGCTGGCCGAACCCGGCATCCGCATCGGCCTTGCCGAGCTGATCGACATGCGCCACCGCGTGCGCGAAATCCAGCTGTTTTCCCGGCCCGGCCAACGCAGCCCGCTGGTGGGCCTGCACCACTCCAAGCTTCGCGGGCGCGGCGTGGACTTCGACCAGGTGCGCGTTTACCAGGCCGGCGACGATGTGCGCAACATCGACTGGCGGGTCACCGCGCGTACCCAGGAACCGCACACCAAGCTGTTCCACGAAGAGCGCGAACGGCCCATCTTCATCCTTGTCGAGCAGAGCCAACGGCTGTTCTTCGGCTCGGGGCTGATGTTCAAGTCGGTGCTGGCCGCCCAGGCCGCCGCGCTGTTCGGCTGGGCCGCGCTGGGCCACAACGACCGCATCGGCGGGTTGGTGTTCGGCGACAACGAACACCACGAAATCAAGCCCCGGCGCAGCAAGCAGAGCCTGCTGCAACTGCTCAACCGCCTGGCCAAGGTCAACCAGGCGCTGCACACCGAGGCCACGCCCGGGGCCGACAGCCTGGGCCTGGCCCTGCGCCGCGCCCGCGAAGTGCTGCGCCCCGGCAGCCTGGCCATCGTGATCTGCGATGAGCGCTCGCTCACTGCCCAGGTGGAGCAGCACCTGGCCATGCTCTCGCGCCATTGCGACCTGCTGCTGATGCCGGTGTCCGACCCGCTCGACCACGCCCTGCCCGCCGCCGGCCTGCTGCGCTTCGCCCAGCGCAGCGCGCAGCTGGAGCTCGACACCCTGGACGCCAACCTGCGCCAGGCCTACCGCCAGCAGGCCGAAGCGCGCATCGAGCGCTGGGAGCTGATGGCGCAAAAGCTGCGCGTGCTGCTGATGCCACTGAGCACCCAAAGCGAAATGATCGAGCAACTGCGCGAGTACCTGAACGCCCAGCGGCCACGGAGCGCGTCATGAAGAGCAGCGGCCAATGAACCCGCTTGACCAACTGCAGCCGCTGATCGCCCCCGCGCCGATCGGCCTGTGGCCACCGGCACCCGGCTGGTGGCTGCTGCTGGCCGTGCTGCCGCTGCTGGCCTGGGGCCTGTGGCGGGTGCGCCACTGGCGCCCGGGCAAACGCCGCATCGTGCGTGCCGAACAACCCTTGGACCCGGTGCGCGTGGAAGCGCTGGCCGAACTGGCGCGCCTGCCGCGCCCCTACGACGGCGCCCCGGCCGGGGCCTGGCTGCAACAGATCAACGCCCTGCTCAAGCGCCTGTGCCGCAGCCACTACCCGGGCGCCAACAGCCACACCCTCAACGGCCGCCAGTGGCTGGCGTTTCTCGACAACCGCTGCCCGGCCGCCGGCCTGACCCGCTGGATGGTACTGGTCGAAGGCGCCTACAAACCCGAGTGCAAGCTCGACGACAAGGCCATCGCCGGGCTCAGCCAAGCCGTCGAAACCTGGATTCGCAAGCATGTTTGAACTGGCCTGGCCGTGGGTCTTCGCCCTGTTGCCGCTGCCGTGGCTGGCGCGCCTGGTGCTGCCGGCCGCCGACAGCGGCGAACCGGTGCTCAAGGTGGGCTTTCTCGACGAACTGGAAGGCCTGGCCGGGCGCCGCGCGCGGCTCAACCTGCCGACCTGGCGCCAGCAGGCGCCCTTTGTCGTCATCTGGCTGTTGCTGCTGTGCGCCGCCGCCCGCCCGCAATGGTTGGGCGAGCCGGTGCCAGTGGCTGCCAGCGGCCGCGACCTGCTGGTGGCGGTGGATGTGTCCGGGTCGATGGACTTCCCCGACATGCAGTGGCAGAACGAAGAAATCAGCCGCCTCGACCTGGTCAAGGCGCTGCTCGGCGACTTTCTGCAGGACCGCGAAGGCGACCGCGTCGGCCTGATCCTGTTCGGCAGCCAGGCCTACCTGCAGGCGCCGCTCACTTTCGACCGGCGCACCGTGCGCACCTTCCTCGACGAAGCGCAGATCGGCATCGCCGGCAAGAACACCGCCATTGGCGATGCCATTGGCCTGGCGGTCAAGCGCCTGCGTCAACGCCCGGCACAAAGCCGGGTGCTGGTGCTGATCACCGACGGCGCCAACAACGGCGGGCAGATCCACCCGCTGACCGCCGCCCGCCTGGCCGCCCAGGAAGGCGTGCGCATCTACACCATCGGCATCGGTGCCAACCCCGAAGCCAGTGGCACCCCTGGCCTGCTCGGCCTGAACCCGAGCCTGGACCTGGACGAAGCCTCGCTCAAGGAAATTGCCGACATCACCCACGGCACCTACTTCCGCGCCCATGACGGCGCCGAACTGGACGCCATCGGCGACACCCTCGACCAGCTCGAACCGGTGGCCCAGCAACCGACCCAGGCGCGCACGGCCAAGGCCCTGTATGCCTGGCCCCTGGCCCTGGCCTTGCTGCTGAGCGTGCTGCTGGTGCTGGCCGTGCAATGGCCCGACAACCTGCTGCACCGCCTGCTGCGCAAGCCGCGCTTCCTGCAACCGCACCCGGAATGGCGCCAGCGCCTGAAGCGCCTGCGCCTGAGGAGGCGGCGATGATCGAACTGTGGCCCGAATGGTTGCGCCCGCTCTGGCTGCTGGCCGTGCCCCTGCTCGCCTGGCTGCTGTACAAACTATGGCACCGGCGCAAGCGCGCCGGGCGCTGGCAGATGATTCTGCCGCCGGCGTTCCATGGCGTCCTGCTCGGCGGTGGCAGCGGCAGCACCAGCAAGCTGCCGTGGGTGGCGCTGGGCCTGGCCTGGGTGCTGGTGATCCTGGCGCTGCTCGGGCCCAGTTGGCAGCGCGTGGAAGAAAGCCGCCAGCGCCCGGCCGACCCGCTGGTGATCCTGCTCGAACTGACCCCGCAGATGCTCGCCGAGGACAGCCCGCCCAACCGCCTGGAGCAGGCGCGGCGCAAGATCCTCGACCTGCTGGAGCACCGCCGCGACAGCCAGACTGCGCTGGTGGTCTACGCTGGCTCCGCGCACACCCTGGTGCCACTGTCCGATGACCTGGCCACCAGCCGCAACCTGCTCGAGGCGATCGACCCGTCGATCATGCCCAAACCCGGCCAGCGCGCCGACCTGGCCGTGCAAAAAGGCCTGGCCCTGCTGGCCCAGAGCGGCCTGGGCCAGGGCCGCCTGCTGCTGGTCGGCTCGTCGCTCAGCGCCCCGGAGCGCCAAGGCATCGCCCAGGCCCTCGGCCGCCAGGGCCCGAGCCTGCTGATGCTGGGCATCGGCAGCCGCGAAGGCGCACCGGTGCGCCAGGCCAATGGCGAATACCTCAAGGACGACCAGGGCGGCATCCTGTTGCCACGCCTGGACAGCGCCAGCCTCAAGGGCTTCATCAACGGCACCGGCGGGCGCTACCGGCATGCCCGCATCGACGACCTCGACCTGCGTGGCCTGGGCCTGTTCGACAACCCGCGCGCCGGGCGCAATGACGGCCAGACCCTGCAACTGGACAGCTGGGCCGATCAGGGTTACTGGCTGCTGCTGCCGCTGTTGCTGCTGGCCGCCTGTGCCGGCCGACGCGGCTGGCTGTTCTGCCTGCCGCTGCTGCTGGCCCTGCCCCAGCCCAGCCAGGCCTTCGAGTTCAGTGACCTGTGGCTGCGCCCCGACCAGCAAGGCCAGCGCCTGCTGGAGCAGAACCGCCCGGCCAGCGCCGCGCGCCAGTTCCAGGACCCGCAATGGCGCGGCATGGCCCTGTACCAGGCGGGCGACTATGCTGGCGCCGCCGAAGCCTTTTCCCAAGGCGACACTGCCGCCGCCCACTACAATCGAGGCAATGCCCTGGCCCATAGCGGTGAACTGGAAGCAGCCCTGGACGCCTACGAACAAGCCCTGGAACGCCAGCCCGACCTGCAAGCGGCGCTGGACAACCAGGCACTGGTGCAGCAACTGCTGCAACAGCGCGAAGCCAAGGCCGAGGAACAACCAGCCAGCAGCGATGCCCAAGGCACGCCCGGCAGCGAAACCGAAGGCAACAGCAGCTCGGCCAGCAGCCCGGCCCAGGGTACGGCCGGCAACGACGAACAAGCCAGCGCCGAACAGCCCGGTGAAGGCAGCAGCAACAGCCAGGTAGCGCCCGGCAACCAGGCGGGCGCGGATGACAGCGTCATCCAGCCGCCGCAGCGTCCGGTATCGACCAGCCTCGATGCCGAACAGCGCCAGGCCCTTGAACAATGGCTGCGGGAGATCCCCGACAACCCGGCGGAGCTGCTGCGGCGCAAATTCTGGTATGAACAGCAATTGCATCAGGAAACCCCACGATGAGTCGCTTCGGCGTCTTTCTCCTCAGTCTGCTGTGGGCCGTGCTGGCCCAGGCCGAACCGTTGCTGCGCGCCAGCGTCGACCGTACCCGCCTGGAAGCCGGCGAAAGCCTGGAGCTGACCCTGGAAAGCCAGGACGTCACCCAGTTCGGCAAGCCCGACCTGCGCGCGCTGGAGGGTGACTTCGAAGTGCGCGGCACGCGCCAGCTGAACAGCCTGCACAGCCTCGACGGCGAAACCCGCGCCAGCACCCGCTGGATCATCACCCTGCTGCCGCGGCGCAGCGGCAGCCTGCGCATCCCCGAACTGCAACTGGGCCAGTCGCACAGCCAGGCCATCGAACTGCAAGTGCTGCAGGCCGATGCCAGCCGCCAGGACAGTGCCTCGCAGGTGTTCATCGAAGCCACGCTCGACAGCAGCGAGGTCTACGTCCAGGCCCAGGCCGTGCTCACCCTGCGCATCTACCATTCGGTGGCACTGTACGACGACAGCAGCCTCAGCCCACTGCAACTGGAGAACGCCAAAGTCGAACCGCTGGGTGAATCGCGCACCTATGAAAAGGAAATCAACGGCGTCCGCCACGGCGTGATCGAAACCCGCTATGCCGTGTATGCCCAGCAAAGCGGCACCCTCGACATCCCGCCACTGACCTTCACCGCCACCGCCGCCGCCAGCCCGGACCAAGCCCCACAAGCCAACGGCACGGCCCGGGCCGGCCACCAGGTGCAGGTCAGCTCGCTGCCATTGCGCCTGGCCGTGCGGCCGATTCCCGCGGCCTGGCCTGCTGGCGTGCCATGGCTACCGGCCCGCAGCCTGACCCTGGAAGAGCACTGGAACCCCGACCCTGGCAACCAGCAGGTGCAGATTGGCGACTCGCTGACCCGCAACATCACCTTGCGTGCCGAAGGCTTGTCCAGCACCCAGTTGCCGCCGCTGCCAGCCACCGAAATCACCGGCCTGCGCCGTTACCCCGACCAGCCGTTGCTGCGCAATGAAATCAGCGAGCGCGGCATGACCGCCAACCGCGAAGAGCGCGAAGCCCTGGTGCCGACCCACAGCGGTACGCTGGCCCTGCCGGCGCTGGAAGTGGCCTGGTGGAACACCCGCGAAGACCACCTGGAACACAGCAGCCTGCCGGCGCGCACGCTGAACGTGCAGGACAACCCGGCGCTGAGCGCCGACACCCCGGTTGGCGACAACAGCAGTGCCAGCAGCTTGCTGTGGCCGTGGCAGCTGGCCACCCTGGTGTTCGCCCTCACCACCTTGCTGGGCTTTGCCCTGTGGTGGCGCGCCCGCTCGCAGCCAGCGGTGCTGCGCGCCGCGCAGGCCGGGCCGAGCCCGCGTACCTTGCTGGATGATCTCAAGCGCGCGTGCCAGGCCAACGACCCACAGGCAACCCGCCAGGCGCTGGACGCCTGGGCCCGCCAGCAGCCGGAGACCCTGGCCGAGATGGCGGCGCGGTTCGTACCGTTGTCGGATGCACTGGATGGGTTGAACGGGGCGCTGTATAGCGAGAGCGGGCAGTATTGGCAGGGTGAGGATTTGTGGCGGGCGATCGGTACGATTCCGCCGGCTGAGCAGGTATTGCTGCCGACCGGCGAGAACGGCAGCCTGCCGCCGCTCTATCCCAAGTGATGTGCTGCCTGTGCAGGCCTCTTCGCGGGTAAACCCGCTCCCACAGTGACCGCGTACGCCAAGAACCTTGCGCAGTACCTGTGGGAGCGGGTTCACCCGCGAACACCGGCGTAGCCGGTGCCACCGTAAGATATTTCTGAACCTGCAACCCAATGCTTCAGAATCAACCCGCTTAGGAATTATCCTACGCGCGCTGCCGAACTATCGCTGTTGTCGGGGAAACACCTCACGGATAACGTTTCCGGGTCGCTTCGGTGACCGGGTGTGAGAACCCGACGATAAGCAAATTTCCGCCAGCTTTCATGGCGGCCGCGCGCGGGCAGACTTCAGTCTGGCCGAGTTTTCCTTTGCTTCCTCGGTTTCTCACCCCGCGCACGGCTGCCACCTAAACCCGTGAGAAGGTTGCGGTGGTGGCATTCTCTGATCAAGCAAAGGGTTTGAATCATGAAAAAGATCGTCCCCGATCCACCCGTAAAACTAACGGCCCGCCCCTTCTACACCATCAACCAGGACACACCCTCGGTTGACGCCCTGATCCACACCCTCCAGCTGATGGCCGGCATCGAAGACTCGCTGGACGAATACATCTGCGCCAATGCCGGCGAGCCCGGCATCAACATGCTGGTCAACGCGGTGCATCACGTACAGATGACCAAGGCCCTGGCCGAGTTGCTGTTGCACCGGCAAACCGGGGATATCACCCTGCACTGACTACACAGCCCCAAGACAAGCGCAGCCCCTGTAGGAGCGGCCTTGTGTCGCGAAAGGGGCGCAAAGCGCCCCCAGGATCTTCGCATCACCGCAAAATCGCCGGGGCCGCCTTGCGGCCCTTTCGCGACACAAGGCCGCTCCTACAGAAAGCGTGATCGCATCAAGGCTGCCAGGTGTTCGCCGACACACTTTCAGGCGAGCACCTGTTAGCCCCATGCTTGGGTTACCATACCGCCCTTTCCCCGCTTGCTCGACTCGACACCAACAGGTCATCCATGCGTCTGTTTCATACCTCCGACTGGCACCTGGGCCAAAGCCTGCACGGCCAGGAACGCGACTTCGAACACGCCTGCTTCCTCGACTGGCTGCTCGGCCAGCTGCGCCTGCGCCAGCCGGATGCGCTGCTGATCGCCGGCGATATCTTCGACACGGTCAACCCGCCGGTCAAAGCCCAGGAACGTCTCTACGACTTCATCGTCCAGGCCCACGAGCAACAGCCGAAGCTGGACATTGTGATGATCGCCGGCAACCACGACTCCGGCTCGCGCATCGAGCTGCCCGCGGCGCTGATGCGCCGCCTGCGCACCCATGCCCTGGGCCGTGTGCACTGGCTGGACGAGGGCCAGCTGGACGCCGAGCGCCTGCTGATTCCGCTGACCAACGGCCGTGGCAAGGTCGCCGCCTGGTGCCTGGCCTTGCCCTTCCTGCGCCCGGCCGAGGTGACCGGCCCGCAATTGGGCGACGACTACCTGCAAGGCATCACCCAGGTGCACCAGCAGCTGATCGCCGCCGCGCAAAAGAAGCGCAAGAAGGACCAGGCGCTGATCGCCATCAGCCACGCGCACATGGCCGGTGGCGCGGTGTCGGAGGACTCCGAGCGCAGCCTGATCATCGGCAACGCCGAGGCGCTGCCAGCCAAGCTTTTCGACAAGGCCATCAGCTACGTCGCCCTGGGCCACCTGCACAAGCCGCAGAAGGTCAACCGCGAAGAACGCATCCGCTACAGCGGCTCGCCGATCCCGCTGTCGTTCGCTGAAATCAACTACCCGCACCAGGTGCTGGAAGTGGAGCTGGACGGCACCGGCCTGGTCAGCGTCGAACCGCGCCCGGTACCGCGCGCCGTGGCCCTGCAACGGGTCGGCCCGGCACCACTGGGCGAACTGCTGGAGCAGTTGGCCGACCTGCCAGTGATCGACCTGCTCGAAGACCCCAACCGCCAGCCCTGGCTGGAGGTGCGAGTGATACTGGATGAGCCGCAACCCGACCTGCGCCAGCAGATCGAAACCGCACTGGAAGGCAAGGCCGTGCGCTTGATCCGCATCAGCGCCGAATACGCCGGCCGCAACAATGCCGAAGACGATGACCTGGCCTTTGTCGAACTGGCCCAGATGACCCCGCAGGACCTGTTCAGTCGCGCCTGGGAGCAAGCCTATGGCAACCCCGCCGACGAACAGGCGCTGGCCGACTTCGCCCTGCTGTTGCAGGACGTGCAGCAGGAAGAGGAACAGCCATGAAGATTCTTGCCATCCGCCTGAAGAACCTGGCATCCCTGGCCGGCCCGGTCGATATCGATTTCACCGCCGAACCGCTGGCCAGCGCCGGCCTGTTCGCCATCACCGGGCCTACCGGGGCGGGCAAGAGTACCCTGCTCGACGCCCTGTGCCTGGCGTTGTTCGGCACCGTACCACGGCTGAACGACATTGGCCGCGAGGCCAAGGTGCCGGATGCAGACGGTGAAATCCCTACCTCCGACCCGCGCAACCTGCTGCGCCGCGGCACCGGCAGCGGCTTTGCCGAAGTCGATTTCGTCGGCATCGATGGCCGCCGCTACCGCGCCCGCTGGGAAGCCAACCGCGCCCGCGACAAGGCCAACGGCAAGCTGCAGCACAGCCGCCAGAGCTTCTATGACCTGGACAGCGAGCAGGTACTGGGCAGCGGCAAGAACGAATACAAACAACTGGTCGAAGCCCGCCTGGGCCTGAACTTCGAACAGTTCACCCGCGCGGTGATGCTGGCCCAGAGCGAATTCGGCGCCTTCCTCAAGGCCGACGACAAAGAACGCAGCGAGCTGCTGGAAAAGCTCACCAACACCGCCATCTACACCCGCCTGGGCCAGCGGGCCTTCAGCAAGGCACGCGAAGCCGGCGAGGCCCACAATGCCCTGAAGGACCGTGCCAGCCACCTGCTGCCGATGGCCGCCGAAGCCCGCGCCGAGCTCGACCAGCGCCTGGAACAGGCGCAGCAGCAGTTCAAGGCCGACCAGGCCGGCGAGCGCCAGCTGGAGCAGCAACGCAACTGGCTGAACGAGCAGCGCCAACTGCAGGCCCAGCACGCCGAAGCCGGCACCGCGCTGCAGGCCGCCGAGCAGGGCTGGCAACAACTGGCTGAGCAGCGCCTGGACCTTGTGCGCCTGGAGCGCCTGGCCCCGCAGCGTCACCAGTTCCACCGCCAGCAGACACTGACCGCGCAACTGGCACCGCTGGCAGCGAAGATCGCCGAACAACAGCAGCAGCAAGCCGAGCTGCAAGTGCGCACCAGCGAGCTTGAGCAGGCGCTGGACGCCGCGCGTCAGGCGCTTGCCGATAGCCAGGCCCAACACAGCGAGAACGCCCCTCGCCTGCGCCAGGCCTTCGCCGCCCAGGACAACCTGGCCCGTCTGGAGCAGGAGCTGGCAGCACAGCGCAGCGCCGGCCAGCAGGCCGAGCAGCAGGTCGCCGAAGGCCAGCAGCACCTGCAGCAGCTGGAAGACAACCAGCAGCGCAGCCTGCAGCAACTGGCGCAGATCGACACCGCGCTCGCCGACAGCCAGCACCTGGCGGGCCTGGCCAATGCCTGGCACGCCTACCTGCCGCAACTGAAGCAAGTGATGCTGATCGGGGGCCGCCTGGCCAAGGGCCGTGAAGAGCTGCCCGGCCTGCAGGCCCAGGCCAGCCAGGCCAATGCGCACTTGCAGGCCGAGCGCGATGCCTTCGAGCTGCTGTTCCGCGAAGCCAAGGCCGAACCCCAGGCCCTGGCAGAACAGATCGACCTGCTGGGTGGCATGCTGCAGGACAACCGCAAGCAGCAGCGCGCCGTGGAAGAGCTGTCACGCCTGCATGGCCGTGAACTGGAACTGCGCCAGCAGCTGGAGGCCGTGCGCGTGCGTCAGCAGCAGGCCATGCAGCAGCGCCAGCAACTGATTACCGAAGGCACCGCCGCCAAGGCCGAGCTGGAAGCCGCCGAGCAAGCGCTCAACCTCACCCGCCAGTTGCTGGAACGCCAGCGCCTGGCACGCAACACCAGCGTCGAAGAGTTGCGCGGCCAGTTGCGTGACGGCGAACCCTGCCCGGTGTGCGGCAGCGCCGAGCACCCGTTCCACCAGCCTGAAGCGCTGCTGCAAAGCCTGGGTCGCCATGACCAGGCCGAAGAAGATGCCGCGCAGAAGCAGGTCGAAACCCTCAACAGCAAGCTGGTGGAGCTGCGCACCCAGCTGGGCGTGGTCAACGCCCAGCTCAAGGACTTCCAGCAGCAACAGCAGCAACTGGACGAACAGCTGCAACCGCTGGTGGCCCAGGTGCAGGCGCACAGCCTGTGGCCGGCCCTGGCCCCGCAGGACGACAAGGCCCGCAGTGCCTGGCTCGACAGCCAGCTGCGGCGCCTGGACGAAGAAATCGGCCAGGACGAGAAACGCCAGAGCGCCCTGCTCGCCCTGCAAAAAGATGCAGCCCGTCTCAACCAGCAACTGCAGGCCGCCCAGCAGGCGCAACAGCAAGCCCAGCGCCACCTGGAGCAACAGCACCAGGCCCTGGCCAGCGACGAGCAGCAGTTGCAGCAAGGCCTCGCGGACCTTGCCGGCGTATTGCCCGAAGAGGCCCTCAAGGCCTTGAACGACGACCCGGCCAATGCCTTCCTCGCCCTGGACCAGCAGATCGCCCAACGCCTGCAGCAACTGGAGCAGCGCAAGGACGAACAGGAAGAACAGCGAGCCCGCCAGGCCCAGCTGGACAAGCTGCGCGACCAGCAGCAGGCACGCGTGCAGACCCAGCAGCAGCTGCAGCAGAAACTTGCCGCCCTCGACGAGCAGCGCCAACAGGCCCAGGCTTCGCTTGGCGAACTGCTTGGCGGGCATGCAAGCGCCGAGATCTGGCAACAGCACATGGACGCCTCGCTGGAGCAGGCCCGCGCCCTCGACACCGACACTGCCCAGCGCCTGCAGGAGTTGCGTACCCAAGGCGTGCAACTGGCCAGCGAACTCAAGGCCAACACCCAGCAGCAGCAGGCGCTGGACGCCGAGTGCCAGCAGTTGCAGGGCCAGATCGCCCAGTGGCGCGCAGAACACCCGGAACTGGACGACGCCGGCCTGGATCGCCTGCTGGGCATGGAGGATGCGCAGGTCAATGAGCTGCGCCAGCGCCTGCAAGGCGCCGAAAAGGCCATCGAACAGGGCCGCGTGCTGCTGCAGGAACGTGAACAACGCCTGCAGCAACATGCCGCGCAAATGACCGTGGACACCTCGGCCGACGCCTTGGAACAGGCCCTGACCGAACTGCGCGAACGCCTGGCCGGCCATGAGCAGCAATGCGCCGAACTGCGTGCACAGCAGGCCGATGACCAGCGTCGCCAACAGGCGCACCAGGCGCTGGCGGCGGAAATCGAACAGGCCCACCAGCAGTGGCAACGCTGGGCTCGCTTGAACGCCCTGATCGGTTCGGCCTCGGGCGATGTGTTCCGCAAGATCGCCCAGGGCTACAACCTCGACCTTTTGCTGCACCACGCCAACGCCCAACTGCGCCAGCTGGCCCGCCGCTACCGCCTCAAGCGCGGCGGCAGCGCCCTCGGCCTGCTGGTGCTGGACACCGAGATGGGTGACGAACTGCGTTCGGTGCACTCGCTGTCTGGCGGGGAAACTTTTTTGGTGTCGCTGGCCCTTGCCCTGGGCCTGGCCTCGATGGCCTCCAGCACGCTGCGCATCGAATCGCTGTTCATCGACGAAGGCTTCGGCAGCCTCGACCCCGAGTCGCTGCAACTGGCAATGGATGCACTCGACGGCTTGCAGGCCCAGGGCCGCAAGGTGGCGGTGATTTCCCACGTGCAGGAAATGCACGAACGCATCCCGGTACAGATCCAGGTACGCCGCCAAGGCAATGGCCTGAGTGACGTGGAGGTGTGCGGGTGATCCTCTACTCGTTCCGCCGCTGCCCCTGGGCCATGCGCGCGCGCCTGGCCCTGCGCTATGCGGGGTGCGAGGTGGAGATTCGCGAGGTAGCGATGAAGAACAAGCCGGCAGAACTGCTGGCCTTGTCACCCAAGGGCACGGTGCCGGTACTGGATACCGGTGCCGGGGTGCTCGAAGAAAGCCTGGACATCATGCGCTGGGCGCTGGAGCAAAACGACCCACAGGACTGGCGGCTGCAGGCCGACCCTGTGGCGGCGCAGCAGGCTGAAACCCTGATTGCGCGCAACGACAGCACGTTCAAGGCGCAGGTGAACCTGTACAAGTATGCCGAGCGCTACCCCGAGCATACCCGCGAGCATTACCGCCAGCAGGCCGAGGCCTGGCTGGCGGAGCTCGAAGGCCTGCTGGCAGGCAGGCCCTACTTGCTGGCCACGCACCCGAGCATTGCCGATGCCGCGTTGCTGCCCTTGATGCGCCAGTTTGCCGGGGTCGAACCGCAGTGGTTCGCCGAGGCGGCTTATCCGCGGGTGCGGAGCTGGCTGGAGGGGTGGTTGGCTTCGGAGCTGTTCAGGTCAGTCATGGCCAAATGAACAACTATCAGCATTGCACAGTCACCTGTGGGAGCGGCCTTGTGTCGCGAAAGGGCCGCACAGCGGCCCCGTCAATCCTGGGGTAAACCGCCGAAATCCTGGGGGCGCTTCGCGCCCCTTTCGCGACACAAGGCCGCTCCCACAGGATCCGTGTCAGGCTTGAGTCAGTGGTTGTGCTTGCCACTCAATGCCGCATTGCCGATGCCGCGTTGCTGCCCCTGATGCGCCAGTTTGCCGGGGTCGAACCGCAGTGGTTCGCCGAGGCGGCTTATCCGCGGGTGCGGAGCTGGCTGGAGGGGTGGTTGGCTTCGGAGCTGTTCAAGGCCGTAATGGCCAAATGAACCCTGTTTCCTGTACTGGCCCTATCGCCGGCAAGCCAGCTCCCACAGGTACGGCGCTGGACCTGAGGCCTGCTCAACCCCTGTGGGAGCTGGCTTGCCGGCGATAGGGCCAGTACAGGATTCAGTGGGTGTGCTTGCCACTCAATGCCGCATGGAAGTTGGCGCTCTGGCGCAGGTACTGTTCGGTGTAGCTATGGGTAGCAGACGCCTTGCCGCTGCTGTCGGCATGGGCATGCGTCGGCAATACGACCGAAGCGGAAATGGCGGATGCGGCAATGACCGGGAAGAGATTGAAGTTCATCTGGGCTGACCTCGACGGCGGTGGTTTGACGTTGGCCTGTTTGGGCCTTGGGTCAAACTTACGCCGCCGAAGCCGCAGGCAAAAATTCATTGCGGCAGTATCGATTATCACGCCGATCGATATCACTCGATGAATTTCAGGTCCGACGGCGCATCCTGCTTCAGCGTCTGCACCGTCTCCAACAGCTTGCCGCTGCGCGGATCGCGGCGGATCACCACGATCTGGTTGCTCTTCTGGTTGGCCACCAGCAGGAAGTTGTCACTCGGATCGAGGGCGAACTCGCGGGGATGATCCCCCTCCACCGAACGGCGCTGCAGGAATGTCAGCTGGCCATCCTGCTTGCCCACGCTGAACACCACGATCTCGTTGGCCGTGCCTCGGTTGCTCACATACAGGAAGCGCCCGTCTGCCGACAGGTGCAAGCCACCTGCCGCTTTCGCCGCAGCTTCCTTGCTCTCGGTCAGGGGCAGGCGCTGGCGTTCGACCAGGTTGCCCTCCTGCACATCGAACATGACCACATCGGCACTCATTTCCAGGGTCAGGTAGGCGTGCCGGCCCTTGGCGTCGAACAACAGGTGGCGCGGCCCGCTGCCCGGCGGCAGGTCCACCGACGCGGGGATCGCCGGCGTCAGCGGGTGGTCTGCGCTGGCACCGTCGTAGCGGTAGATGAACACCTTGTCGGCACCCAGGTCGCTGGCATACAGGTGGCGGCCGTCGGGTGACAGCACCAGCGAATGCACATGGGCGCCGGCCTGGCGCTCGGGGTTGACCCCGCTCGCCTTGTGCCGGGCCTGTTGCACCACCGGCTTGAGCTTGCCGTCCTTGGCCACCGGGATTACCACCAGGCTGCCGCCAGGGTCGGGCTTGACCGCGTAATTGGCCACGAACAGATAACGCTGGTCCTGGCTGAGACTGGCGTGAGTCGGCTCGTCACCTTGGCTGGCCACCTGGTTGATGGGCTTGATCTCGCCTTTTGCACTGACGCTGAAGCTGCTGGCATGGCCGTTCGGGGTTTCATTGACCGCGAACAGCTGGCGTTGATCGGCCGACAATACCAGCCACGAAGGGCTGACACTCTTCACTACCTGCTGCGGCGCAGGGTCGATATGGCCGGTCTTTTCGTCAAACTGATAGCGGTAGATGCCCTGGCTGGCGCCATCGGTGTAGCTGCCCACCAGCAAGGTGGCGGCGTGGGCGTGGAGGGTCATGCTCATCAGGCTAACGGTCAGCAGGCTCGTCCAGATCCGATTCATCTTCGTCATCATCCGGGGCACGAAAGGCACTCATACAGACTAGCCGATGCTCGCCGTTGGCATCGTCGAGTTGCCACTCGTCACCCACGGCGATGGCAGCAGTGATCTGCTCGGGGGGGAAGGACCAGCGGCGGAGCTGGCGGCCGTCCATGCATTCGATGGTGAGGCCGGATTCATCGGAGGTGAAGTCGAAGGCGTGCAGGCCGTCGATCAGGAGCATGTCGCAGGACTGCAGGGCGGTGGCGAGGGGGGACATGGGGGTACCAATCTGAAATGAGTTGGCATTATAGCCCTGGGGCTGCTTTGCAGCCCATCGCGACACAAGGCCGCTCCTACAGGGATCGCATCAGCCTGCCGATACGCGTTCCCCTGCAGGAGCGGCTCCCTGCGGTCAATGAGCGAAAATGGAGCCCCCCTCCTTGCCCACCATCTTCTCAGGCTTGATCAGGAACCTTGCCAGCGCCGGCAGCAGCCACAGCGCACCGAACATGTTCCACAGCAGCATGAAGGTCAGCATCAGCCCCATGTCCGCCTGGAACTTGATCGCCGAGAAAATCCAGGTGCACACGCCGATGGCCAGGCACAACCCGGTGAACAGCACCGCCTTGCCAGTCGAGCGCAGGGTCTCGTAATAAGCCTCCTGCAACGGCAACCCGGCACGCAGGAAGCTTTCCAGCCGGCTGTAGATGTAGATGCCATAGTCCACGCCAATGCCCACACCCAGCGCCACCACCGGCAAGGTCGCCACCTTGACCCCGATGCCCATGTAGGCCATCAGCGCGTTGCCCAGCACCGAGGTCAGCACCAGCGGCAGGACGATGCACAGGGTGGCGGCAAACGAGCGGAAGGTAATCA
The DNA here is from genome assembly GCF_040214835.1 of Pseudomonas asiatica. Classification (NCBI taxonomy): domain Bacteria; kingdom Pseudomonadati; phylum Pseudomonadota; class Gammaproteobacteria; order Pseudomonadales; family Pseudomonadaceae; genus Pseudomonas; species Pseudomonas asiatica. The sequence goes on along the minus strand of NZ_CP157874.1, from coordinate 1,682,119 downwards.
GGCACATCACCGCCACACAGATGTACACCAGGATCAGGATGGTCAGCTCGGCCGACTTGATCACCTCGTTGGTCGCCGCCTCGATCCCGGCATTGCCCGCCGCCAGCAGGAACTGCAGGCCTTCCTTGTTGTGGCTGTCGGCAAACGCCTTGGCCACGGCAGTGACCCGCTCCAGGGTTTCGGCCTTGTGGTCGTTGAGGAACACCAGCACCGGCGCCAGCGAGCAGTCGCCGTTGTACAGGCCATCGGCGCGGGCGATGGAGTTGTTGAGGATGTCCGGGTTGCGCGACAGGGTTTCCCATTTCAGGCTGCCCTCGTTCATGCCCTTGATCACCTGCTTGGACACGGTCACGAGGGAAATTGCCGACTGCACGCCCGGGGTGTTCTGCATGGTCCACATCAGCTCGTCGATCGGCGCCATGGTCGAGTGGATCGAGCAGCTTTCCGGCGGGGTCTTGACCATGATCACCAGCACGTCGGAACTGGTCGAGTAGTTGCTGATGATGAAGTTGTTGTCCTGGTTGTAGCGCGAGTCGGGGCGCAGCTCCGGCGCGCCCTGGTCGAGGTCGCCGATCTTCAGGTTCTGGCTGTACCAAAGGCCACCGGCGAAGGCGACCAGCGCCAGGGCCACCGACACCGGCGCCACCTTGGCACTGGCAAAGTTCGACAGCAGGCGCCAGAACGGGTGCTCGCGGGTGGCGTCCTGCTTGCTGCGCTCGACGGCCTTCTTGCTGATGCCGACGTAGGAGATGGCTACCGGTAGCAGGATGAGGTTGGTGAACACGATCACCGCCACACCGATGGAAGCACCGATGGCCAGTTCACGAATCACCCCGATGTCGATGATCAGCAGGGTGATGAAGCCCACGGCGTCGGCGAGGATGGCGATCATCCCCGGCAGGAACAGCTGGCGGAACGTGCGCCGGGCGGCGGTCAGGGCGTTGTCGGCGTCACTCGACTGCAGGGCGATACCGTTGATCTTCTGCACCCCGTGGGAAATGCCGATGGCGAAGATCAGGAACGGCACCAGCATCGAGTACGGGTCCAGGCCAAAGCCCACCGCATGCATCAGGCCCAGCTGCCAGACCACCGCCACCAGGGTGGTGATGAGCACGGCGATGGTGCTGCGGATGCACCAGGTGAACCAGTACAGCAGCACCCAGGTGATGGCCAGGGCGACGCCGAAGAACATCGCCACCATCACCAGGCCGTCGATCAGGTCGCCGACCTTCTTGGCGAAGCCGACGATGTGCACCTTCACGTTGGGGTTCTGCGCCTGGAACTTGTCACGGATCTTTTCTTCCAGCTGGTGCGAGAACTGCTGGTAGTCCAGCTTCACCTGCTTGCCCGGGTCCTGCGGGTCTGGGTAGCTCTCCAGCAGCGGCACGTCGACGATGCTGGACTTGAAGTTGTTGCCCACCAGGCGCCCCACCTGGCCCGACTTGAGCACGTTGTCGCGCAGGGTGTCGAGGCTGTCCTGCGAGCCGTTGTAGGTGTTGGGGATCACCTCGCCACCGGAGAAGCCTTCCTCGGTGACCTCGCTCCAGCGCACGCTGGGGCTCCACAGCGACTTCAGCCCGGCACGGTCGACGCCAGGGATGTAGAACACTTCGTCATGGATCTGCCGCAGGGTCTCCATGTAGTCCTTGTCGAAAATGTCGCCATTCACGGCCTCCACCGAAATGCGCACGGTGTTGCCGAGGTTGGCCAGGTCGTTGCGGTGCTCCATCATCTGCTCGATGAACGGGTGCTGCAGCGGGATCATCTTCTCGAAGCTGGTGGACGGGCGAATCTGCGTGGCCTGCCAGAACAGGAAGATGCTGACCAGTACGCACAGGGCGATGACCACGGGGCGATTGTTGAAGATCAGGCGTTCGAGCAGCGTGGCCTTGTCCTGGTGATGCGGGTGCATGGTGATGCTCTCCCTGCTGGTCATGGACGCACCTCCTGGTCAGCACCCTGCGGGTCAGCCAGGTGCACGCCACCCTGCCCTACCAGCAGCAGGCCGCCATCGGCCAGGCCACTGACGCCGGCCAGGGCAATGCGGTCGGCGCGGTTGTAGACACTGAAGGTCTGGCCATCATCGGTACTGCGCAGCACGCTGCCGCCATTGCCGACCAGCACCAGGCTACCGTCCTCGACAAGCGTAGCGCCTGCCAGGCCGAATTCGAGGGTTCCACGTGCGGCCTTGAGCTCGATCGGCTGCCAGCTGTCACCAAAATCGGTGGAACGGAACAGGTTGCCGCGCAGGCCGTAGGCCAGCAGGGTGTTCGGCTGGGCAGTGCCGATCACGCCGAACAGCGAGCCCTCGTAAGGGCCCTCGACCTTGGCCCAGGTCTGGCCGTTGTCGGCGGAGCGGAACATGCCACCCTGCTCGCCGACGATAAACAGGCCCGCGTCACGCACCTGGGCGATACCGTTCAGGTGCAGCTGGTCGGGGTTGTCCAGGCGCTCGGCGACATCCTGCCAGTGCTGGCCGCCGTCGGTGGTTTCCAGCAAGGCGCCATAGGCACCTACGGCAAAGCCGTGCTGGGCGTCGAGGAAGGCGACATCGAGCAAGGGTGCTTCGCGGGACAGGTCTTCGAACTGCTTGCTCCAGGTGGCACCACCATCGCTGCTGGCGAGCACCAGCGCATCGTGGCCGACGGCCCAGCCGCGCTTGTCGTCGAGGAAGAACACCGCGGTCAGCAGTTGCCGGGTGGGCACCCGCGCCTGGGTCCAGGTGCTGCCCTGGTCGTCGGAGAACAGGATATGACCGCGATCGCCCACCACCACCAGGCGCTTGCCGGCATGGGTGGCGTCGATCAGCAGGCTTTGGCTGGCCTTGGCCGATTCGGTGGAATACTCGTCGGCGGCAGCGGCTTGCACGCTGTCAGCCCACACGCCAAGCCCCAGCGCCAGTACCGCGCCGGCTGCCAATGGCCAGGCAAAGCGCCTGTTCTGTTCCCTCATGACTGTCCCCCTGTTGTGTTCTTGTGTGGTGGGTCAATGCACTGCAGGTACTGCGAAAAGCCTGATCTAGAGGCCTGCAATAGCTTGAGGGGATCGTAGCGGGGATATTTGCGGGAACACAACGGGCGGGGTGTTATGTTTTGTTGTCGGCTCCAAAAGCTTCGCGGGTAAACCCGCTCCCACAAGTCCTGCACAGCCCATGAAAGCGGTGCAGTACCTGTGGGAGCGGGTTTACCCGCGAAGAGGTCGGCTCAGGCTACGGAAAACTCAAGCCAGGCTCTTGCTCACAACCTCATACACATCACTGGACAGCTCACCAGAAGCCAGAATCCGCTCCAGCTCGCCCTTCATCAGGGCCTGACGCGCGTCGTCATACTTGCGCCAGCGGGTCAGCGGTGCCAGTTGCCGCGAGGCGATCTGCGGGTTCAGCGCATTCAGCTCGATCACCAGGTCCGCCAGGAAGCGGTAGCCGGAGCCATCCGCCGCATGGAAGTTGACCAGGTTCTGCCCGGCAAAGGCGCCGACCAGCGCACGTACCTTGTTCGGGTTCTTCAGGGTGAACGCCGGGTGCTGCATCAGCGCCTTGACCCGCGCCAGCCCGCCCGGCAGCGTACTGGCCGCCTGCACGCTGAACCACTGGTCCATGACCAGCGGGTTGTCCTTGAAGTGCTCGGCAAAGGCTTCCAGCGCCTTGGCCCGCTCGGCCTCGAACGGCGAGTTGACCAGCACGGCCAGGGCGGTCAGGCGCTCGGTCATGTTGTCGCAGTGCTCGAACTGCTCCAGGGTCGCCTGCAGCACCTGCGGCTTGCCGCTCTGCATCAGGTACGACAGCGCGATGTTCTGCAGGCTGCGGCGGGCGAAGTGCTCGGCCGAGGCCACGTAGGCGGTGCTGCGCGACACTTCGCGGTTGGCCTGATAGCGCGCCCACAGGGCGTCGAACAGCTGCTCGGCGATCTGCTGGCGGGCGAACTCGCGGGCGGCGTGGATGGCGTCCACGTCGGCCACCTGGCTGATTTCGGTGAGGTAGGCCTCACCCGGCAGCGAGAGCATTTCGGCAACCATGGCCGGGTCCAGCGAGTCGTTGCCGAGCACGGTGCCCAAGGCGCTGATCAGGCGCTGGTCGAGCTTGAGTGCTTCGCCGCGCTGATGCTGGCCGATCAGTTCCTGCAGCACCTGCACCGACAACTGCTGCCCCGCCTCCCAGCGGTTGAAGCCGTCGCTGTCGTGCTGCATCAGGAACATCAGCTGGTCGCGGTCGTAGGGGAAGCTGAGCTTGACCGGTGCGCTGAAGCCACGCAGCAGCGAAGGCAGCGGCTTGGCCTGGATGCCCTGGAAGGTGAAGGTCTGCTCGGCCTCGGTCACCGACAGCACGCGGCTGGTGCCCTGCGCCGCCGCTTCACCGGCCAGTTGCAGCGGCAGGTCGTTGCCTGCGGCATCCAGCAGGCCAAGCTCCACCGGGATCACGAACGGCAGTTTTTCGGCCTTGTCCGGGGTCTGCGGGCAGCTCTGGCGGAAGGTCAGGCTGTAGGTCTGCGCGGCCGCGTCATAGGCCTCGCTGACTTCCAGGCGCGGGGTGCCGGCCTGGTTGTACCAGCGCTTGAACTGGGTGAAGTCGACGCCGTTGGCGTCTTCCATGGCCTTGATGAAGTCGTCGGTGGTCACCGCCTGGCCATCGTGGCGTTCGAAGTACAGGTCGCTGCCCTTGCGGAAGCCGTCTGCGCCCAGCAGGGTACGAACCATGCGCACCACTTCGGCGCCCTTCTCGTACACGGTCAGGGTGTAGAAGTTGGAGATCTCGATGAAGCTGTCCGGGCGCACCGGGTGGGCCATGGGGCCAGCGTCTTCGGCGAACTGGTGAGTGCGCAGGTAGGCCACGTCTTCGATGCGTTTGACCGTGCGCGAGTTCATGTCGGCGCTGAACTCGGCATCGCGGAACACCGTGAAGCCTTCCTTCAGCGACAGCTGGAACCAGTCACGGCAGGTGACCCGGTTGCCCGACCAGTTGTGGAAATACTCGTGGGCAACCACGCCTTCGACGCGCTGGTGTGCGGCATCGGTGGCCGTTTCGGCACGGGCCAGCACACAGCTGGAGTTGAAGATGTTCAGGCCCTTGTTTTCCATGGCGCCCATGTTGAAGTCGTTGACCGCGACGATCATGAAGATGTCCAGGTCGTACTCGCGGCCATAGACTTCTTCGTCCCAGCGCATGGACTTCTTCAGGCTGACCATGGCGTGGTCGCACTTGTCGATGTTCTCGGGCTCGACGTAGATGCGCAGGGTCACATCACGGCCGGACTGGCGGGTGAAGCTGTCCTCGACGCACCACAGGTCACCGGCCACCAGGGCGAACAGGTAGGCCGGCTTCATGAACGGGTCTTCCCAGGTGGCCCAATGGCGACCATCGTCTGCCGGCCCGCTGCCGATCGGGTTGCCGTTCGACAGCAATACCGGGTAGCGATGCTGCTCGGCGATGACCGTGGTGGTGAAGGTGCTCATCACGTCCGGGCGGTCGAGGTAGTAGGTGATCTTGCGGAAGCCTTCGGCCTCGCACTGGGTGCAGAACATCTTGCCCGACTTGTACAGGCCTTCCAGTGCGGTGTTGCTCTCGGGGTGGATCTTCACGCTGGTGTCGAGGGTGAAGCGCTCGGCCTTGGGCTGCACGGTCAGGCTGTCGGCGTCGAGCTGGTAGTCGCCCGGCTGCAGCTCCTGGTCATCCAGCGAGGCGCGCAGCAGCTCCAGCTGCTGGCCATCGAGCTCCAGTGGCGGCAGGCCGGCACCGCGTGCCGGGTTGCGGCGCATGACCAGCTGCGCGTGAACCAGGGTGTGGTCCTCGTACAGCTCGAAGGTCAGGTGCGTCTCGTCGATCAGGTACTCGGGCGCCTGGTAATCCTCGAGGTAGATCACTTGCGGTTGTTCGGTACGCATGTGCAGGTCCTTTTTACTGGAGCACGGCCAACTGGTAGGCCGTGTACTTGCGAATATTGATCACACCGGTGTCGAAGATCAGGTACTGGCCCTTGATGCCCAGCAGCGTGCCTTCCACTACCGGGTCCTTGTCGAAGTTGAAGCTGACGATCTTCGATGGGTAGGCCTCGACCGGGTACTTCATCTGCACCACTTCGGCGTCGGCCAGCGGCTGGATCGCCTGCAGGCCGAAGCGCCCTTGCAGCTCGCGCAGGCCATCGGCACAGGCGTCGAACACCTGTTCACGAATGGCGACCAGGTCGAGCTCCTCGGCATCGCCCTTGAGCAGGGCGCGCCAGTTGGTGCGGTCCGGCACCTGGCTGCGCAGCAGGTCTTCGACCAGGCCGGACTGCTGGCGGGTAGCCACGCGCACGATCGGCAGGGCCTGGCTGGCACCCTGGTCGAGCCAGCGGGTGGGCAGCTGGGTGGCCCGGGTGATACCGACCTTGATCCCCGACGAGTTGGCCAGGTAGACCACATGGTCGGTCATGCAGAACTGTTCGCCCCACGACGGTTCGCGGCAGGTGCCGGCGTCGTAGTGGCACTTTTCCGGGGCCATGATGCACACGTCGCACTGGGCCAGTTTGGTCATGCACGGGTAGCAGTAACCCTGGCTGAAGCTGGTCTTGGTGCGCTTGCCACAATGGCTGCAGTGAATGGCGCCGATGTATTCAAGGCGCAGGCGCTGGCCGATCAGCGGGTTGACCGGCACCTGCGTGTCATCCAGACGGAAGCTGTACTGCACCACTGGCGCCTGCAGGCTTACCGCCATCTTGCTCAACGAGCCACGAGCGAGTTCGATCAATGTACCGAGTCCGACTTGAACAGAATGTTGGCGATCGGCGCGGACTTCGAGGCGCATTCCTGCGGGCCCATGTAGCCGGTACGCTGGTCTTCGGGCAGGTTTTTCATCTCCCAGGCGATTACCGCCTGCAGCGACAGCTCTTTCTGCTCGGCAGTGAGCTTGCGGCCATCCGACCATTTGCCGATTTCCACGGCCAGTTTCAGGCTCTCGTAGATTTCCGGGGTGATGTTTTCAATCATTTGCGCGAAAGTGGACATAGTGTCTCCTGATTCAAGCCGACAGTTTACGCCGGGCCAGCGCCCCACCCAAGAGCCCGGTCAGGCATCCGATGAGCAGCCCGCCGACGTGGGCGGCGTTGGCGATCTGGCCAAGGCCCAGGGTGTCGATCACGCCGCTCATGCACACCACCAGCCAGATGAGCATCATCACCAGCACGCCCTTGGGCAGGTTGAAGTAACGGTCGGGTGCCAGCCACTGGTACAGCCAGATGTGCCCGAGCAGGCCGTACAGCACGCCGGAAAGGCCGCCGAACAGGCTCGGCCCGCTGCTGTAGTGCTGGGCCAGGTTGGACACCAGGCTGAACAGCAGGGTCAGGCCCAGCAGCGCCCACGGGCCTTGGCGCAATTCGATGCGTTTGCCCAGTTCCCAGTACCACAGGCTGTTCATGGCCAGGTGCAGCACGCCGAAATGCAGCAGCATGGGCGATACCAGGCGCCACCACTGGCCTTCGTCCAGGCTTTGCGCCAGCGGGCTGAAGTACAGGTAGTCGCCCTGGACGCGGAAATCGAGGAAGGTGAACCAGCTGATGGTGGTGAAGTTGTCGCCCAGGCCGGTGAGGCCGGCGACGATGAAGCACAGCAGCAGGGTCAGGGTGGTGATCTTGCAGGCGCGGGCCTGTTCCGCCAGGGAGGGCCCTTTCGCGGGCTCGCCCGCTCCCACAGGATCGGTGGTGGCTGGCAGGTCGGCGTTGCCGTCGGGGTAGCGCTGGTAGAGTTCGCGGACGTCTGCGGCCAGGGTGTCGGGGGCCCAGAGCACCTGGGCATCGCCCTCCTCGCTGACCCGGTGCGGCACCTGCAGGCGCTGCAGCAGGTGAACGAAGCCGCTGAGGTCGACCGACAGCGGCAGGCGCATCACTTCGATAATGTTCATTGGTTGGCCTGTGGGCGGTCGACATCGACCCAGACGAACTTGTGCGGGTCGATGCGGGTTTCATCATCCAGCCGGTAGGCAGCCAGCTTGCCGTAGAGCACGGCGCTGTAGTCCAGGCAGGCCAGGTTGGCGCGGATCGGCGCCGGGCGGCCGCTGCGCCAGTAATGGCCGACGAACAGCATGGGCTCGTCTTCGGCATAGCGCAGCAAGGCGTTCTTCTGGCTGTGACTGAGCGGGGTGCTGGCCACTTCCGCGGGCAGGGCGTCAGGCTGGAACACGATGTCGCCGTAGGTTTGCGGGTCTTCTTCCCAGAACTTGGTACGGAAGAAGGCACGGGTCAGGCCGTCTCCACCGGTGAGGGTCAGGCCGTCCGGCAGGCGCATGTCGGTGCCGCGCAGCAAGCGGTTGCACACGGTGGCGGCAAAGCTGCCGCTCACCGCCGAAGCCTGGATGAAGTGCTCGTCGATGCGCCCGTCGGGGTACTGCTGGCGCAGTGGCTCGATCAGCCGCGGGTCCCAGCAGGCATGCACCAGGCGGAAGCGCCCGGCGTCGACGAACAGCGGCAATTCGTAGAACCAGTTGACGAAGTCGTGCCAGTCAGCGGGGTGGTGGGCAAACTGGGTCAGGGTTTCGTCGATCAACCGGGCGTGGCGCGGCGTATGCTCGCGCACGAAGGCCTTGCCGCTGCCAGGTAGTGCCGGGGTAACCCAGCCCAGCGCGTTGTACTCGTGGTTGCCCATGATGCAGAACGCCTGGCCGGCCTCGACCATGTCGTGGACGATGTGCAGCGCCTCGCGAATGCGTGGCCCGCGGTCGACGATGTCGCCAAGGAACAGCGCCTGGCGCCGCGGGTGGCGCCACACGCCTGCCACACGCTTGTAACCAAGGGCGTCGAGCAGGCGTTCAAGGGTCAGCGCACAACCGTGCACGTCACCGATGATGTCGAAACTACGCGCCGGATCGAGCATCAGTCGTCCCTGCTTCCCAAGCGGCTGCCCCAGCCGAGCTTGGTGCGGCAGACCTCGTAGTAGTTGTGGTCCAGCGGGTGGATCAGGCGCAGCTTCTGCGGTTTCTTGCTCACCGTGATGGTGTCGCCGGGGGCACAGGTGAAGTGGTTCTGGCCGTCACAGGATACTTGCGGGTAGATCTGCAGGTCCTTGGACACCACGATCTTCAGCTCGCTGTTGCCGTCGACCACGATCGGCCGGCCCGACAGCGTGTGCGGGTACATCGGCACGATGACGATGGCGTCGAGCTTGGGGTGCATGATCGGGCCGCCGGCCGACAGCGCGTAGGCGGTGGAGCCGGTGGGGGTGGCGACGATCAGGCCGTCGGCCTTCTGGCTGCAGACGAACTGGCCATCGATGTAGATCTCGAATTCGATCATGCGCGTCGACTTGCCCGGGTGCAGCACCACGTCGTTCAGCGCATCACCCTGGCCGATGGCTTCGTTGTGGCGGCGTACCTCGGCCTGCAGCAGGAAGCGGTTTTCCACCAGGTAGTGGCCGTCGAGCACTTCGGCGACCTTCTCTTCCAGCTCGTCGGGGCGGATGTCGGTGAGGAAGCCCAGGTTGCCACGGTTGATGCCCAGCACCGGAATGTTGTGCCGGGCCAGGGCGCGGGCGGCGCCCAGCAGGCTGCCGTCGCCGCCGACCACGATGACCAGGTCACAGACCTCGCCCAGCAGCTTGCGGGTAGAGGTTTGCAGGCCATGGCCGGGCAGCACTTCGGCGATGGTGTCCTCGAGGATCACGTGCAGGTGGCGTTCGAGGAGGAATTTTTTCAGTCGGCGAATGGTGTCGAGCACCTGCGAGCTGCCAAGGCGGCCGATGATACCGATATTGCGAAATTGCTCCATGGGGCTCCTGCGAGGCTCTGCGGCGGGTGACTATGCCGCGATTATGGGCGAAACCACCGGGTAGCGGCAAACCGGCTATGCTCGCAGGATGATGCCATTCGCCCTGCTCCACGACCTGCCCCGGCAGCTACGCCGCCCCAACGTGCGCGACCTGGCCTGGGCCCTGCTGTCGCCCCCGTTGCTCAGCGCCCCGCCCTGCCCCCAGCGCCACCCGCTGGCGGGCAGCCTGTGGGCGGACCAGCCACAGCGCCTGGCAGACTGGCTGCGGGCGCTGGATGACGATGACCGCCCATTGCGCGACTGGCTGGCGCAGCTGGGCAGCCGGCGCCTGGGGCACTACTACGAACGGCTGTGGCAATTCGCCCTGGGCCAGGCCCCGGGCATTGAACTACTGGCGGCCAACCTGGCGATTCGCGAAGGCGGGCGCACCCTGGGCGAGCTGGATGTGGTGCTGCGCGACCGCGACGGTGTGCACCACCTGGAACTGGCCATCAAGCTGTACCTGGGCCCGGAGCATCCCGGGCACGACCCCGCCGCCTGGCTGGGGCCGGGCTGCCATGACCGACTGGGAAGCAAACTGGCGCACCTGGCGCGGCACCAGCTGCCCATGTCGACAGGGGCGCACAGCCGCGAGGTGCTGGCCCGGCTGGGGGTGGAGCAGGTGCAGGCGCATGTGTGGCTGGGTGGCTATCTGTTCTACCCGTGGCCTGGGCATGCACAGCCACCACAGGGCGCCAACCCGCAGCACTTGCGCGGGCGCTGGCTGCGGCGGCGGGACTGGGTCATGGGCGAAGGTGAGCGATGGCAGCCGCTGCAACGGCATGCCTGGCTGGCGCCGGCGCGGGTCGAGGCGCAGGAGTGCTGGGCGGTGGAGCAGTTTGCGGCGTGGCTGCACGTGCTGGAGCGGCAGGCTCCGGCGCAGTTGCTGGTGAGGTTGGCGCAAGAGGCTGGCGGGGCGTGGCAGGAGGCTGAACGGGTGTTTCTGGTGGCTGATGATTGGCCGCATCTGCCCGATGTCTGATGTTGTCTGGGCTGGCCCCTTCGCGGGTAAACCCGCTCCCACAAGTACTGCACAGGTCTCTGGCTCAGCGCTGTGCCTGTGGGAGCGGGTTCACCCGCGAAAGGGCCGGTGCAGACAACACAAATTTCACAGACCTGGCGCAAAGATTTGTTCCCCCGTAGCCATTACAGTACTTCCTGAGCGCCGGCAAGAGCGCCATTCCGACCTGATGACGAGGACCAATCATGGTTTCATCCACCCCCGCGACCCATTACGCGCGCCTGTCCATCGCCCTGCACTGGCTGATGCTGGTGCTGCTGGCCGCTGTCTATGCCCTTATCGAACTGCGTGGCCTGTTCCCCAAGGACAGCGTCGAACGCAACCTGATGAAGGACCTGCACTTCATGCTCGGGCTCAGCGTGTTCGTGCTGGTCTGGTTGCGCCTGGCCATCCGCCTGAGCCGCCCGACTCCACCCATCGTGCCCAAACCTGCGGCCTGGCAGACCGGCCTCGCGCACCTGATGCACCTGGCGTTGTACCTGCTGATGATCATCCTGCCGCTGGCCGGCTGGCTGATCCTCAGCGCCGCCGACAAACCAGTGCCGTTCTTCGGCCTGGAGCTGCCGCACCTGATCGGCCCGAACCCGGACCAGGCCAAGTTCATCAAAGGCTGGCATGAACGCATCGGCAGCTGGGGCTACTGGCTGATCGGCCTGCACGCTGTGGCTGGGCTGTATCACCACTATGTGCAGCGCGACAACACGCTGCTGCGCATGCTGCCCTACAAGTAACCGCGCCGGCCCTGCAGGCCGCCGGTATGCACCACGATCAGGCGGGTGCCGGGCGCGAACAGCCCGGCTTCGACCTGCTCACGCAGGGCCAGCAGGGCCTTGCCGGTGTAGAGGGCTTCGAGCGGCACGCCGGTGTGCCGCTCGCAATCGGCGATGAACGCCAGCAGCTCCGCGTCGAACTTGCCGAAACCGCCACGGCAGGCGTCGTGCAGCTGGTAGCCATGCGCGCCGGCCAGTGTCGCTACCGCCTCCGGCACACCATGGTCCCTGGGTACAGCCAATGCACCATGCACCACATGTGCGCCCGCCTCGGCCATTACCAGGCCGGCCAGGGTAGTCCCCGTTCCGGCAGCCAGCCACCAGGCGTCGTAGCCCGACCAGCCCAGTGACGCGATCTGCGCGCGCGCCTGCTGCATGATCAGCGCGCAGCCCTGTGCACCGGCCAGCCCGCCGCCCCCTTCGGGGATGCAGTGCCAACCCGGGTAGCGTGCCTGCCAGGGTTCCCAGAAACCCGCTTGGTTTCGTGCGCGATAGCCGCCATAGCCCAGCCAATGCAGTTCCATGCCCAGCGCCTGCAGGTCACGCACGGTTGGCGTGTCCTGGGCGTGGCCACGCAGCAGGCCGGCGGTGGCGAAGCCGAAGCGCTTGCCGGCAGCGGCCAGGGCGTGCAGGTGGTTGGAATGGTTGCCGCCGAGGCTGATCAGGCCCGGGGCATTGCTGGCGCTGGCCTGTTGCAGGTGGTGGCGTAGCTTGAACCATTTGTTGCCGCTGATCAGCGGGTCGATCAGGTCCAGGCGCAGGATGGCGGCTTCTACCTGGGCTTGTTGGAGCCAGGGCAGGATCAGGGGCTGCAGGGGGGGTTGGGGGAGGTCGAGGAGCATGCTGCGAGTTTACCAGTGAAATCCCGAGGGCGCTTTGCGCCCCTGTGGGAGCGGGTTCACCCGCGAACACCGGCGCAGCCGGTGCCATGCACCGCGCAGCCCTATTCGCGGGTGAACCCGCTCCCACAGGGCCGCAAAGCGGCCCCGGCGATCTCAGAGCTCAGCCGCCAATCTCGATCCTTGGTTGATCGCCCGCTTGGCATCCAGCTCGGCCGCCACATCGGCCCCACCAATCAGGTGCACCGACTGCCCCGCTGCCACCAGCCCGTCCTGCAGTTCGCGCAGCGGCTCCTGCCCTGCACAGATCACCACGTTGTCCACCGCCAGCACCTGTGGCTCGCCATCGGCCACGCGAATATGCAGGCCGGCATCGTCGATACCCAGGTACTCGACGCTGTTGAGCATCTGCACCCGCTTGTTCTTCAACCCGGTACGGTGAATCCAGCCGGTGGTCTTGCCCAGGCCGTCACCCACCTTGGATTTCTTGCGCTGCAACAGGTACACCTGCCGCGCCGGGGCATGCGGCTCGGCCTTGATCCCGGCCACGCCACCGCGTGCCTGCAGATGGGTGTCGATGCCCCACTCCCTCCAGAACGCCTCACGGTCCAGGCTGGTAGCCACGCCCTGATGCACCAGGTACTCGGAAACGTCGAAACCGATGCCACCCGCACCAATCACCGCGACAGCCTTGCCCACCGGCTTGCGCTCGAGCAGCACGTCCAGGTAGCTGAGCACCTTGGCATGCTCGACACCGGGGATGGCCGGCGTGCGCGGGGCGATGCCGGTGGCCAGGATGATCTCGTCGTAGCCACCGTCCACCAGGGCCTGCACATCGACCCGGGTATTCAGGCGCAGGTCCACGCCCGTGCTTTTGACCTTGTTGCGGAAGTAACGCAGGGTTTCATGGAACTCTTCTTTCCCCGGCACCCGCTTGGCCACATTGAACTGCCCGCCGATCTCGCTGGCGCCATCGAACAGGGTTACCGCGTGGCCGCGCTCGGCCGCCACCGTGGCTGCCGCCAGGCCGGCCGGGCCAGCGCCGACCACGGCAATGCGCTTCACGGTGCGCACGGGCAGGTAGTTGAGCTCGGTCTCGTGGCAGGCACGCGGGTTGACCAGGCAACTGGTCAGCTTGCCGCCGAAGGTATGGTCCAGGCAGGCCTGGTTGCAGCCGATGCAGGTGTTGATTTCGTCGCCGCGGCCGGCAGCGGCCTTGTTGACGAAGTCCGGGTCGGCCAGGAACGGCCGTGCCATCGAGACCATGTCGGCATCGCCCTCGGCCAGCACCGCCTCGGCCACTTCCGGAGTATTGATGCGGTTGGTGGTGATCAGCGGAATGTTCACCACGCCACGCAGCTTGGCGGTGACCTTGCTGAAGGCCGCACGCGGCACCTTGGTGGCAATGGTCGGGATACGCGCTTCGTGCCAGCCGATGCCGGTATTGATCAAGGTCGCGCCGGCCTGCTCGATGGCCTTGGCCAGCAGCTCGATTTCGTCCCAGGTGCTGCCGCCCTCGATGAGGTCGAGCATCGACAGGCGCAAGATGATGATGAAGTTCGGCCCGACCGCACCGCGCACCCGGCTGACGATCTCCACCGCCAGGCGCATGCGGTTTTCATAGCTGCCACCCCAGCGGTCGGTGCGGTGGTTGGTGTGGGCGGCGAGGAACTGGTTGATGAAGTAGCCTTCCGAACCCATGATCTCGACGCCGTCGTAACCGGCGCGCTGGGCCAGCACCGCGCAATTGACGAAGTCGGCGATCTGCTTCTCGATACCCGCCTCGTCCAGTTCCTTGGGCTTGAACGGGTTGATTGGCGCCTGGATCGCGCTGGGCGCCACCTGGCGCGGGCTGTAGGCGTAGCGCCCGGCATGCAGGATCTGCAGGCAGATCTTGCCGCCGGCAGCGTGTACCGCCTCGGTGACGATGCGGTGCTTGTCGGCCTCTTCCTCGGTGCTGAGCTTGGCCGCCCCGGAATACACCCCACCCTCATCGTTGGGCGCGATGCCGCCGGTGACCATCAGGCCGACGCCACCGCGGGCGCGCTCGGCAAAGTACGCCGCCATGCGCTCGAAGCCGCCCGGGCGCTCTTCGAGGCCGGTGTGCATCGAGCCCATCAGGGTGCGGTTGCGCAAGGTGGTGAAGCCCAGGTCCAGCGGGGCGAGCAGGTGCGGGTAGCGGTCGGCGGCCATGGAAAGGTCCCCAGGTGGCGTGATCACGGAATGCGGGTGCCGCACCGGCTGGCGGGCCCCGTCGTTTGTCTGCCTGCGACATTAAACAGCCGTTTGAACGGGCTCAATGATCGAAACTGACAAGTTATTGATCCTCGCGCACAGCACGACTACCCTAGGAAACTCTCGTTTCCAAGGCGCCGTCCTGCTTCATGCGAAAACTCCTGGCAAGCGCCCTGGCGCTGGTGATGATCGCCGCCCTCTGCGGCTACGGTTTCTGGACCCAGCAGCGCCCGGAAGGCCACTACCTGTCCGACCTGCGCATCGAACTGGCACTGAACCACGGCGTGCCGGGCGAGCACGGCAACCTGCTCGGCGTCGAACCGCTGCTCTACCCGGGCGACTACCAGAACCTGCAACGCCTGCACCGCAAGCTCGCGGCCTACCTGGAGCAGGCACGTACCCAAGGGCTTGTCAGCCCGCGTACGGTGGTGGTGCTACCAGAGCACATCGGTACCTGGCTGTGGGCACGCGGAGAAAAGAACGAGCTGTACCAGGTCACGCAAAGCAGCGAAGCCCTGCAATGGCTGGAACTGAGCAACCCGCTGCGCTATGGCCTGGCCATGCTCCGTGCCGACGGGGACGACTGGCGCGCCGACGCGCACCTGCGCATGAAAGCCGAGCAGATGGCTGCGGACTACCAGCAACTGTTCGGTGGCCTGGCCAAGGAGTTCAACGTCACCCTGGTAGCCGGCTCCATCGTGCTGCCCGCCCCCTACGTGAAACAGGGTGTGCTGCATGCCGGTAGCGGCCCGCTGTTCAACAGCAGCGTGGTGTTCGCCGGTGACGGCTCGCTGCTGGGCCAACCGCAACGCCAGCAGTTCCCCGACAGCGAAATGCGCCGCTATGTACACGATGGCCGCCAGCACCCGCTGCAAGTATTGCAAACCCCTGCGGGGCGCCTGGGCGTGCTGGTGGGCAGTGACAGCTGGTACCCGGAAAACCACCAGCAACTGGCACGACAGGCGGTACAACTGATCGCCAACCCGGTATTCCTCAGCGGCAAGGGCAGCTGGCAAGCGCCCTGGCGCGGCAATCGCCACCAGGATGCCAGCGCCGGGCTGGCCTTGCAGCGCGGCGAAGTCAGCGAACAGGCGGCCTGGCAGCGCCTGACCGAAGCGGCCGGGGCCGGCGTCAGCAGCATGAGCGTGTTCATGCGTGGGCAGTTTTGGGAACAGGGCAGCGACGGCCAGGGCTTTGCCCACCAGGCGGGTGAATTGCTGGCGGGCACCCCCAGCCCTGGCGCCCGCTTGCTGAACCTGTGGTTGTAAGCCCATGGCCCGCCCCCGCGTGCGCCTGGGCGACCTGTCGGTTGGTTTTGTCCAGCCGCTGACCGAGGCCCTGCGCGAACTGGGCCACGACCCCGAGCCGCTGCTGCGCCGCTATGGCCTGGATGCGGCGCGCCTGAGCGAAGCTGGTGCGCGCTTGTCGATCCCGCGCTACATGCACCTGGGGCACGCCGCCATCGAACTGTGCGGCGAGGCCGCGCTGGGCCTGCACATGGGGCGCCTGAGCCGCCTGGCGCATGCCGGCCTGGCCGGGGTCACCGCTGCCCAGGCACCGAACCTGGGCGAGGCGGCACGCACCCTGTTGCGCTTCGAGCCGCTGTACGCCGCCAACTACCGCGGCCACTCCAGTTTTCAGGAAGATGCCCAGGGCGCCTGGCTACGCTTCTACTCCATCAGCCCCTACAACGCCTACAACCGTTTCGTGGTCGATTCGCTACTCGCCGGCTGGCTCGCCCAGCTTGCCGACCTGGCCGGTACGGCGGTGCAGGCCGAACATATGGACATCGAGTTTGCCGCACCCGCCTATGCCGCGCGCTACCAGCCGCTGTGCAGCGCGCCCGTGCAGTTCGCGGCCGACGGCAACCAGCTGCGCCTGAGCCGCGCCACGCTGCAGCTGGCCAACCCCAGGCACTGCCCGAGCACCTGGCAGCACCTGCTGCAGCTGTGCGAGGCGGAAATGCTGCAGCGTACGCGGGTGCGCAGCCTGGGTGAGCGCATCACCCACCTGCTGGGCCCGTTGCTCAATGGTGGCCGTGAACCGGACCTGGAAGAAGTGGCGCTGCACCTGCAACTGCCGACCTGGACGTTGCGCCGCAAACTGGCCGAGGAAGGCACGCGCTTTCGCGACCTGCTCAGCGAAACACGGCGCGACCTTGCCGAAACCTACATCCGCGATACGGAGCTGGCCTTTGGCGAGATTGCCTATCTGCTGGGGTTTGCGTCGGCCGAGGCCTTCCAGCGCGCCTTCAAGCGCTGGACGGGCCTTACACCGGGGGAGTTTCGCCGCAGCCAGCGGCGGGCGGGCTAGAGCTCGGTAGCGTCGTCAGCCGGTTCCGGGGTGTCCAGTTCATAAGCCTGGAATTCGAGAAGTTCTTCCTGGTATTCGTCCATAGCCCTGCGTCCTCTCATCTCATGATCTTTATCGGTGTCGCCTTCAACCTAAGCAGGTGGAGTGAAGGAATGATGACAAGCTTATGAGTGGTAAACGTAGCAGGTGTTCAGGAAGTTATCGCGGTGCGTCTGTAACAGGGGATGGACTGCCTGCACCGGCCTCTTCGCGGGTAAACCCGCTCCCACAGGTACTGCGCAGATGTTGAGAACTGCGCAGTACCTGTGGGAGCGGGTTTACCCGCGAAGAGGCCGGTACAGGCAAGCTATCAAAGGGCGGGGGAAGCGGTCTCGGCGGCCTCGGCAGGCTGGGCTTCCTGCTGCACCTCGATCGGTGCCGCCTCCGCCGGCGGGGCCACCGGTTGCGAGCCTTGGCTGTCATCCACCACCGGCGCGGCTACCGCCTCGCTGGCCGGGGCAACAGGGGCCGGGGCTGGCGCCGCCTCAACCAAAGGCGCCGCCACCGGGGCCGGTGCCACCGGCGCTGCCGCGGCCTGCTCTGGCAGCCCCAGGGCAGCCGCGGGCGCTTCGACCTTCGGCGCGGGCTCCTCGACCTTGGCCTTGCTCTCCTGTTTAGGCTTGGGCTTTGGCAGGTAGCTCTCCACCAGGGCGAAATAGCGGTCATAGAACTGCGCCGCTGTCACCGTCTCGCTGGCCACCTTGACCATCGAGTCGTCGCTGGAGCCGATCGGCATCGACACCGACCCCAGTACACCAACGCCCAGGCTGGCGGAGGTGTTGGACTTTTTCAGGGCGTAGCGGTCCTGCAGGGCGTTGGCGAACATGGTCGAACGCTGCTCGTCGCTCACATCCGGCGCACAGGTGACGTTGAAGCTGATCTGCAGGTGGTTCTCGCTGTTCTGCTGGAAGCTCTTGTTGCCCACCACCTGGTTGGCGCCGCTGCTGGTGATGATGTAGCCCTGGCTGAGCAAGGCGCGCCGGGCGGCCTCGCAGGAGCCGGCATCGCTCACCGGGAAGCTGCGCGAGAAGGTGCCCGAGTCATCGAAGTTCTCGTGCTCGTAGACGGCGGCTTTTTTCGAGGAACAACCGGTCACGCCCGCCAGCACCAGGGCCAGCCCGAGCGCACCAAAGACGGAAGATCTGGTCATTGCGAATTCCGGGTAAGTCGAGAAGGTGCCTATTGTGCAACACAGCAGGCAGGCACAGGAACCGCTGATCGGTGAAGAGTCTGTCAGGTTCGTGTAAATCTGGGTCAGGGGCGGCGATTGCCAGGCGTAAAAACGAAAAAAGCGACCCGAAGGTCGCTTTCTCGTGGCTTCGAGGCGTTCAAGGGGCCTCGAGGCGAAGATGGCGCAGCGGACGGGACTCGAACCCGCGACCCCCGGCGTGACAGGCCGGTATTCTAACCGACTGAACTACCGCTGCGTATCATTCAGGCTTGCGCCCGATTGAAACCTGGGTCTGCCCTTCCGGCGCGATGGCCTCAGGACAGGCACAAAAAAAGCGATAACGTGATCGCTTCTCTTGTGTTTGCTTCAAGGTGTTCAAGGGACCTTGAAACGAAGATGGCGCAGCGGACGGGACTCGAACCCGCGACCCCCGGCGTGACAGGCCGGTATTCTAACCGACTGAACTACCGCTGCGTATCGTTCAGGCTTTCGCCCGATTGAAACTGGGATCAGCCCAAGGCGCTTGCCTTGTGGCTTCAGACCGGTGCCAGGCACCCATCTGTTACTGAAAAATGGCGCAGCGGACGGGACTCGAACCCGCGACCCCCGGCGTGACAGGCCGGTATTCTAACCGACTGAACTACCGCTGCGCAGTGCGTTCCTCTCTGGCTATCGGCCTCTTGCGAAACCCGAAGCACCAGGAACATCTCAGGAAGTGGTGGGTGATGACGGGATCGAACCGCCGACCCTCTGCTTGTAAGGCAGATGCTCTCCCGGCTGAGCTAATCACCCTCGCGATGTTGCTTGTTGCGTTTGCTTCGCTGAGGCCGCGAAATTTACGCAGGTGGCGAAGCTAAGTCAATAGCCCCATTGAATTTTTTTCAGAAAAGCGCAAAAGCGGTGCGGTTGCCTGTGGCGGCCTCTTCGCGGGTAAACCCGCTCCCACAGGTACTGCACAGGCCTTGAGAACTGCGCAGTACCTGTGGGAGCGGGTTTACCCGCGAAAAGGCCGGTACAGGATATGCAAAAGGCTCAGGTGTAGATCATCTTGCGGGTCATGCCGCCATCGACCACGAACTCCTGGCCGGTGACGAACGCCGCTTGCCGAGACAACAGCCAGGCAACCATGGCCGCCACGTCTTCCACCGTCCCTACCCTGCCCGTCGGGTGCTGGGCATGGTCCGCCTCGGTCAACGGCTCGGCACGGCGCTGCGACGGGTCACGGGCATCGATCCAGCCCGGGCTCACCGCATTGACGCGGATCTCCGGGCCCAGGCTCATGGCCAGGGCATGGGTCAAGGCCACCAGGCCGCCCTTGCTCGCCGCGTAGGCCTCGGTATCGGGCTCGGACTGCCGCGCCCGGGTGGAGGTGAGATTGACGATCGCCCCGTTGTGCGCACGCAGGTACGGCGCACAATGCTTGGCCAGCAACATCGGGCCGTTGAGGTTGACCGCCAGCACCCGGTTCCACTGCGCCAGGCTCAGGCTTTCGAGGGTCTGGTTGTGCGGATTGGCGATGGCCGCATTGCACACCAGCGCGTCCAGGCGGCCAAACTGCCCCAGCACCTCGGATACCCCGGCGCTGACCTGGGCCTCGTCGGCAACGTCCATGGTAATGAACCAGGCATTGTCACCCAGGGCCTTGGCCGCCTTGGCGCCACGCTGGCGGTCAAGGTCGCTGAGCACCACCTGCCAGCCTTCGCAGATCAACCAGGCGGCAATGCCCAGGCCGATGCCGCGCGCGGCACCGGTCACCAGGGCTACCCGGCCGTTATGGCCGGGCGTACCGCCGCGGATTTCGATCACAGTGCCGCCAACCCACGCGCCAGGTCGGCCTGCAGGTCGGCCACATCTTCCAGGCCCACGGCAACGCGGATCAGGCTGTCGCGGATGCCGGCGGCTTCACGTTCCTGCGGCGTCAGACGACCGTGGGAGGTGGTGGCCGGGTGGGCGATGGTGGTCTTGCTGTCACCCAGGTTGGTGGTGATGGAAATCACCCGGGTAGCGTCGATGAAGCGCCAGGCGCCCTCTTTGCCACCCTTGACCTCGAAGCTGACCACCGCACCGAAGCCACTCATCTGGCGCTTGGCCAGTTCGTGCTGCGGGTGGCTCGGCAGGCCGGCGTAATGCACCTTCTCCACGCCCTCCTGCTGCTCCAGCCACTCGGCCAGTACCTGGGCGCTTTCGCAGTGCGCACGCATGCGCAGGCGCAGGGTTTCCAGGCCCTTGGTGAAGATCCAGGCGTTGAACGGGCTGAGGGTGGGGCCTGCGGTACGCAGGAAGCCCACCACTTCTTTCATCTGCTCGGCACGGCCGGCAACCACGCCACCCATGCAGCGGCCCTGGCCGTCGATGAACTTGGTGGCCGAGTGGAACACGATGTCGGCACCCAGCTTCAGCGGCTGCTGCAGCGCCGGGGTGCTGAAGCAGTTGTCCACCACCAGCATGGCACCGTGGGCATGGGCGATTTCGCTGAGAGCGGTGATATCGACCAGCTCGGCCAGCGGGTTGGACGGCGATTCGACGATCAGCAGCTTGGTATTGGCCTTGATGGCCTTTTCCCAGCCGGCGAGGTCGACCAGTGGCACGTAGTCCACCTGCACGCCAAAGCGCTTGAAGTACTTCTCAAACAGGCTGATGGTCGAGCCGAACACGCTCTGCGACACCAGCACATGGTCACCGGCACTGCACAGCGACATCACCACGGCGAGGATCGCCGCCATGCCGGTGGAGGTGCCCACGGCCTGTTCGGCGCCTTCCATGGCCGCCAGGCGCTCCTCGAAGGCACGCACCGACGGGTTGGTGTAGCGCGAATAGACGTTGCCCGGCGTTTCGCCGGCAAAGCGCGCGGCGGCATCGGCAGCCGTGCGGAACACATAGCTGGAGGTCAGGAACAGCGCTTCGCTGTGCTCGGCCTCCGGTGTACGGTTTTGACCGGCGCGCACCGCCAGGGTGTCGAAACCGACACCCTCGAGGTCACTGTCCAGTCGTCCGGCATCCCATTGATCCGTCATGCCGTCGCTCCCGAAATCAGTTGTTGTAGAGGTCGATGATCGCGCTGACCGCCTGGTTCTTGACCTTGGCCAGGTCGTTACGAGCCTGCTCGATACGGTCGAGGTAGGCTTCGTCGATATCGCCGGTGACGTACTCACCGTTGAATACCGCGCAATCGAAGTGGTCGATCTTGATCTTGCCGCCACCGACCGAGTCGATCAGGTCCGGCAGGTCCTGGTAGACCAGCCAGTCGGCGCCAATCAACTCGGCCACTTGTTCGGTGGTACGGTTGTGGGCGATCAGTTCGTGAACACTCGGCATGTCGATGCCGTAGACGTTGGGGTAGCGCACCGCAGGGGCTGCGGAGCAGAAGTAGACGTTCTTGGCGCCGGCTTCGCGGGCCATCTGGATGATCTGCTTGCAGGTGGTGCCGCGCACGATCGAGTCGTCCACCAGCATCACGTTCTTGCCGCGGAACTCCAGCTCGATGGCATTGAGCTTCTGGCGTACCGATTTCTTGCGCGCAGCCTGGCCGGGCATGATGAAGGTACGGCCGATGTAGCGGTTCTTGACGAAACCTTCGCGGAACTTGACGCCCAGGCGGTTGGCCAGTTCCAGGGCCGCGGTGCGGCTGGTGTCCGGGATCGGGATGACCACGTCGATGTCGTGCTCGGGGCGCTCGCGCATGATCTTGTCGGCCAGTTTTTCACCCATGCGCAGACGGGCCTTGTACACCGACACGCCATCCATGATCGAGTCCGGGCGGGCCAGGTAGACATGCTCGAAGATGCACGGTTGCAGCTTCGGTGCTTCGGCGCACTGCTTGGTGTACAGCTGGCCTTCTTCGGTGATGTATACCGCTTCGCCCGGCGCCAGGTCGCGGATCAGGGTAAAGCCGAGCACGTCCAGGGCCACGCTTTCCGAGGCGATCATGTATTCCACGCCTTCGTCGGTGTGACGCTGGCCGAACACCACCGGGCGGATGCCGTTGGGGTCACGGAAGCCGACGATGCCGTAGCCGGTGATCATCGCCACCACGGCGTAACCGCCGACGCAGCGGCTGTGCACGTGGGAAACCGCTGCGAACACGTCTTCTTCGGTCGGCTGCAGCTTGCCACGCACCGCCAGCTCATGGGCGAACACGTTCAGCAGTACTTCCGAGTCGGAGTTGGTGTTGACGTGGCGCAGGTCGGACTCGTAGATCTCCTTGGCCAGCTGCTCGACGTTGGTCAGGTTGCCGTTGTGCGCCAGGGTGATGCCGTATGGCGAGTTGACGTAGAACGGCTGGGCCTCGGCCGAGGTCGAGCTGCCCGCAGTCGGGTAGCGCACGTGGCCGATGCCGATGTTGCCGACCAGGCGCTGCATGTGGCGCTGCTGGAACACGTCGCGCACCAGGCCATTATCCTTGCGCAGGAACAACCGGCCGTCATGGCTGGTCACGATACCGGCAGCGTCCTGGCCGCGGTGCTGGAGGACCGTAAGCGCGTCATACAGCGCCTGATTGACGTTCGACTTACCGACGATACCGACGATGCCACACATGCGACGCAACCCCTACTTTGACGAAACTTGAGTGAATAGCGCTCAGGGCTTTGCCGGCCCGAGCAACTGTTCCTTGAACGGAAGATCAGCTGGAGTGCCGATCAGCCCACTGGGTGTCCACTGGCCGGTAAAACCCAGGATCAGGTTTTTCGACCAGTCGGCGACCAAGAGAAATTGTGGTATCAGGCGTGATTCCTGCCACCAGGTGTCCTGTTGAACCGGCCCCAGGCTGATCAGCCCGATGGCCACCACCACCAGCAAGGCCCCGCGCGCGGCGCCGAAGGCCATGCCCAGGAAACGATCGGTACCGGACAGCCCGGTCACGCGGATCAGCTCGCCGATGAGGAAGTTGATCATGGCCCCCACCAGCAAGGTGGCGACGAAAAGAATGGCGCAGCCGGCGATGACGCGCATCGACGGCGTCTGGATGTAGCTTTCAAGATACACCGAGAGCGAACCACCGAACATCCAGGCAACCGCACCGGCAATGATCCAGATGAGCAAGGACAAGGCTTCCTTGACGAAGCCGCGCTTGAGACTGATCAGTGTGGAGACGGCGATGATCGCGATGATCGCCCAATCAACCAAGGTAAATGCCACGGTGCTGCCTGCAGACGTTTGAGGCGGCGCATTTTAACAGAGCGGCGGGCTGGGAGTAAGCGGAATGTCGGGTGGATTAGCATGCGCACTTCTGTAGGAGCGGCCTTGTGTCGCGATCGGGCCGCACAGCAGCCCCAAGGGTCTCGGACACAGCCAAAATCGCTGGGGCCGCCATGCGGCCCGATCGCGACACAAGGCCGCTCCTACAAGGCCCGAGTCAGCCAGACTCAGCTGCGTTCAGGCTGGAAGCGCACCACGAAGCCCTTGAGGCTGTTCTGGCGGTTGATGGCGTCGCGCACGCGCTCGGCCTCGGCCCGCTCGATCAGCGGCCCCACGTACACCCGGTTCATGCCACCCGCCGAGCGGATATAGGCGTTGTAACCCTGGCTACGCAAGGTTTGCTGCAGCTTTTCGGCCCCGGCACGGTTGGACAGGCTGGCCAACTGGATCGACCAGCTGACCGGCAGGCCGTTGACGTCGATCTTCGATGGCGCCGCCGGCGCGGCCGGCTTGGCTGCCGGCTGAGGCTCGACCTTGGCCACGGGCGCCTGCGGCTTGGCGGGCTGAGGCTGAGGCTGCACCTGCGCCTGAGGCTGGGTCTGCGGTGACGGTGTAATCGGCTGGCTGGGCGCGCTCGCCGGCGCGGTGGACTCGTCCACCACCACCGGTGGCTGTTGCGGCTCTTGCGCAATGGCCTGCGGCTCCGGCACGGCGACCGGCTCCACCTTCACTTCCGGCAGGCTTGGCATGGCCGGCGCCTGCGGGGCCTCGACGCGCACCTGACGCATCTCGTCCTCGCGGGTGAACAGCATCGGCAGGAAAATCACCGCCAGCGCCACCAGCACCAACGCACCCACCATGCGCTGTTTCATCCCTTTATCCAGCACTGCCATCTACTCCACCCTCCTGGGCGTGCCGCTCCAGCCATTCCAGTGCCTGGGCAACACAGAAAAACGAACCGAACAGCAAGATCTGGTCATCCGCCGTTGCCTGCGCGCATTGCCCTTCAAGGGCAGCATCGACGCTGGCATAAGACTTCACCGCGGCGCCGACGTTCGTCAAGGCCGTGGCCAGCTCCGCAGCCGGGCGGCTGCGCGGGGTATCCAGTGGCGCCACTGCCCAGTCGTCGACCAGCCCCTGCAGCGGCGCGACAACACCGTCCAGGTCCTTGTCGGCGAGCAGGCCGAACACCGCCAGGCGGCGCCCCTTCAGCGGCCGGGCCGCCAGGCGCCGGGCCAGGTACTCCGCGGCGTGCGGGTTGTGCCCGACATCCAGCAACAGCTCCACCGGCTTGCCCTGCCAGCTCAGCAGGCGACGGTCGAGGCGACCCGTGATGCGGGTATCCAGCAGCGCCTGGCGAATCTGCCCGGCGTCCCAGGGCAGGCCCATCAGCAGGTAGGCCTGCAGGGCCAGCGTGGCGTTTTCCATGGGCAGGTCGAGCAAAGGCAGGCCACGCAGCTCTACCTGCGCACCATCAGCCGCAGTACCCCGCCAGTTCCAGCTGCCATCGGCACTGGCCAGGTCGAAGTCACGACCACGCAGGAACAGCGGCGCAGCCAGTTCGGCGGCCTTGTCCAGCAGCGGCCGAGGCGGATCCAGGTCACCGCACAGTGCCGGCTTGCCCTGACGGAAGATGCCGGCCTTCTCGAAGGCCACCAGCTCGCGGGTATCACCCAGGTAATCGACATGGTCGACGCCGATGCTGGTCACCAGGGCCAGGTCGGCATCCACCACGTTCACGGTGTCCAGGCGGCCACCAAGGCCCACTTCCAGTACCACGGCATCCAGCTGCGACTGGTAGAACAACCAGAACGCGGCCAGGGTGCCCATCTCGAAGTAGGTCAGGGAAATATCGCCTCGCACCGCCTCGACGGCGGCGAAGGCTTCGCACAGGGCATCATCGCTGGCCTCTTGGCCATCGATCAGCACCCGCTCGTTGTAACGCAACAGGTGCGGCGAGCTGTACACGCCGACCTTGAGCCCCTGGGCACGCAGCAGCGAGGCCACGAAGGCGCAGGTCGAGCCTTTGCCGTTGGTGCCGGTCACCGTCACCACGCGTGGCGCCAGCTTGCCCAGCGCCAGCCGGGCAAGCACCTTCTGCGAACGCTCCAGGCCCATGTCGATGGCCGAGGGGTGCAACTGCTCGAGGTAGGCGAGCCATTCGCCCAGGGATCGTTGTTTCATCACGCGACGGCAGCCGCCTCACGCGCTTGCTCCGGGGTTTCCTGGCCGGTCATCTGCGCCAGCAGGCGGGCCAGACGCGGGCGCAGCTCGCCACGGGAGATGATCAGGTCGATGGCGCCGTGCTCCAGCAGGAACTCGCTGCGCTGGAAGCCCTCCGGCAGCTTCTCGCGCACGGTCTGCTCGATCACGCGCGGGCCGGCGAAGCCGATCAGTGCCTTTGGCTCGCCGACGATCACGTCACCGAGCATGGCCAGGCTGGCGGAAACACCACCGTACACAGGGTCGGTCAGTACCGAGATGAACGGGATGCCTTCTTCGCGCAGGCGCGCCAGCACGGCCGAGGTCTTGGCCATCTGCATCAGCGAGATCAGCGCTTCCTGCATGCGTGCACCGCCCGAAGCGGAGAAGCAGACCATCGGGCAGCGGTGCTCCAGGGCATAGTTGGCCGCGCGCACGAAGCGCTCGCCGACGATGGCACCCATGGAGCCGCCCATGAACGAGAACTCGAAGGCGCTGACCACGATCGGCATGCCCATCAGGGTGCCGCTCATGGAGATCAGGGCGTCCTTCTCGCCGGTCTGCTTCTGCGCGCCGGTCAGGCGGTCCTTGTACTTCTTGCCATCACGGAACTTCAGGCGGTCGACCGGCTCCAGGTCGGCGCCCAGTTCGGCACGGCCATCGGCGTCGAGGAAGATGTCGATGCGCGCACGTGCGCCGATGCGCATGTGGTGGTTGCACTTGGGGCAGACATCCAGGGTCTTTTCCAGCTCCGGACGATACAGCACGGCCTCGCAGGCCGGGCACTTGTGCCACAGGCCTTCAGGCACCGAGCTCTTCTTCACCTCGGAACGCATGATCGAAGGGATCAGTTTGTCGACTAACCAGTTGCTCATGCTTTCTTTCTCCAGTATTGGCAGGCGTGGGCCGGTGTCGCCGGCCCTGCCCTGCCCTTGAGCTCAAAATCTTTTATGAAACGATGATGGACCGGCCGCCGGGACTTCCAGCGCGCCACCCCACCGCTAATGTGTTGTCTTGCCGCCACAGGCGCAGGCGGCTGCCCCGCAGGGCTGCGAAAGCTATGGACGATGGCGCGCAGCCAGCCGTCACATCTGCCATCACGCCTGTTTCACCGCACGCATGAATGCCTCGATCTTCGCCGCGTCCTTGATGCCCTTGGCTTGCTCCACGCCGCCACTGACATCCACCGCGTACGGCCGCACCTGGGCGATGGCCTGGCCGACATTGTCGGCAGACAACCCGCCCGCCAGGATGATCGGCTTGCTCAGGCGCGCCGGCACCAGCGACCAGTCGAACGCTTCACCGGTGCCTCCGGGTACGCCTGGCACATAGGTGTCCAGCAGAATGCCGCGGGCACCGGCGTAAAGCTGGCAGGCCGCCTCCAGGTCGTCGCCCGGGCGCACGCGCAGGGCCTTGATCCAGGGGCGGTGGTAGCCTTCGCAGTCCTGCGGGGTTTCATCGCCGTGGAACTGTAGCAGGTCCAGCGGAACCACTTCGAGGATCTCGTTCAGCTCGCAGCGCGAAGCGTTGACGAACAGCCCGACCGTAGTCACGAACGGTGGCAACTCGGCGATGATCGACCGCGCCTGGCGCACGTCCACGGCGCGCGGGCTCTTGGCATAGAAGACGAGGCCGATGGCATCGGCGCCCGCTTCGGCAGCGGCCAGTGCGTCTTCGATGCGGGTAATCCCGCAGATCTTGCTGCGAACATTGCTCATGGACAGCGAACCCTGCTTGTTACGGTGAAAGGCCGGATGTTAGCAAATGACTTTTCGCCCGTCAGTCTGCCAATGCCTCGTAGCCGGTCAAAAAGTGTGGGCCGATGTAACGCTTGGGCAGCGCGTATTCCTCGGGGTACTCCACCTGCACCAGGTAGAGCCCGTACGGGTGCGCCGTTACCCCGCCTTCGCGGCGGTTGCGCCCCTCCAGCACCTCACGCGCCCAGGTGACCGGGCGCTCTCCGGCACCAATGGTCATCAGTACACCGGCAATGTTACGCACCATGTGGTGCAGGAAGGCCGTGGCACGCACATCCAGCACGATCATCTGGCCATGGCGGGTGACGCGCAGGTGGTAGATGTGCTTGATCGGCGACTTGGCCTGGCACTGGCTGGCGCGGAAGGCACTGAAGTCATGGGTACCGAGAAGGTACTGCGCGGCTTCGGCCATGCGCTCGACATCCAGCGGGCGGTGGTTCCAGGTGACTTCCTCGGCCAGGTGCGCCGGGCGGATCGGGTCGTTGTAGATGACGTAGCGGTAACGCCGGGCGCAGGCCTTGAAGCGGGCATGAAAGTCGGCCGGCATCGGCCGCGACCAGACCACGCTGATGTCATGGGGCAGGTTGAAGTTGGTGCCCATGGTCCAGGCGCGTTCGTCGCGCACGGCGCGGGTGTCGAAGTGCACGATCTGCCCGCAGCCATGCACGCCGGCGTCGGTACGCCCGGCGCAGATCACCGAGATCGGCTCGTTGGCCACCTTGGACAGGGCCTGCTCCAGGGCCTGCTGGACACTGGGCACGCCACTGGCCTGGCGCTGCCAGCCACGATAGCGCGCGCCTTTGTATTCCACGCCCAGGGCGATGCGGGAGTAGCCTTCGGCCGCGGACTCGGCGGCGGCGGTGTCGATGATGTCCAAGAGCATGAAACCTGTGGGGTGTACGGAATGGCGGGGATTATAACGACAACGGCAGCCGTGTAGGGCTGCCGTTGAATATGCACTGCCTTTCAGGGCCTCTTCGCGGCGGTTCGACGCCTCGATAAACCCGCTCCCACAGGGCCCGCACAGAATTCGGACCTGTGATGAACCTGTGGGAGCGGGTTTACCCGCGAAGAGGCCGGCCCTGCTTACATCAGACCAGTCGGGAGAGCATGTCCTCGGCTTCCTGACGCTGGCTGTCGTCGCCATCCTTGACCACTTCATCGAGGATGTCGCGCGCGCCCTGGTTGTCGCCCATGTCGATATAGGCGCGGGCCAGGTCAAGCTTGGTGGCCACTTCGTCGCTACCGGAGAAGAAGTCGAAGTCCAGGTCGTCCAGTGGCTCGAGCTCTGGCTGGGCAGCCGCGTCCTCGCTGGTGAAGTGCGGCTCCAGCGACGGCGATTCGAGGCTCTGCGACAGCTTGTCCAGTTCGGCGTTGACGTCGTTCAGCTCCGAGGCAAAGCTCTTGGCTGCCGGCGAATCGTCTTCCAGCGACAGCGAAAGATCGAAGTCGGACGGCAGGTCGAACTCGGAAAGCGGGTCGAACGCTGGCTCGCTGTCGAAGGCAGCCAGCTCGGCGGCGACATCCACCGGGGTTTCGTCGTCCGCAGCCGTGGCGGCCGGGACAACCGGTTCGCTGACGTCGAGGTCGAAGTCGGACAGGTCCACAGCGGGCTGTGTCTCGGCCTGAGCCAGCATGGCCTCGAACTCGGCGTCGGCGTCGGCCTGCAGCTCGGCGTCCACGGCAAACGGCTCGTCTTCCGGCTGAGCCGTTTCCAGCATCGGTTCATCCAGTACCGGCTCGTCGACGACAGGTTGCTGGGCCACCGATTCGTCCAGCAGCGGCGCCGCCAGCGGGTCTTGCTCAGGCAGGTCGTCACCCAGGCTCAGGTCGAAGGCACTGTCCAGGTCCTGCTCGTCCAGGCCCGGCGCATCGAGGGTCGGCACTTCATCGAAGGCATCCAGCTCAGCATCCAGATCAACTTCGGGCTCGAGCACTGCCTCAGGCTCCACTTGGGCAACGGCCTCTGGTTCAAACGCCACCTCTGGCTCGAACGCCGACTCTTCCTCGGGTGCCACGTCGGCAACCACTGGCGTTTCAGGCTGATCCTGCAGCAGCTCCTGCACGTACTGCTCGTCCATCTCGGCAGCCAGGGCCGCCGCGCCCAGGCCGGCAGCGGCCAGGCCGAGCATGGCCGGGTAACGCTCTTTCAGCCCGGCAACAGCTGCACTGTTCGGCTCGCTGGCCGGCAGCTTGCGCTCCTGCTCGACGAACGCGCTCTGGTCACCCTGGCGGGCGTACACATCCATCAGTTTCAGGCGCAGGTCGTCACGCTGCGGCGCGGCGGCCACGGCAGGCTCCAGCAGGTCGGCAGCGCGGTTCAGGCGGCCTTCGGCCACGCATTGCTCGACCTCCGCCAGCAGCGCTGCGTGGGGGTCGGCTTGCGGTTCAGGTTGCGCTTCCACTGCGGGTGCCGATGTTTTTTCCGCGGCGGTGGCGGCGGCAGCCGAAGCGGCGACCACGGCCGGCGACAGGGTCACGCTCGGGGCCGAGACCTCGACGCCATCGAAGCTTGCGCTATCGCTGTCGAAGCCTGCGCCCTGCTCTTCTTCCAGCGCCCGCGCCATGCGCAGGTGCTTTTCAGCCTCCTGCTGGGCCTTGCGCTTGCGCGCCAGCAGCAACAGCAGAAGCAGCAGTACGAGGAAGGCACTACCGGCAATCAGCCCAAGCAGCAGCGGGTTGCCCATGATTTCGTCAACCAGGCTGCCAGGCTGGCCGGCAGGTGCGGCCTCGGCGGCGGGCGCCGGTTTGGGTGCGGTATCGACGGCGGCAGGTGCAGGCTTGGCGACCGGCTGGGCCGGCGCCGCCGCACCCTGGGCTTCAAGGCGGGCCAGCTGGTTGTTCTTCAGCTCGATCAGACGCTGCAGCTTGTCCAGCTGGCTCTGCAGGTCGGCCATGCGGCTCTTGAGTTCTTCGTTGTCGCGACGGCTGGTGTCCAGGCTTTCCTGGGCCACCGCCAACTTGTCGTTGAGGGCCTTGGCCTGGTCGGCACCGGCCTGGTTGCCCGGGCTGACCAGGCGCAGGTTGTCGCCCTGGGCGATACGCGCTGGCGCTGCCTCGGCGGCACCGCGACGGGTGGCGTCCAGCTGGCGGGCACGCGGGCCCAGGCGACGGCCTTCACGCCAGGCGGCATACTGCTCGGCCACCTCAGCGGTCGCCTCGCCCTGCGCGATATTCTGGATCTGCTGCTGGTCGGGCAGGCGCAGCACCTGGCCAACCTTCAGCTGGTTGATGTTGTTGCCGATGAAGGCGTCCGGGTTCAGCGCCTGGATCGCGATCATGGTCTGCTGGATCGAACCACCCTGGGTGTTGCGCGCGGCAATCTGCCACAAGGTGTCGCGGCGTTGGGTGGTATAGCTGCCGGCAGCGGTCACCGCTGGCGCGACATTGCCTGCAGCCGGCTTTTCGCCCTGGGCCTTGGCCTGGTCGAGCAGCACGCTATAGTCACGCAGCAGGCGGCCTTGCGGCCACATCACCTGGACCAGGAACTTTACCACCGGTTCAGGCAGCGGCTGGCTGGAGGTAACCCGCAGCACGCTCTTGCCGTTGGGGTTGATCACCGGCGTGAAGGTGAGGTCTTCGAGGTACGTCGGCAGCGCCACCCCGGCCTTGCTGAACTCTTCCGGCGGCGCCAGGCTCGGCGCCACTTCGGCGGCGGTGAGGTCGCGCACGTCGAGCAGCTCGATCTCGGCGTCCAGGGGCTGGTTCTGTGCCGACTTGAGGGTCAGCTCCCCCAGGCCCAGGGCATTCGCCATGCCCGACGACAGCGCCGATGCTGCAGCCATGGCCAGAACCAGTTTGCGAATTCGAAGCATGACCTCTTCCCTTGTATAAAGCGTCCTGAAACCTGCATGCGGAGCAGGACAATAGTGCTCGCCAGTATCTTTTACGGCATGTGTTTAATCAACAATTGCGCCACTTGCACGGCATTGAGCGCGGCGCCTTTGCGCACGTTGTCGGTGGTCAGCCAGAGGTTGAGTTGCTGGTCTTCATCAACACCGTGCCGTACACGACCAACATAGACCACGTCCTGGCCCACTGCGTCGCCTACCGGGGTCGGATAATCATCGCGCTCCACCAGTTCGACGCTGTCGGCCGCCTCGAGGGCCTGATTGACCGCGTCCAGGTCTACCGGGCGACGGCTCTGCACCGCCACACTGAAGCTATCGCCGAAAAACACCGGGACTTGAACGCAGCTCACGGAAATCTTCAGTTCCGGCAGGCCCAGCAGCACGCGCAGCTCGCTGACCAGGCGGCGCTCCAGGGCCGTGTGACCTTGCTCATCAGCGGCTCCGACCTGGGCCAGCACGTTGAACGCCACCTGGCGATCGAAGAAGCGTGGCTCCAGGGGGCGGGCATTGAGCAGCTCGGCGGTTTGCCGGGCGAGTTCGTTGACCGCTTCACGGCCTTGTGCGGACACCGCCAGCGCGGCCATTACCTGCACCCGCTCGATATCCAGCAGGCCTTTGAGCGGTGCCAGTGCAACGGCCAGGGCAACCGCGGCCGAGCACGGGCTGACGATGCGGGCGGGCAATGCCAGGCCGGCCAGGCGTTCGGCGTTGGCTTCTGGCACCAGGGCCAGGGCGTCGTCCAGGCCAGCGGACAGGTCGATGACCGTGCAGCCTGCCTGCAGCGCCTTGCTGGCAAAGCTGCGGCTGACGGCGGCGCCTGCGGCGAAGAAGGCCAGCTTGACCTGGGCGAAGTCGAAGCTGTCCACTTCACGCACCTTCAGCTTCTTGCCGGCGAACATCACGCTGCTGCCCGCCGATTCCATGCTGGCCAGCAGGTGCAGGGTGGCGACCGGGAAATCCAGCTCTTCGAGGATCTGCACCAGGGCTTCACCGACGCTGCCGGTGGCGCCGACGACGGCGATGTCCAAAGGGTTTGTCATGGAAGGGATCCTTTTGCTGAAAACGGCGGGGGGCGGCACTTTACTCGGATTGTAGAGTTTTGTCTGTGCTGGCCCAAACCTAGAGCTGCGCTGCTCTTGCTCTTGCTCTTGCTCTTGATCTTGATCTTCGCGACTTCAGGAGGCCGAGCAGAGGTCTTGCGGAGGGAGGTGACGGGCATGGATGCCCGTCAAGCGCTGAGGCCCCATGGATGGGGCCTGCAGCGCGTACTCCCGGGAGCAAGACCGGCGCGAGGGAACCCCGGAGCGCAGCGCAGGGGCCGGATGATGGGAGCGCAGCGTTTTTTGGTTACTTTTTGCCGCGTTTGGCAAAAAGTGACTCGCCGTAAGGGCGAAAAGGTGAGTCAGCGTCGCCATCGCAAACGGACTGTTCGCCATATCAAAACCGTCGCTTAAGCTTTTTGGCTTTTTGGCTTTTTGGCTTTTTGCTTTTTGGATGCGGGCATTCCCATCGAGTAGGCATTCATTCGCGATGGTGGCGCCAAGTCACCTTTCCGCCCTTACGGCGGGTCCCTTTTTGTCGTGGCAAAAAGGAACCAAAAACCGTCGGCTCCCATCATCCGGCCCCTACGCTTCGCTCCGGGGTCCCCTCGCTACGGGCCTGCTCCCGGGAGTACGCGCTGCAGGCCCCATCCATGGGGCCTCAGCGCTTGACGGGCATCCATGCCCGTCACCTCCCTCCGCAGTCCCTTCGCTCGGCCTCCTGAAGTCGCAATCGGCGGCGCCTGAACTATCGCGCGCCTAGAAGCAAAAGCAAAAGCAAAAGCAGAGAAGAGCCGGGCCGGCCGGGATGGATCGGAAATAAAAAAACCCGCGCTGTCACCAGCGCGGGTTTTCGGTCAGACCGGAACGATCAACGCTCAAGCAGAATCCGCAGCATGCGACGCAGCGGCTCGGCCGCGCCCCACAACAGCTGGTCACCTACGGTGAACGCACCCAGGTACTGGGAGCCCATGTTCAGCTTGCGCAGGCGGCCAACCGGGATGTTCAGGGTGCCGGTAACCTTGGTCGGGCTCAGTTCCTGCATGCTGATTTCACGCTGGTTAGGCACCAGCTTCACCCAAGGGTTGTGCTGGCTGATCATGCCTTCGATGTCGGCCAGCGGCACGTCCTTGTTCAGCTTGATGGTCAGCGCCTGGCTGTGGCAACGCATGGCGCCGATGCGCACGCAGATGCCGTCGACCGGGATCGGGCTCTTGAAGCGGCCGAGGATCTTGTTGGTCTCGGCCTGGGCCTTCCACTCTTCACGGCTCTGGCCGTTCGGCAGTTCCTTGTCGATCCACGGGATCAGGCTGCCAGCCAGCGGCACGCCGAAGTTCTCGGTCGGGAAGGCTTCGCTGCGCATGGTCTCGGCAACCTTGCGGTCGATGTCGAGGATGGCGCTGGCCGGGTTGGCCAGGTCATCGGCAACGGCAGCATGGGTAGCACCCATCTGCTTGATCAGCTCGCGCATGTTCTGCGCGCCGGCACCCGAGGCCGCCTGGTAGGTCATGGCGCTCATCCACTCGACCAGGCCGGCTTCGAACAGGCCACCCAGGCCCATCAGCATCAGGCTGACGGTGCAGTTGCCGCCGATGTAGTTCTTGGTACCCGCGTCCAGCTGCTGGTCGATGACCTTGCGGTTGACCGGGTCGAGGATGATCACCGCGTCATCCTGCATGCGCAGGGACGAGGCGGCGTCGATCCAGTACCCCTGCCAGCCGGCTTCACGCAGCTTGGGGAAGACCTCGTTGGTGTAGTCGCCGCCCTGGCAGGTCAGGATCACGTCGAGGGTCTTGAGTTCTTCAATCGAATAAGCGTCCTTGAGCGGAGCTGTATCCTTGCCCACGTTCGGGCCCTGGCCGCCAACATTGGAGGTGGTGAAGAACACCGGCTCGATGAGGTCGAAATCCTGCTCCTCCAGCATCCGCTGCATGAGCACGGAACCGACCATACCGCGCCAACCGATCAGACCTACACGTTTCATCGCAACTACACCTTTGCTAAAAGTGGGCCGCCACCGGGAATTTTGGGTGGCGGGCCAGAGAGATTACAGATTCCGCAGCGCTGCGACTACTGCGTCGCCCATTTCCTGCGTACCAACTTTGCGGCAGCCTTCCGAGAAGATGTCGCCGGTGCGCAGGCCCTGGTCCAGGACCAGGCTCACGGCCTTCTCGATCGCCTCGGCGGCAGCCGACTGATTGAAGCTGTAACGCAGCATCATCGACACCGACAGGATGGTCGCCAGCGGGTTGGCGATGCCAAGGCCTGCGATGTCCGGCGCCGAGCCGTGGCACGGCTCGTACATGCCCTTGTTGTCGGCATCCAGCGACGCCGAAGGCAGCATGCCGATGGAGCCGGTCAGCATGGAAGCTTCATCCGACAGAATGTCACCGAACATGTTGTCGGTCACCATCACATCGAACTGCTTGGGCGCACGCACCAGCTGCATGGCGGCGTTGTCGACGTACATGTGGCTCAGTTCAACATCCGGATAGTCCTTGGCCACGTCCTCGACCACTTCACGCCACAGCTGGCTGGAAGCCAGGACGTTGGCCTTGTCTACCGAGCACAGCTTCTTGCCGCGCACGCGGGCCATGTCGAAGCCGACACGGGCAATGCGGCGCACTTCGCTTTCGCTGTACGGCAGGGTGTCGTAGGCCTGGCGCTCGCCGTTTTCCAGCTCGCGCTGGCCACGCGGGGCACCGAAGTAGATACCGCCGGTCAGCTCACGGACGATGAGGATGTCCAGGCCGGAAACGATCTCTGGCTTGAGCGACGAGGCATCGGCCAGTTGCGGGTAGAGGATGGCCGGGCGCAGGTTGGCGAACAGGCCCAGTTGCGAACGGATTTTCAGCAGGCCGCGCTCGGGGCGAATGTCACGCTCGATCTTGTCCCACTTCGGCCCGCCCACGGCGCCCAGCAGCACGGCATCGGCCTTGCGCGCACGCTCCAGGGTCTCGTCGGCCAGCGGTACGCCGTGCTTGTCGATGGCGGCACCACCGATCACATCGTGCTCCAGGCTGAAGCCGAGCTGGAACTTGTCGTTGGCCAGCTCCAGCACCTTGACCGCCTCGGCCATGATTTCCGGGCCGATACCGTCACCTGGGAGAATCAGAATCTGCTTGCTCATGCTTTCCTCTATCCAATCACGCGGTGCGGCCAAGCGGGCCCCACCGAAAAGTTCTTAACGCTCGGCCCACAACACCAGCACATCGGTGCTGAATGAGCCATCGGCCTCGATCTGGTAATACTGCCGTACTTCCTCACCCATGGCTTGCTGCAGTTGGCGAATTGCCACGCGCATTGGCTCGGGGGTGCGCATGCGCTCGACCCAGCTGGAAAACTCCAGGCGCAGCGGCTGGCGGGTGTGGCTGCGTACATGCAGGCCAGCCTCGCTGACCTGGCGTTGCCATTCGGCGGCGGAATAATCGCGCACGTGGCTGGTGTCGCGCAGCACTTCGACCGTTTGCAGGTAGGTGTCGAGCAGCGGACTGCCCGGCGACATCACATCGATGAAGGCTGCCACGCCACCCGGCTTGAGCACCCGGCGCACTTCGCGCAGGGCCAGGCCCAGGTCGCTCCAGTGGTGGGCCGAGTAGCGGCTGAAGACGAAGTCGAACGAGGCGTCGGCGAACGGCAGGCGTTCGGCGGCACCGCGCTCGGTGGTGATATTGGCCAGGCCGCGCTCGGCGGCGGCACTGGCGACCACGTCGAGCATGGCCTGCGAGAGGTCGTAGGCGACCACTTCGGCGGCCAGCGGGGCGACGTGGAAGCTGACATGACCGGCGCCGCAGCCCAGGTCCAGCACGCGGGCACGGCCCTGCCCCGCCAGCGCGGCCTGCAGCAGGGCGAATTCACTGCCCTGGGCGTGCACGGCGCTGCTGAGGTAGGCGCTGGCCTGTTCGCCGAACTGGCGTTGGACCACATCGGTGTGCTGGGTGCTGGTCATGTCTCGATCCTTTTGGTTTCTTGCTGCCTGTACCGGCCCTTTCGCGGGCATGCCCGCTCCCACAGGTACAGCGCTGCTCTCAGGGTTGGTGACATCCCTGTGGGAGCGGGCGTGCCCGCGAAAGGGCCGGTACTGTCACCTGCAAACTTCAGGCATCCCGGAACAGCCAAGGCTGCCCGGCGCGGTGCTTGCCTTCGAAGGCCTTGATCGCATCGCTGTCCTGCAGGGTCAGGCCGATATCGTCCAGGCCGTTGAGCAGGCAGTGCTTGCGGAACGCATCGATCTCGAAGTGCAGCACCTTGCCATCCGGACGGGTCACCGCCTGCGCCTGCAGGTCGATGGTCAGCTGATAGCCCGGAATGGCTTCGACCTGCTTGAACAGCTCGTCGACTTCCTCGTCGCTGAGGATGATCGGCAGCAAGCCGTTCTTGAAGCTGTTGTTGAAGAAGATGTCGGCAAAGCTCGGCGCGATCACGCTGCGGAAGCCGTACTCGTCCAGCGCCCATGGGGCGTGCTCACGGCTGGAGCCGCAACCGAAGTTCTCCCGCGCCAGCAACACGCTGGCACCTTTGTAGCGTTCGTGGTTGAGCACGAACTCCTTGTTCAACGGGCGCTTGCTGTTGTCCTGGTAAGGCTGGCCCACATCCAGGTAACGCCACTCGTCGAACAGGTTGGGGCCGAAGCCGGTGCGCTTGATCGACTTCAAAAACTGCTTGGGGATGATCTGGTCGGTATCGACGTTGGCACGGTCCAACGGCGCGACGAGGCCAGTGTGCTGGGTAAAGGCTTTCATGCTGCGCTCCCTTGGATCAACTCGCGGACATCGATGAAGTGGCCGGTCACCGCGGCGGCGGCGGCCATGGCCGGGCTGACCAGGTGGGTACGGCCACCGGCACCCTGACGGCCTTCGAAGTTGCGGTTGGAGGTGGACGCGCAGTGCTCGCCGCTCTCCAGGCGGTCCGGGTTCATCGCCAGGCACATCGAGCAGCCTGGTTCACGCCATTCGAAACCGGCTTCGAGGAAGATCTTGTCCAGGCCTTCCCGCTCGGCCTGGGCCTTGACCAGGCCCGAGCCCGGTACCACCAGCGCCTGCTTGACGTTGGCAGCGACCTTGCGGCCCTTGGCGATTTCGGCAGCGGCGCGCAGGTCTTCGATGCGCGAGTTGGTGCACGAACCGATGAATACGCGGTCGAGCTTGATATCGGTAATCGCCTGGTTGGCGGCGAGGCCCATGTACTTGAGAGCACGCTCGATCGAACCACGCTTGATCAGGTCAGGCTCGGCAGCCGGGTCCGGCACGCGCTGGTCGACGGCGAGGACCATCTCCGGCGAGGTGCCCCAGCTGACCTGCGGCTTGATTTGCGCAGCGTCGAGCTCGACCACGGTGTCGAACACCGCGTCAGCGTCGGAAACCAGGCCTTTCCAGGCTTCGACCGCCTGCTTCCACTGCTCGCCCTTCGGCGCGTACGGGCGGCCTTCGACATAGGCAACGGTGGTGTCGTCCACCGCTACCAGGCCTACGCGGGCACCGGCTTCGATGGACATGTTGCAGATGGTCATGCGGCCTTCCATCGACAATTCGCGGATGGCGCTGCCAGCAAATTCCATGGCGTGGCCGTTACCACCGGCGGTACCGATCTTGCCGATCACGGCCAGGACGATGTCCTTGGCGGTAACGCCGGCAGGCAACTGGCCTTCCACGCGCACCAGCATGTTCTTCATCTTCTTGGCGACCAGGCACTGGGTAGCGAGCACGTGCTCTACTTCGGAGGTGCCGATGCCGTGGGCCAGGGCACCGAAGGCGCCGTGGGTGGAGGTGTGCGAGTCACCGCAGACCACGGTCATGCCAGGCAAGGTGGCCCCCTGCTCCGGGCTGATGACGTGGACGATGCCTTGACGCTCGTCATTCATCTTGAATTCGACGATGCCGTATTCGTCACAGTTCTCGTCGAGGGTCTGCACCTGCAGGCGCGACACCTGGTCGACGATGGCCTCGATACCGCCCTTGCGCTCTGGCGTGGTCGGCACGTTGTGGTCCGGCGTGGCGATGTTGGTGTCGATGCGCCAGGGTTTGCGGTTGGCCAGGCGCAGGCCTTCGAAGGCCTGGGGCGACGTCACTTCGTGGATGATGTGACGGTCGATGTAGATCAAGGACGAGCCGTCATCACGGCGCTTGACCTCATGGGCTTCCCAGAGTTTGTCGTAGAGCGTTTTGCCAGCCATCAGACTGTTCCTCATCAGCGTCTTTCTATGCCAAAGACCCCTTGGCTTGTGCGGTCGATGCTAGGGGGTTAAATTGAATAACTCAAATTCATAATTTTTATGCTTTGGATAACCAACAGGAATACAAACCCATGGATCTGGCGAACCTTAGCGCCTTCATCGCGATTGCCGAAACCGGTAGCTTTTCCGGGGCGGCCGACCGCCTGTTCCTGACCCAACCGGCCGTCAGCAAGCGCATCGCCGGGCTGGAACAGCAACTGGATGTGCGCCTGTTCGACCGGCTGGGCCGCGAGGTGACCCTGACCGAGGCCGGACGCGCCTTGCTGCCCCGCGCCTACCAGATCCTCAACGTCCTTGATGATACCCGGCGCGCACTGACCAATTTGACCGGGGAAGTGAGTGGTCGGCTGACCCTTGCCACCAGCCACCATATCGGCTTGCACCGCCTTCCCCCGCTATTGCGGGCTTTCACTCGGGAATACCCGGCAGTGGCGCTGGATATTCAGTTCATGGATTCGGAACAGGCCTACGACGAAATCCTCCATGGCCGCGCCGAGATTGCCGTTATCACCCTGGCGCCCGAGCCGCACCACCTGGTCAAGGCCGTGCCGGTGTGGGACGACGCCCTGGACTTCGTCGCCGCTCCCGAGCACCCGCTGGCCAACAACCATACGGTCAGCCTGGCCGACGTCGCCCGCCACCCGGCCGTGTTCCCCGGCGGCAACACCTTTACCCACCATATTGTCCAGCGCCTGTTCGAAAGCCAGGGCCTGACGCCGAACATCGCCATGAGCACCAACTATCTGGAAACCATCAAGATGATGGTGTCGATCGGCCTGGCCTGGAGCGTGCTGCCGCGCACCATGCTCGACGAACAGGTTGCACCCATCGCCTTGCCGGGCATACAGCTGTCACGCCAGCTAGGCTACATTTTGCACACGGAGCGTACGCTATCGAACGCGGCCAGGGCATTCATGGCCCTGCTCGACAGCCACGCAGGGCCCGCCTGACCGGTCGTCAGCCCGGTATTGCCACCTCCAAGGACGCGTCACACGCCAAAGGTCTGGTACCGATGCCCAAATCAGCGAATCGCTTTTTGCGCCTGCCGCGCATACCTGCGGCCGACCCTCAGGAGTCCGAGCAGGCCTGGCAGAACGCCCCGCAATTGCTGGCCGCGCTCAACGGCGCGCGGCTGGGGGCCTGGCTATGGGATATCGAAAGCGGCCGGGTCAGCTGGTCACGGGGCACCCAGGCCCTGTTCGGCTTCGACCCGCAGCGCCCGCTCCCCGCCGATGTCGACTACCTCGACCTGCTGCCCGAGGAAGACCGCGCGCGTACACGCCAGGTGTTCCAGGCAGTGTTCAACGGCGAACCGGTAGAACAGGCCATGCGCCACCGTATCCGCTGGCCGGACGGCAGCCTGCACTGGCTGGAGATCAACGGCAGCCTGACCCACGACCCGAACGGCCGGCCGCAGATGATCGGGGTGATCCGTGAAATCACCCGCCAGCGCGAGCGGGAAACGGCGCTGATCAATTCGGAAAAACGCTT
Source organism: Pseudomonas asiatica (assembly GCF_040214835.1). Taxonomy (NCBI): domain Bacteria; kingdom Pseudomonadati; phylum Pseudomonadota; class Gammaproteobacteria; order Pseudomonadales; family Pseudomonadaceae; genus Pseudomonas; species Pseudomonas asiatica. The sequence goes on along the minus strand of NZ_CP157874.1, from coordinate 1,642,255 downwards.
CGCCACCCTGTTCCACCTCAGCCCCAATGCCATTTTGCTCACCCGCCGCCACGACGGCATGATCTTCGAGGTCAACCAGCACTTCGAAGACATGTTCGGCTGGCCCGGCAGCCAGGTGATCGGCAAGACCAGCCTGGAACTGGGCCTGTGGGTCAACCCCGAACAGCGCCACCAGATGCTGGAATCGACCCGGGCCAACAGTGGCCCGCTGATCCTCGAGGTGCAGTTCCGCGCCATCAGCGGCAAGGTGCATGACGGCATCCTCTGCACCCAGGGCATCGAGCTGGAAGGCGTGACCTACCTGATCAGCACCTTCGTCGACACTACCGAACGCAAGCGCGCCGAGCAGGCCCTGAAGGACAGCCAGGAGCGCCTGGACCTGGCCCTGGACTCGGCACAACTGGGCACCTGGGACTGGCATATCCCCAGCGGCATGCTCTACGGCTCGGCCCGGGCCGCACAGCTCCACGGCCTGCCGCCCATTCCCTTTCACGAATCGTTCGACGCGTTTTTCGAAGGGGTACCGGAGCAGGAGCGCAACTCGATGCGCCAGGCCTACCGCAGCCTGCGCGAAGGGCCTGCCGGCAACTACCAGATCACCTACCGGGTACAACTGGAGAACGGCATCTCGCGCTACATCGAAAGCCGAGCCCGGCTGTACCGCGACGAGCAGGGCAACCCGCTGCGCATGGCTGGCACCTTGCTCGACATCACCGACCAGGTGGAACGCGAACAGCGCCTGAGCGCCTCGGAAGAGAAGTTCGCCAGCCTGTTCCAGGTCAGCCCCGACCCGATCTGCGTCACTCGCCAGGACACTGGCCAGTTCATCGAGATCAACCCGGCGTTCACCCAGACCTTCGGCTGGGGCACCGACCAGGTGATCGGCCGCACTGCCGAGGAAATCGGCCTGTGGGCGGAGTCAGTCGAGCGCGCACAACGCATCGAGCGGGTGATCCGCGAGCAGGCCCTGAGCAACGTCGCCGTGGTGGTCAACCACCGCAATGGCGCACCGCTGACCTGCGTGATTTCCAGCCGCCTCATCACCGTCGATGACCAGCCTTGCAGCGTCACCACCCTGCGCGACATCACCCAGCAGCAGCGCGCCGAGGCGGCGCTGAAGTCCAGCGAGGAGAAGTTTGCCAAGGCCTTCCACTCCAGCCCTGACGCCATCACCATCACCGAACGCTATAGCGGTCGCTACCTGGAAATCAACGACGGTTTCTGCCGCCTGACCGGCTACAGCACCGCCGACGTGGTCGGCCACACGGTGTACGAGATCGGCATCTGGGCCGACGACAAGCAGCGCAGCGCCCTGCTGGCCGAGTTGCTCGAGCGTGGCCGGGTGCATCATCGCGAGATGCTCGGGCGCAACAAGCGTGGCGATATCCTTACCGTGGAGGTGTCGGTGGAGCCGATCACCCTCAACGAGGTGGATTGCCTGCTGCTGACCGCCCGCGATGTCAGCCAGCTGAAGAACGCCCAGGCACAGATTCGCCACCTGGCCTACCACGACCCGCTGACCAACCTGCCCAACCGTGCCCTGCTGATGGACCGCCTGAGCCAGCAGATCGCCCTGCTCAGGCGCCACAACCTGCGCGGCGCCCTGCTGTTCCTCGACCTTGACCACTTCAAGCACATCAACGACTCGCTGGGCCACCCGGTGGGCGACACGGTGCTGAAGATCATCACCGCGCGGCTGGAAGCCAGCGTGCGTCTGGAAGACACCGTGGCGCGCCTGGGTGGCGACGAGTTCGTGGTATTGCTCAGCGGCCTGGAAGGCAGCCGCGAGCTGGTCGAAGAGAAAGTCCGCGGGCTGGCCGACACCCTGCGCGAACTGCTGGCCGAGCCGATGTCGCTGGACGGCCAGCGCCTGCAGGTGACACCCAGCATCGGTGTGGCGCTGATCCCTGACCACGGCGCCACCCCGGCCGACCTGCTCAAGCGTGCCGATATCGCCCTGTACCGGGCCAAGGACTCCGGGCGCAACACCACCCAGCTGTTCCATACCACCATGCAGAAGGCTGCCAGCGAGCGCCTGCGCATGGAAAACGACCTGCGCCTGGCCCTGGCCCGCGGCGAGCTGGCGCTGCACTTCCAGCCACAGGTGGATGCCCGCGACAACCGCATCGTCGGCGCCGAGGTGCTGCTGCGCTGGCATCACCCGCAACTGGGTCAGCAGCCACCCGCGCAATTCATTCAGGTGCTGGAAGAAAGCGGCCTGATCCTTGAAGTTGGCAGCTGGATCCTCGACGAAGCTTGCGATGCCTGCGCGCGCATGCTCGGCGACGGGCTGATCGACGCCGATGATTTCAGCCTGTGCGTGAACATCAGCCCACGGCAGTTCCGCCAGAACGACTTTGTCGGGCGGGTGCTGCGCAGCCTGGACGATTACCGCCTGCCACGGCAGATGCTGAAGCTGGAAATTACCGAAGGCATCGTCATCCAGAACCTGGAAGACACCATCAGCAAGATGCGCGAACTGAAGCGCTACGGGGTGAGCTTTGCCATGGATGACTTCGGCACCGGCTATTCCTCGCTGACCTACCTGAAACGCCTGCCAGTGGATGCGCTGAAGATCGACCAGACTTTCGTACGCGATGCACCGGTGGACCCCAACGACGCCGAAATCGTCCGCGCCATCGTCGCCATGGCCCGCAGCCTGGACCTGGCGGTGATTGCCGAAGGGGTGGAGCTGACCGAACAGCTGGAGTTCCTGGAACGGCTGGGGTGCCACCTGTACCAGGGGTACTTGCACAGCCGGCCGCTGCCTTTGCCGGAGTTCCGGCAGATGTTGCTGGAGGCGCCGGCGGATTACTGACCGAACGACTGACGCGACTTTGGTGACGCTGACGCAGCCCCTGTAGGAGCGGCCTTGTGTCGCGATGGGCTGCGCAGCAGCCCCGGCAATCGATGCTGGAACCAAGATTTTGGGGCTGCTGCGCAGCCCATCGCGACACAAGGCCGCTCCTACAAGGGGACCGTGGGAACGGACACAAAAAAGGGCACCCCTGGGGGTGCCCTTTTTCACATCTACACGATCAGTTCAGCGCTGGCTTGTCGCCGTTGATCGGAATGCGCTTGGCCTTGGCTTCTTCAGGCACGATGCGCAGCAGGTCGATGCTGAGCAGGCCATTGGCCAGGCCGGCGGCCTTGACTTCGATATGGTCGGCCAGGCGGAACGACAGCTTGAAGGCGCGCTGCGCGATACCCTGATGCAGGTAGGTCACTTCAGCAGCGCCATTGTCGCGCTTGCCACCGGTCACGGTCAGGACACCTTTTTCAACCTGCAGGTCGAGGTCCTCTTCCTGGAAACCGGCTGCAGCAACCACGATGCGGTAGTGGTCATCGCCATGCTTTTCCACGTTGTAGGGCGGGTAGCTGCTACCAGCCTCGTTACGTGCCGCGGATTCGAACAGGTCGTTGAAACGATCGAAACCAACGGAATGGCGGAACAGTGGAGCGAGAGAGAAAGCGGTGGTCATGGTCATGAACTCCTGAGATTCAGCAAGTAAGTCATTACGCGACCCGACTTCGGCATCGCGTACTCAAGAGATATGGCCGAGGGAAATGCTTTCAAGGGGGGAGCAGAAAAAATCTGGATTCCTGCGTTGGGCTTGATGGCCTCTTCGCGGGTAAACCCGCTCCCACAGGGAGCTCACACATTCCAAAACCTGCGCCGAACCTGTGGGAGCGGATTTACCCGCGAAAGGGCCGGATCAGGCAACACAAGCTTCGATGGAAACCGCCTCAACCCCCAGCAACCTGCTGATCCGCGCACAGTCATCCTCCCGACGCAACTCGGCAAACAGCACAACCGCTTCGGGATAACTGCGGGTCAGCATCGCCAGCCACTGCTTCATCCGCCCCGGCGCATAGCGCGGCGACAACTTGTCCTGAGCCTGGCGCCAGAACTCGCGCAGCAATGGCAGCAGGTCGTCCCAGCTCATCGGCTGGTACTCCCGCCCGTCACGCGCCGCGGCAATCTGCAGCCCCAGGTCGGGGCGCGAAACCAGCCCACGGCCCAGCATGATGTCTTCAGCGCCACTGACCTCACGACAGCGCCGCCAGTCGTCCACGGTCCAGATCTCGCCATTGGCGAACACCGGCACCTTGACCACATCCTGCACCCGCGCCACCCACTCCCAGTGGGCCGGCGGCTTGTAGCCCTCGACCTTGGTCCGCGCATGCACCACCAGGTGCGCCGAGCCTCCTTCGGCCAGCGCCGTGGCACACTCCAGCGCGCCATCGGGGCTGTCGAAACCCAGGCGCATCTTCGAGGTGACCGGGATATCCGCCGGCACGGCCCGGCGCACTTCACGCACAATGGCGTGCAGCAGTTCCGGCTCCTTGAGCAGCACCGCTCCACCACGCGACTTGTTCACGGTCTTGGCCGGGCAACCAAAGTTCAGGTCGATTACCGGCGCGCCCAACTCGCAGGCCAGCGCGGCGTTTTCCGCCAGGCACACAGGGTCCGAGCCCAACAGCTGCACACGCATGGGCACCCCTGCGGCAGTCCGCGCGCCATTGCGCAACTCGGGTGCCAGCTTGTCGAACGAGGAAGGCGGCAGCAGGCGGTCGCACACGCGAATGAACTCGGTGACGCACCAGTCGATACCGCCCACGCGGGTCAGCACGTCGCGCAGGATGTTGTCGACCAGCCCCTCCATGGGGGCCAGGGCAATTTGCATGTCGGGGTCTCGGCGGAAAAAGCCGGCAGTCTAACAAAAATTGCCGGTGTTTCAGGCGCCGATCAGCGCCGGGCCGTAACCGTCGAGAAACTCCGCCGGCATGCGCCTGGGCTTGCCACTGGAGAGCTCGATGCAGGCAAAGGTGGTCTGGGCGCGCAGCAAGGTCACGCCGTCGCGCGGGCGCTTGAGCTGGAAGCGCCGGGTCATGCGCAGGCGCTGGTCCCAGTCGATGATCCAGGTGGCCAGTTGCAGCTCGTCGTCCTCGTAGGCAGCGGCCAGGTAGTCGATTTCGTGGCGCACCACGGCCATGGCCCGGTCCAGCCGGCGATATTCGGCCAGGTCCAGGCCCAGGCGCTGAGAGTGGCGCCAGGCGCAGCGCTCCAGCCAGGTGACGTAGACCGCGTTGTTGGCGTGGCCAAGGCCGTCGATATCCTCGCTGCCGACGCGCAGGTCGATGACGAAAGGTGTTGCCAGGTCCCAGCTCATGTTCGCTTCCTTGGAGCAAAAGTGGATTTAGCAGGGACCGCCGTGGGAAAGTCCAGCCCTTCTGCACTTGCCTGCGGGGCTACGCGGTCCCTGTAGGAGCGGCCTTGTGTCGCGATGGGGCGCGCAGCGGCCCCCAAAATCTCAGTCCCGACACAGATTGCCGGGGCTGCTGCGCAGCCCATCGCGACACAAGGCCGCTCCTACAGGGACCGCGCCAGCCCGGGCCAGCAACTCCAGCACCGCTGCACTCAGGCGCGGATCGGACAGCACCCGCTGGTGGCCACCCGCCTCCAGCAGCATCAAGCGGCTATCGAACCAGGCCTTGTGGATGACCTGGGCCTCATCGGCTGCCACCAACGCATCATCGGCGGCATGCACCACCAGCCCAGGCAACTCCAGCTGGTAACCCGTCACATCCAGCCGAGCAATCTGCATGCCCACATCCCGCTCCACCTGGCGGATGAATGCCGCCCGCGCCCGCGCTGGAAGCCCCAGGCGATGGGCAAAGCCACGCAGTACGCCCAACAGCCGCGCCGGAGCGGCAATGCTGACCGCTGCCTCTGTGCGCAGCCCCATCTGCAGGGCCAGCAATACACTCGCGCCGCCCATGGAATGGCCAATAACCGCGCGCAGCGGCGGCAGTTCGGCGGCAGCCTCCAGCAGCGCTCGGGCAAACAGCACCACATTCGCCTGCTCGCCGGGCGAACGCCCATGCCCCGGCCCCTCCAGCGACACCACGGTATGCCCGGCCTGGACCAAGGTTTCGATCAACGCGGCAAACTGGGTCGGGCGCCCTTCCCAGCCGTGCATCAGCAACACGGTCGGCCCCTTGCCCCAGCGCAAGGCCGACAAACCGAAGCGCAGGGTGATGCGCTCGGCGCTGGCCAGCACGGGCAACTCCCAATCCCGTGGCGGCAGGTTGCGCGGGGTCATGAAGGCACGGCGCATCTTGCCCGCGACGTGCTCGGGGGCCAGGCGGCCCAGGGTGCCATTGACACCACGAATCCAGCTCAGGGTAGTCATCGCCATGCTCCAGGGTTAAAGCACCGCCGATTTGGCGGCGCGCAGAATACGATCAGACAGCTCGCTGGTGCCCAGGGCACGGGCCAGCGCCAGCCCGCCAACCATCAGGGCAAGGTCGGCCAAAGCCTTGTCGGCGTCCTCGGGGCGGTCGACCATGGCAGCAGCCATCAACTCGATGTGCTCGGCCAGCACCTCGCGGAAGGCCTCCGGCAGGCGCTGCATCTCGCCCAGCGAGTTGGGCAGCGGGCAGGCATGCACTTCGGCATCACGGTGCTTGCGCGACAGGTAGAAGGCACTGGCCAGCGCCCGCCGCCCGGCGCCATCCAGGCTGGGGTCGATCTGCGCGAGCAAGGCGCGGCGCTCGCCCAGCAACTGGCGGAACGCTTCGAGCATCAACTCGTCCTTGCTGTCGAAATGGGCGTAGAAGCCACCGACGGTCAGGCCTGCCGCCCCCATGACCTGGCTGACGCTAGGCTCGGCCGGGCCGTGCTGGATCAGCGCACTTCGCGCCGCCTCGAGAATGCGTTCGCGGGTTCTGCTCTTCTTGTCGCTCATCAGGCCACTCGCCGATCAAAATATGATGATCGAAATATTATTCGCATAATATTTTTTGGCAAGCAGAATCTGCAGCCGCTGTCGGTCGCGAAATTTTGAATAGGGAAGAAAAACAAAAGGCCCATTCAATAATCGAATGAGCCTTAAAAGTCCCGCAAAACGCGGGTAAACGTGGCGTCCCCTAGGGGACTCGAACCCCTGTTACCGCCGTGAAAGGGCGGTGTCCTAGGCCACTAGACGAAGGGGACGTAACCTTCGTGCCGATCCGCTTGCGCGAACCGCGGCAGAAATGGTGGAGCTAAGCGGGATCGAACCGCTGACCTCCTGCATGCCATGCAGGCGCTCTCCCAGCTGAGCTATAGCCCCGAAACAAAAGACTCATCAGTAATCGACGAGCCTTTAAAGCCCTGCAAAACGCAGGAAAAGTGGCGTCCCCTAGGGGACTCGAACCCCTGTTACCGCCGTGAAAGGGCGGTGTCCTAGGCCACTAGACGAAGGGGACGTAACCTTCGTGCCGATCCGCTTGCGCGAACCGCGGCAAAAATTGGTGGAGCTAAGCGGGATCGAACCGCTGACCTCCTGCATGCCATGCAGGCGCTCTCCCAGCTGAGCTATAGCCCCGGATTTCTAGCCTCTCGGCCCAGCGACACCCTGAAACATCGCTTGTGCAAAACTGGCGTCCCCTAGGGGACTCGAACCCCTGTTACCGCCGTGAAAGGGCGGTGTCCTAGGCCACTAGACGAAGGGGACGAACCTTCTTACCCTCAAGACCCGGTTGCTGGACCCGGTCTTGCCCGACAGCCTTGGCTGCCAGACGGAATTTGGTGGAGCTAAGCGGGATCGAACCGCTGACCTCCTGCATGCCATGCAGGCGCTCTCCCAGCTGAGCTATAGCCCCACAATGTCGCTTAGAACCGAAGCGCTGGCTGGGTGCCTGGCGTTTCGTTTTCGTTCATCGCTGTGGACGGGGCGCATATTAAGATCGGATTGCAGGGCTGTCAAACGAATTTTTCAAAATATTCAAAAAATTTTTCACAGATAACAATCACTTACCGCCCTGCCCTTGCCAAAACTGAACAGTGAGCCCTGTGGGAGCGGGTTTACCCGCGAATGCGACGGAAAACGCACCATCGTATTCGCGGGTAAACCCGCTCCCACAGGTTTGGCTTGTAGCCTCGGGACCACTGTCAGGCGATGGAGGCCAGCAGCTTTTCCCACTCTTTGTTTTCTTTCTTCGACACACCACCCAGCAGGTCCAGCGCCTGGCGCAGACGGTAGCGGGTCAGGTCCGGGCCAAGGATTTCCATGGCATCCAGTACCGAAACCGAGCTGGCCTGGCCGGTAATGGCGGCAAACATCAGCGGCATGGCGTCACGCAGCTTCAGCTCCAACGCCTCTACCACCGCCTGGATGCAACCGGTGATGCGCTCCTTTTCCCACTGACGCAGGCTTTCGAGCTTCCACAGGATCAGCTGGATCACCTGGCGTACCTGGTCGGCCGACAGTTTCTTGCTTTCGAACAGCTTGGCGTCCAGCTTCAGCGCGCCTTCGAAGAAGAACCCACCCAGCGGGGCAACCTGGCTGAAGGTTTCCACCCGACCCTGCACGTGCGGGGCGATCTTCATCATGTAGTCGCTGTTGAACGCCCACTTCTGCAGGCGCGCGGCGAACTCCTCGACCGGCAGTTCGCGCAGCCACTGGCCGTTCAGCCAGGACAGCTTCTCGATGTCGAAGATCGGGCCGCCCAGCGAGATACGCGACAGGTCGAAGTGCTCGACCATCTCGGCCAGCGAGAACTTCTCGCGCTCGTCCGGCATCGACCAGCCCATGCGGCCCAGGTAGTTGAGCATCGCCTCGGGCATGAAGCCCATGCGCTCGTAGAAAGTCACCGAGGTCGGGTTCTTGCGCTTGGACAGCTTGGACTTGTCCGGGTTACGCAGCAGCGGCATGTAGCACAGCTTGGGCTGTTCCCAGCCGAAGTATTCGTACAGCTTGATCAGCTTGGGTGCCGATGGCAGCCACTCTTCGCCGCGCAGCACGTGGGTAATGCCCATCAGATGGTCGTCGACCACGTTGGCCAGGAAGTACGTCGGCAGGCCGTCGTTCTTCATCAGCACCTGCATGTCCATGCGGTCCCACGGGATCTCGACATCGCCACGCAGCATGTCCGGTACCACGCACACGCCTTCGCTCGGCACTTTCATGCGGATCACGTGCGGCTCGCCAGCGTCCAGGCGGCGCTGCACTTCCTCGGCGCTCAGCAGCAGCGCGCGGCCGTCGTAGCGCGGGGTTTCGCCACGGGCTTGCTGCTCGGCGCGCATCTGCTCCAGCTCTTCGGCGGTGCAGAAGCAGTAGAAGGCATGGCCGGCGTCAACCAGCTCCTTGGCGTACCTGGCGTAGATCTCGCCACGCTCGCTCTGCCGGTACGGGCCGTGCGGGCCGCCGACGTCCGGGCCTTCGTTCCATTCGATGCCGAGCCAGCGCAGGGCATCGAAGATCTGCTGTTCCGACTCGCGCGTGGAGCGCAGTTGGTCGGTGTCTTCGATGCGCAGGATGAACTCACCGCCGTGCTGCTTGGCAAAGCAGTAGTTGAACAGGGCGATGTAGGCGGTGCCGACATGGGGGTCGCCGGTAGGCGATGGCGCGATACGCGTGCGTACGGTGGTCATGGAGAGTCTCGAACGAAAGATGAAACAAAGGCGGGATGTTAGCAGGAGGCAGGCACCGGGCTCCAGCAATGGCGCGAACGTCACTTGTCGACCGGCCATGTGCCGCTGTTAAATTTATTTACATTTCTGGAACGATAGTCCTCATGCCTGCCCAACTCAAACGCCGCCTGCTGGTCTTCTTCACCGTGGTGGCCGTCATCGCCCTCGCCTTCCTGGGCCACTGGTACTTCAAGGGCCGCTTCTACGAAAGTACCGACAACGCCTACGTACAGGGCGAGATCACGCGCATTTCCAGCCAGTTGGGCGCACGCATCGACGAGGTGCGGGTCGAGGACAACCAGCACGTCAGGAAAGGCGACCTGCTGGTGCGCCTGGAGGCCGCCGACTTCGAACTGGCCGTGCAACGCGCCCGCGCCGCCCTGGCCACCCGCGAAGCCGAACAGGTGCAGGCGCAAAGCCGCCTGACCCAGCAAGCCAGCCTGATCGCCGCCGGCCAGGCCCAGGTGGCGGCCAACCAGGCCACCTTCGACCGCTCGCGCCTGGACCTGAGCCGTGCCGAGAAGCTGCGCAAGCCAGGTTTCGTATCGGAAGAGCGGGTCACCACCCTGTCCGCAGACAGCCATGTCGCCGGCTCGCAGGTCGACAAGGCCCGTGCCGACCTGCAAAGCCAGCGCCAGCAGGTCAATGCGCTGGCCGCCGAGCTCAAGCGCCTCGACGCGCAGATCGCCAACGCCCGCGCCGACCTGGCCCAGGCCGAACTGAACCTGACCCGCTGCGAAATCCGCGCACCGATCAGCGGCAGCATCGGCCAGCGCAACGCGCGCGATGGCCAGGTGGTACAGGCCGGTGCCTACCTGCTGTCGATCGTGCCGGACGAAGACATCTGGGTGCAGGCCAACTTCAAGGAAACCCAGATCGGCCGCATGCAGCCCGGCCAGCGTGCCGAACTGCTGTTCGACAGCTACCCCGACACACCGATCGAAGGCCGGGTCGACAGCCTGTTCGCCGCCTCCGGCGCGCAGTTCAGCCTGCTGCCGCCCGACAACGCCACCGGCAACTTCACCAAGGTGGTGCAGCGCATCCCGGTCAAGCTGACCTTCCGCGCCGACAACCCACTGCACGGGCGCATCCGCCCTGGCATGTCGGTGACCGCCACCGTCGACCTGCGCAGCGAAGACGAAGGCCACAATGGCCGGTGACCAGCTGCTCAGGCCCACCGCCGAGCCGACCCGGCGCGACTGGATCGCGGTAATGAGCGTGATGCTCGGCGCCTTCATGGCGGTGCTGGACATCCAGATCACCAACTCGTCGCTCAAGGACATCCAGGGCGCGCTGTCGGCGACGCTGGAGGAAGGCTCGTGGATTTCCACCTCTTACCTGGTCGCGGAGATCATCATGATCCCGCTCACCGCCTGGCTGGTGCAGCTGCTGTCGGCGCGGCGCCTGGCGGTGTGGGTATCCGGCGGTTTCCTGTTGTCGTCGCTGTTGTGCTCGATGGCCTGGAACCTCGAGAGCATGATCCTGTTCCGCGCCCTGCAGGGTTTTACCGGCGGTGCGCTGATCCCGCTGGCCTTCACCCTGACGCTGATCAAGCTGCCCGAACACCACCGCGCCAAGGGCATGGCCATGTTCGCCATGACCGCCACCTTCGCCCCCTCCATCGGCCCTACCCTGGGCGGCTGGCTGACCGAGAACTGGGGTTGGGAATACATTTTCTACATCAATATCCCGCCGGGCCTGGTGATGATCGCCGGCCTGCTGTACGGGCTGGAAAAGAAGGACGCGCACTGGGAACTGCTGAAAAGCACCGATTACGCCGGAATCGTCACCCTGGGCCTGGGGCTTGGCTGCCTGCAGGTGTTCCTGGAGGAAGGCCACCGCAAGGACTGGCTGGAGTCGCAGCTGATCGTCGGCCTGGGCAGCATCGCCCTGGTCAGCCTGATCACCTTCGTGATTCTGCAGTTTTCCAAGCCACACCCGCTGATCAACCTGCGCATCCTCGGCAACCGCAACTTTGGCCTGTCGAGCATCGCCAGCCTGGGCATGGGGGTGGGCTTGTACGGGTCGATCTACCTGCTGCCGCTGTACCTGGCACAGGTGCAGGGCTACAACGCCTTGCAGATCGGCGAGGTGATCATGTGGATGGGTATCCCGCAGCTGTTCCTGATCCCGTTGGTGCCGCAACTGATGAAAGTGGTGTCGCCCAAGGTGTTGTGTGCCCTGGGGTTCTGCCTGTTCGGCGCCGCCAGTTTCGGCTCGGGGGTGCTCAACCCGGACTTTGCAGGGCCGCAGTTCAACCATATCCAGATCATCCGTGCCATCGGCCAGCCAATGATCATGGTGACCATCTCGCTGATCGCCACGGCGTATATACAGCCGCAGGATGCGGGTTCGGCGTCGAGCCTGTTCAATATCCTGCGTAACCTGGGCGGTGCGATCGGCATTGCGCTGCTGGCCACCCTGCTGGATGCACGGACGAAGGTGTATTTCGATTACCTGAGGGAGGCGGTGGTGCCGAGCAACCCGCAGGTGGCGGAGCGGTTGGCGCAACTGGCGGAGCGGCTGGGCAATGACAATGCGGCGCTGGGCAAGTTGAGCGAGATCACTCACCAGCAGGCGTTGATCATGGCCTACAACGATGCGTTCCACTTTGTGGGGATCGGGTTGGCGGTGAGCATGGTGGCGGTGTTGTTGACACGCAAGTTGCCAGAGGGGCTGAAGGCTGGGGAGCCCCATTGAATGGGTTGTCGCCTGAGCCGGCCTCTTCGCGGGTAAACCCGCTCCCACAGTACTGCGCAGAGCTCAAGGATTACAGCGATCCTGTGGGAGCGGGTTTACCCGCGAAGAGGCCAGTGCAGGCAGTAAAAAAATCAGCTGGTAATCAACCGCTCGCGCAGTTGGGCAATCTCGTCGCGCAATTGCGCCGCGGCCTCGAACTCCAGATCGCGGGCGAACTGCATCATCTTCTCTTCCAGCTGCTTGATGCGCTTGGTGATCTCGCCCGGCGTGCGCAGCTCGGCCTCGTAACGGGCGCTCTCCTCCGCTGCCTTGGCCATGCCCTTGCGCTTCTTGCTGCGCGCGCCGGGCACGGTGGCGCCTTCCATGATATCGGTGATGTCCTTGACCACGCCTTTGGGCACGATGCCATTGGCCTGGTTGAAGGCGATCTGCTTCTCGCGACGACGCTCGGTCTCGTCGATGGCGCGCTGCATGGAACCGGTGATGTTGTCGGCATACAGGATGGCCCGGCCATTGAGGTTACGCGCAGCACGGCCGATGGTCTGGATCAGTGAGCGCTCGGAGCGCAGGAAACCTTCCTTGTCGGCATCGAGGATCGCCACCAGCGACACCTCGGGCATGTCCAGGCCCTCACGCAGCAGGTTGATGCCCACCAGCACGTCGAAGGTACCCAGGCGCAGGTCGCGGATGATCTCCACCCGCTCGACGGTGTCGATGTCCGAGTGCAGGTAACGCACCCGCACGTCGTGGTCGGCCAGGTAGTCGGTGAGGTCTTCGGCCATGCGCTTGGTCAGCGTGGTGGCCAGCACCCGCTCGCCCTGTGCCACGCGCTTGCGGATTTCCGACAGCAGGTCATCCACCTGGGTAAGCGCCGGGCGTACTTCCACCTGTGGGTCGACCAGGCCGGTGGGGCGCACCACCTGCTCCACCACACGCCCGGCGTGCTCGCCCTCGTAGGGGCCCGGGGTGGCGGACACGAAGATGGTCTGCGGGCTGACATCTTCCCACTCGTCAAAACGCATCGGCCGGTTGTCCAGCGCCGAAGGCAGGCGGAAGCCATATTCGACGAGGGTTTCCTTGCGCGAGCGGTCGCCCTTGTACATGGCGCCGACTTGCGGAACGCTGACGTGGGATTCGTCGATCACCAGCAGCGCATCGGGCGGCAGGTAGTCGTACAGGGTGGGCGGCGGCGCCCCGGCCGGGCGCCCGGACAGGTAGCGCGAGTAGTTCTCGATGCCGTTGCAGTAGCCCAGCTCCAGGATCATCTCCAGATCGAAGCGGGTGCGTTGCTCCAGGCGCTGGGCCTCGACCAGCTTGTTGGCCTTCTGCAGGTACTCCAGGCGGTCCTTGAGCTCTTCCTTGATGCCTTCCACCGCCTCCAGCAGGGTTTCCCGCGGGGTGACGTAGTGGCTCTTGGGGTAGAAGGTGAAACGCGGCAGCTTGCGGAAGACCTCGCCAGTCAGCGGGTCGAAGGCGGCGATGTTCTCCACCTCGTCATCGAACAGTTCGATGCGGATGGCCTCGAGGTCCGATTCGGCCGGGAAGATGTCGATCACATCGCCGCGCACGCGGAAGGTGGCGCGGGCAAAGTCCATCTCGTTGCGGGTGTATTGCAGGTCGGCCAGGCGGCGCAGCAGCGCGCGCTGGTCGAGCTTGTCGCCGCGGTCCACGTGCAGGACCATTTTCAGGTAGGTCTCGGGGCTGCCCAGGCCGTAGATGCACGACACGGTGGTGACGATGATCGCGTCACGCCGCTCCAGCAATGCCTTGGTCGCCGACAGGCGCATCTGCTCGATGTGGTCGTTGATCGAAGCGTCCTTCTCGATGAAGGTGTCGGACGACGGTACGTAGGCTTCAGGCTGGTAGTAGTCGTAGTAGGAAACGAAGTACTCCACCGCATTGTTGGGGAAGAACGCCTTGAATTCGCCATACAGCTGCGCGGCCAGGGTCTTGTTCGGCGCCAGCACCAGGGTCGGGCGCTGCACCTGCTGAATGACGTTGGCGATGCTGAAGGTCTTGCCCGAGCCGGTCACCCCGAGCAGCGTCTGGTGCGACAGCCCCGCCTCGATGCCTTCGACCATCTGGCGAATGGCCTCGGGCTGATCGCCGGCAGGCTGGAAACGGGTGACGAGCTGGAACTCGGACATGACGGACCTCGCGGTGTTGCAGCAACTGTAAATTTAGCCAGTAGTCTATACCCAAATGCGCCCGCCGGGGGGCGCTTTCAAGGCACAGCTGTGAGCGCTTGTTACGGTGGACCCGGCAATTAGACCAATGGTCGAAAAATATTTGCGCAAATGACCGGAAAAGCGGTGCCGGACTGTCGCGGTGACCGGTCGGTATCACTATACTGACTCCCCGTTTGTGCACCGCTTCAGTGCATTCGGGCTGGAGCGTGTACGTCCTATCACACTCCAATCAGAGCCAAGGTAACAATGAGCCTGTTTTCCGCTGTCGAGCTGGCACCCCGCGACCCTATTCTGGGCCTCAACGAAGCATTCAACGCCGACCCACGTACCGACAAGGTCAACCTGGGCGTGGGCGTGTACTGCAATGAGGAAGGCCGCATTCCGCTGCTGCGCGCCGTGATCGAAGCCGAGACCCAGCGTGCCGCCCAGCACGCCTCGCGCGGCTACCTGCCGATCGACGGCATCGCCACCTACGACCAGGCTGTACAAAAGCTGCTGTTCGGTGCCGAGTCGCCACTGCTGGCCGCCGGCCGCGTGGTTACCGTGCAGGCCGTCGGCGGTACCGGCGCGCTGAAGATTGGTGCCGACTTCCTCAAGCGTGTGTCGCCTGACGCCGTGGTTGCCATCAGCGACCCGAGCTGGGAAAACCACCGCGCGCTGTTCGAATCGGCCGGCTTCCCGGTGCAGAACTACCGCTACTACGACGCGCCGACCAACGACGTCAACCGCGCCGGCATGCTCGAAGACCTGAACAACCTGCCGTCCGGCTCGATCGTGGTGCTGCACGCCTGCTGCCACAACCCGACTGGCGTCGACCTGAGCCTGGACGACTGGAAAAACGTCCTGGAAGTGGTCAAGGCCAAGGGCCACGTGCCGTTCCTCGACATGGCCTACCAAGGCTTCGGTGACGGCATCGCCGAAGACGCCTTCGCCGTGCGCCTGTTCGCCGAGTCGGGCCTGGAGTTCTTCGTGTCCAGCTCGTTCTCCAAGTCGTTCTCGCTGTACGGCGAGCGCGTCGGTGCGCTGTCGATCGTCACCGCCTCCAAGGACGAGAGCACCCGCGTGCTGTCGCAGGTCAAGCGCGTGATCCGCACCACCTACTCCAACCCGCCGACCCACGGTGCAACCATCGTTGCCACCGTGCTGAACAGCGCCGAACTGCGCCAGATGTGGGAAACCGAGCTGGCCGAAATGCGCGAGCGCATCCACGGCATGCGCAAGCAGATGGTTTCGCTGCTGGCCGAATATGGCGCCAACCGCGACTTCAGCTTCGTTGGCCGCCAGGTTGGCATGTTCTCGTACTCGGGCCTGACCGTCGAACAGGTCGCCCGCCTGAAGAACGAGTTCGGCATCTATGCGCTGGACACCGGCCGCATCGCCGTGGCCGCGCTGAACCAGAGCAACATCCACGTGGTGACCAAAGCTATCGTGCAGGTGCTGTAACTCATTGTTTTGCCTAGGGGTGGCTTGACTTCCCCTAGGCAATCAGTAAGATACGCACAGATTCCGCGATAGCTCAGTCGGTAGAGCAAATGACTGTTAATCATTGGGTCCCTGGTTCGAGTCCAGGTCGCGGAGCCAAACATTGAAAACCTCCAGATGCGCAAGCACTGGAGGTTTTTTGTTGCACTTATCCCCTCATGCCAGCGTACGGCTGCTGTATCGTCCGAGATCCCTCGACGAGCACAGGCAAGCATGAAAGCCAACTACTTCACTCAGAACGCTCAGCAAGCGGTAGCAATCGCCGCCAACCAGGCCCTCTTGGCAAGCCGACAAGCAACGTTCGCCGTGGGTGGCTGCATCATCGAAAATGCTACTGGCAAGGTACTGGTCGCCCTGCACAACCGCGTGCTGGAGCCCTCTGCCAGCCAGGCGCAACCCGCATTCAGGCTTCACGACCCAACGGGGCATGGTGAGCGCCGGCTGGTCGACTGGTATTTCGACAACCAGCAGCGCCTTGCCCTACCCCCCGCGCATGAACTGACCGTCATCACCACGCTCGACCCCTGCGCCATGTGCGCAGGTGCCTTGCTGACTGCCGGCTTCAATGTTGCGGTAAGTGCGCTCGACACCTTTGCCGGCATCAATCATGACGGCCGCTTCGAATTCCCCAGCCTGCCGGCCGCACTTCGTCTGCGCGTGCAAGCCACATGGGGCTACTATGCTGTCGGCAGCCCTTTTGATCGCGACTATGTCGGGCCGGCGCAAGGGCCGATCTACGCTGGCGAACGTATCGATGCCGCAACGATGTGCCTTACCCGTTCGTTGTTCGAAGCCAGCGTGAACCATGTGCACGACGAAAGCAGCAACGCCGGCCTGCCGCCATCTGCCCTGAAAGACCCTATCGCCCTACCCAGCCGGAGCTTGGTACGCCAGGCCCTGGCGGGCTTGAGCCCATGGAGCCTGCGCATCAAAAGTGCAGACCCTCGCCTGCCCGGCATCGAACTGGCCGAGCCATTGGTCGACACAGCGCTCGCGGCAGATACGTGCAACGCCGTAGCCTTGCTGGACCCATTCGGCAATCTGCTGGCCTGCCTGGGCGGTGACGAAACGCGCTCCCCCATTCGCACTGCGTTCATGGAGACCACTCGCAGCTACGCCGCATTGCGCTGGAACCTGATGAACCATGACGACCCACAGGTCCGCGACGAAGCACACCAGCATCTCACCCACCCCCGTTACTGCACATTCGTCCTGCTCCGTTTTCCGGACCCGGCCGGCAGCGAGGCGGTCATGACCCTTGGCGCCTATGGCTCCACCCTGGAACGGTACACCGCGCCGTCCTTCCCCTCCAGCCTGCAATATGTATTGCTGCCAACAGGCTGCACTGCCAAGGACGTTGCTCGACTGGCGCAAAATCTGCCGCCGTTCTACACCAGCAACGCGCAGGTCGCGCCTTGCCAGGTACTGGACCCGAACCTGATGCAGGAAGTGACAACCCGGCTGGGGCAGGCTCAGCGCTCCGAGCCTGCTGCCGGATAGGGCAATGTGACCGCACTGCCTTCATCCACCAGGCTCCAGACCAGCAACTTGGCTGACTGCTTCTGACTGGCGTTGCGTGACACGCTGTGCACGGTACCCGGGGCTTCGTACCAGTATTCACCGGCCTTGTAGGTTTTCTCCGGCTCGTTATCGAGCTTCGATACCACTGCCCCTTCCAGCACGTAGGCCATCACTGCGCCCGGGTGCTGATGCGCGGGTGATGCCTGGCCGGGGGCGTAGCTGACGGTGAGCATCACGGCGCTCTTGCCAGGGGCGTTCGAGGGTTGTTGCTGCTGCAGGACCTTGACCTGGTCGGCAGCGTCGCCGTGCGCCCAGGCAGGGGTTTGAGCGGCGAACAGGGCGAAAAGGATGATGCTAAAGGGTTTCATGGGGGGCTTCTCCTGGATGGCAATTGCCTGCAGGTTAGGCCTGTGGGGCAGAGAGACAAATGACCAATTCGGGGAAAAACCAAGAGGCCGATTATTGCCTGTGCCGACCTCTTCGCGGGCTTGCCCACTCCCACACCCTTGAAGCCTGTAGAGAACCCTGTGGGAGCGGGCGAGCCCGCGAAAAGGCCAGTGCAGGCACCAGATATCTCAGCTGCTACGCCCAATCGGATAAAACTCACCGTGGCTCCAGACCCCAAGCCACTCTTCCCCGTCGATCTCACGCGGCACCGCCAGCTCTACTAACTGGTAGAACACATTGCGATGAATCAGCGCCTCGAGATTGCTGCGCATCAGCACATACGGCGATGGCTCCTGCGTGACGGGGTCGATCACCACGCGCAGCGGGTTGGCCGGCCCGGCTTCGACCTGGTCCTCGACATTGCTGGTGAAGCGCAGCACCTGCAGCTCACCCTCACCTTCCACGTCCAGCGCCACGGCCACGAACGGCGCATCGTCGACGCGGATGCCCACCTTCTCTACCGGGGTAATCAGGAAGTAGTCATCGCCATCGCGGCGGATGATGGTGGAAAACAGCCGTACCATCGGCTTGCGACCGATCGGCGTACCCAGGTAGTACCAGGTGCCATCACGGGCGATGCGCATGTCGATGTCACCGCAGAAATCCGGGTTCCACAGATGCACCGGCGGCAGGCCCTTGGCCTTGGGAATCTGCGCCAGAAGATCATTGGCCTTGCCGGAATCGCTCATCACGCTTGCCTCATTCACTCACACCCAGAAGGCTACGAGCGTACTCGCGCATCGGCGCGCCAAGCAAATCCTCCGGGGTTTTATCGTGGAACGTCAACAAACCGCCACGGCTCTTGATACGCGCAGTGTCGATCAGGTAACGGGTGCTGGTTTCGATGAGCATCATCTGCACCACGCCGGTGTCCCAGCCCAGGCGGTCGACCGCTTGTTCGTCATACCACTCGTCGCCATTGCCGATACGGTCGTCGGTGCGCGCGAAGCGGGTGTACAGCACGTAGTCGGCACCCACCGAACGGGCCTGGGCGATGGCCTCTTCCAGGCCCAGTGGCCCTTGGGCGCGGCGTACCAGCGGGAAATACTCGACGAAGCTCTTGTAGGCCTGCTCGGCCACCGCGTTCTGCCGCGGCACCGGCCCCTTGCCCGGTGGCACGAACGCGCCCTGGCCGATGAAGATGAACGAATCGGGCTGCAGGCGGATCGACAGGGTGCGCCGGGTATCGCTGTGGTCCAGCAGACCGGCATCGCTCATGTGGTAACGGACGCCCTCGCCCATATCGCTGACATTCATGCAACCGCCCAGCGCCATCAGCGCCAGCAGCAAAACCAGGCTACGCATCTTTCCTCCAGTGGCCGGCGACGAAAAACCGGCGAATAGCCGGCGGATGCAGCTTTTGCGCCAGCTTCAGCCACCGATCACCTTCATCACCATCACATCGCCGGAAAACGCCAGGTCCTGCTTGTCTGCCAGGGCCTTGACCAGCAAGCGCTGCAGGGCTGGCAGCGCCTGATGCCGCGGTTTTTCCAGCAGATCGCCGACGAAATGGCGATTGCCCGACGACAGGCAGCCGTGCAGCCAGCCCGTGGAGGACAGGCGCAGTCGCGAACAGGTGCGGCAGAACGGTACGCTTTCGTTGGCGATCACGCCAAAGTGGCCTTTGCCGGGTACCTGATAACGCAAGGCGGTGGCATCCAGCGGCGCGTCGACCTGAAGGTAGGCATGCTTGCCAGCGATCAGTGCGAGCAGTTGGTCGAGGCCGACGAACTGCTGCAGGAAGGCATTGTGGTCACGGGCCAGGTGGCCCATGCGCATGAGTTCGATGAAGCGCAGCTCGAAGCCACGCTCAAGGCAGTAATCCAGCAGCGGCAGCACCTGATCGAGGTTGTGCCCGCGCATCGGCACCATGTTCACCTTGATCTGCATGCCCATGGCGCTGGCCTGCTGCATACCCGCCAGCACGCTGGCCAGGTCGCCGCCCCGGGCGATACGGCGGAAGGCATGTGGGTCGAGGGTGTCGAGGGAAACGTTCAATCGGCGGATACCTGCCGCCTGCAACTGGGGCAACTTGCGCGTCAGCAGCTGGCCATTGGTAGTCAGCGAGATATCGTCAAGGTCGAGCTTGGCCACGGCGGCCAGAAAGGCATCCAGACGCGGACTGACCAATGGCTCACCGCCGGTGATGCGCAAGCGTTCGATGCCGGCGGCTTCGATCAGGTAGGCCACGCCACGGGCCAGGGCATCCGCCGGTAGTTCGTCCTGTGCTGCGACCAGGCGCTTGCCGTCTGGCACGCAGTAGGTGCAGGCATAATTACAGGCAGCCGTCAGGCTGACGCGCAGGTTGCGAAAACGCCTGCCTTGACGATCGACGATCATGAATGACTCCGGCATGGATGATGGGGGCTGGCAAAACCTGACTTATAAATCAGGTTTTTGCAAGCCCTATCCTTTTTGCCGCTGTCGGTGTCGCCGTGCTGTTGTGGAAGCAGGCATGTCAGTCATGGGGCTGCTGCGCAGCCCATCGCAGGCAAGCCAGCTCCCACAGGATCGCGCAAAACTCGAGATCTGCGCTGTACATGTGGGAGTTGGCTTGCCTGCGATGGCCGCAAAGCGGCCCCAATAACGCTGACTGGCAGGCTTCAGGGAAAGCCTGCACTATCTCAGTTAGAAGGTTCGGGATCGCGCTTGCGCTTGTTGCCCATGCGCACGCCAATGTCCATCAAGAACTGGAAGAAGCCTTCCTGGTCCTCCAGCACATTGCTCCAGAACGGCGAGTGGTACAGCGCCACGGCGCCGTGCACCAGCGCCCAGGCGGCGCAATAATGGAAATACGGCGGCACGTCTTCGAGCTTGCCTTCGCTGATACGGCCCTTGATCAGCTGGGTCAGGCGGTCGAAGTTGGAGGCACGGATGCTGTGCAGCTGTTCGACCATTTCCGGTACCTGGTTGCCCTTGACCACCTTTTCTTCCAGGCGGTCGAACAGCCGGTAACGCTGCGGATCGCGCATGCGGAACTCGAAGTAGGCTCGCGACAGGGCTTCCTTGTCGCGATCGACGTCGGCCGAATGCAACAGCGCGTTCAGGTCGCGCTCGTAGTCGAGCATCAGGCGCAGGTAGATCTCCGCCTTGGACTTGAAGTGCTTGTAGATCGTGCCTTTGCCGATGCCCACGGCGTCAGCGATCATCTCGACAGTGACGCTGTCTTCACCCTGTTCGAGAAACAGTTTGAGCGCGGTGTCGAGGATTTCCTGTTCGCGACGGCGAAACTCACGGACCTTACGAGGTTCTTTCTGCATAGGAAGGACTGGATGACAATCGAAGCGGTTTATTATGCCTAACTTGCGGGAAATTGCACGGATCATCCTAGCATGTCTGTGTTTCATGATGCTTACGGCCATGCGCTGCGGGAGGAATGAAACGTTGGCGTATTCCAAATCTGTTTAAAAAACGATCAATATGCACTGGCACTGCGCCAAAGCTGACCAATACTTGAAGTGTTGGCGCGGCGCATCCCCCCCAAGTGGCGCGCCGATAAAGGTGCTCAGGGACCGCGTACCTTTGTTTTACTCCTAATGGTCTTAACCCGGATTCCCCCCCCAGAACCCGGGTTTTTTTTGCTTACGTGACGGGCCGCCCACGCGAGGCTCGTGCTGAGCTTTTGATCTTGCTCTGGCTTTTGATCTTGCTCTGGCTTTTGATCTTGCTTTTGATCTTGATCTTCGCGACTTCAGGAGGCCGAACGCAGGTCTTGCGGAGGGAGGTAACGGGCATGGATGCCCGTCAAGCGCTGAGGCCCCATGGATGGGGCCTGCAGCGCGTACTCCCGGGAGCAAGGCCGGAGTGAGGGAACCCCGGAGCGCAGCGCAGGGGCCGGATGATGGGAGCGCAGCGTTTTTTGGTTACTTTTTGCCGCGTTTGGCAAAAAGTGACTCGCCGTAAGGGCGAAAAGGTGAGTCAGCGTCGCCATCGCAAACGGACTGTTCGCCATATCAAAACCGTCGCTTAAGCTTTTTGCTTTTTGCTTTTTGCTTTTTGCTTTTTGCTTTTTGCTTTTTGCTTTTTGCTTTTTGGATGCGGGCATTCACATCGAGTAGGCATTCATTCGCAATGGTGGCGCAAAGTCACCTTTCCGCCCTTACGGCGGGTCCCTTTTTGTCGTGGCAAAAAGGAACCAAAAACCGTCGGCTCCCATCATCCGGCCCCTGCGCTGCGCTCCGGGGTCCCCTCGCTACGGGCCTGCTCCCGGGAGGACGCGCTGCAGGCCCCATCCATGGGGCCTCAGCGCTTGACGGGCATCCATGTCCGTCACCTCCCTCCGCAATCCCTTCGCTCGGCCTCCTGAAGTCGCAATCGGCGGCGCCTGAACTATCGCGCGCTTAAAAGCAAAAGCTGAAGCAAGAGCAAGAGCAAGAGCGCTCAGGCTTTGTATTATGAAGAGTTGCTGTCAGGCCACCCGCGCCAACGGGAACAAGCGCTTGAAGTTGGCAGTGGTCTGTTCTGCCAACTGCTCATAACTGGCCCCGCGCAACGAAGCCACGTACTCCGCCACCTCACGCACGTACTGCGGCAAATTCGGCTTGCCCCGATGCGGGATCGGCGCCAGGTACGGCGAATCCGTCTCCACCAGCAAACGATCGACCGGCACCTGCCGCGCCACTTCACGCAGGGCATCGGCATTGCGGAAGGTAACGATGCCAGACAACGAAATGTAATACCCCAGGTCCAGCGCCGCCTTGGCCATGTCCCAGTCTTCGGTGAAGCAGTGCAGCACGCCAGCCTGCGGCAGGTTGGCCTCGCGCAGCAGCGCCAGGGTATCGGCACGCGCCGCACGGGTATGCACGATCACCGGCTTGCCGGTCTGCCGCGAGGCCTCCAGGTGCAGGCGGAACGAGGCTTGCTGCAACTCGGCTGCTTCCGGCTCGTAGTGGTAATCCAGCCCGGTTTCACCAATCGCCACCACATGCGGGTGAGCCAGCTCGCGCAGCAGCCATTCCAGCGCCGGCGTTTCGCCCGGCGCCAGGTCCAGCGGGTGCACGCCCACCGAGCAATCGACATCGGCGTAGCGCTCGCTCAGCGCCTTCACCGCACCAGCATTCTCGGCACTGACGCCAATACACAGGAAATGCCCGACCCCGCGCTCACGCGCCGCCTGCAGGGCAGCATCGAGGGAGCCCTGGTGGGCGCTCAGGTCTAGACGGTCGAGATGGCAATGGGAATCTACGAGCATGGGATAACGGCACACATGAAAAAATGAAAATCAGCGGGCGCCCGGCAACTGCAGCCAGTGGGCCAGCAGCGATTCAAGCAGCAGGGCGCGGTTGAGGTTGGCCTTGCCCAGCACCTTCTGGCGCTGTTCCAGGATCCATGCCTGCACCTCCAGCACCTTGGCCTGGCGGCTCTTCTGCGCCAGGTACTGCACCACCTTGCGCATATCGGCCAAGCCTAGCCCCTCCTCGTCCTGGGTCAATTGGTAGCGCAGGATCAGGTGCGCCCAGTCGCAGAACCAGTCGAACAGCAGCAACAGCGGTACACCGTTCCAGGCATCGGCCAGCTGGCTGGGCGATTGCTGCTGCTTGAGCAGCTTCTTCACCCCGTCGGTGACCAGCGCGCGCTGCTCGCGCACGCCTTGCGCCTGCAGGCTGACCGCCATCAGCGGCGAACCGGCAGCCAGGGTCAGCAACTCGTCGCGCTCGGCCTCGTCACTGTCAGGCAGCGCGCCGGCCAGCCAGGCCTGGCTCTGGGCCAGGCTGGGCTGCGGGCAGGCGACCTGCTGGCACCGGCTCTTGATGGTCGGCAACAGGCGGCTGGGCTGGTGGGTTACCAGCAGCAACACGGTATCGCCGGAGGGTTCTTCGAGGCTTTTGAGCAGGGCGTTGGAGGCGTTGACGTTCATCGCTTCCACCGGCTCGATCAGTACCACCTTGCGCCCACCCAACTGCGCGGTCTGCACCACGAAGGCCACCAACTCGCGCACCTGGTCGACCTTGATCGGCTTATCGGCCTCTTCGGGCTCGAGGACGAAGTTGTCCGGGTGGCTACCAGCCTTGAGCAGCAAGCATGACTTGCACCCGCCACAGGCCTCCAGTCCCTGGGGCTGCTGGCACAGCAGGCGGGCCATCAGGCGCTCGGCCAGGGCCCGCTTGCCGATGCCCTGCGGCCCATGCAGCAGGTAGGCGTGAGCGTGCTGGCTGCGGCCGGCCAGTTGCTGCCAGAGGGCCTGCTGCCAGGGATAGGCCTCAGCCACGGCAACGCTCCAGGATGCCTGGCAGCAGTGAATCAATGGCGCGCTGCACGGCCTCCAGAGGCTGGGCGGCATCGAGCAGGCTATAGCGCTGTGGTTCGCGGTTGGCGCGCTGCAGGTAGGCCTGACGCACCGCTTCGAAGAACGCCTGGCCTTCCTGCTCGAAACGGTCCAGGCGGCCACGGGCGGCGGCGCGGGCCAGGCCCACTTCGACCGGCAGGTCGAAGACCAGGGTCAGGTCCGGGCGCAGGTCGCCCTGGACGAACTGCTCCAGGGTGGCGATCCGCTCGACCGACAAACCGCGCCCGCCGCCCTGGTAGGCGTAAGTGGCATCGGTAAACCTGTCACACAAGACAACCGCCCCGCGGGCCAGCGCCGGCCGGATCACCTGCGCCAGGTGCTGGGCACGCGCAGCGAACACCAGCAACAGTTCGGTGTCGGCCGCCATGCTTTCATCGCTGGGCGCCAGCAGCAGCTCGCGCACCTTTTCGGCCAGCGGCGTGCCGCCGGGCTCACGGGTCAGCACCACGTCCAGGCCCTGCTCGCAAAGGCGCGCAGCCAGGTAGTCGCGGTTGGTGCTCTTGCCCGCGCCTTCGGGGCCTTCCAAAGTAATAAACAAGCCGCTCACAGGCAGTCCTTAATGTTGTTCGTCAGGCATCGGCCGTTCGGCCGCTTGCGCGCCGCCGGCAGGGGCGTCCTGCACAGGCGGCTGGTCGGGCGCTGGCTGCGCGGTAGACTCGTCGGCAGGCGCCTGGGGCTGTTCGGCCTCGTCGGTACTTGGTTGTGGTTGGGGTTGTGGTTGCGGTTGCGGTTGCGGCTGCGGCTGCGGCTCTGGCTGCGATTGCGGCGCGGGGCTGGAGCGGTAGTCCGCACGGCGCTTGAGCTGGAACTCGCGCACCGCCGAGTTGTGGTCGTCGAGGTCGTCGGAAAACACGTGGCTGCCATCGCCACGGGCGACGAAGTACAGGCTGGTGCCATCGGACGGGTTGAGCGCCGCGTGAATCGCTTCGCGACCGACCATGGCGATCGGGGTCGGCGGCAGGCCGGTGATGGTGTAGGTGTTGTAAGGCGTCGGCTCGCGCAGGTCGGCGCGGGTGATCTTGCCGTTGTAGCGCTCACCCATGCCGTAGATCACCGTAGGGTCGGTCTGCAGCATCATGCCCAGGCGCAGGCGCCGCACGAAAACGCCGGCGATTTGCCCGCGCTCCTGGGGAATGCCGGTCTCCTTCTCCACCAGCGAGGCCATGATCAGCGCCTGGTACGGGTCACGGTATGGCAGGTCGGTGGTGCGCTCGGCCCACTCCTTGGCCAGCACTTCGTCCAGGCGCATATAGGCCTGCTGCAGCAACTCGACGTCGCTCATGCCGCGCACGAAGCGGTAGGTGTCCGGGAAGAAGCGCCCCTCGGGGAACACACCGGTATGGCCGAGCTTGTCCATCACTTCCGAATCGGACAGCCCATCCAGCGTGTGCTTGATCTTTTCATGCTTGGCCACGGCCGAGCGCACCTGGCGGAAGGTCCAGCCTTCGACCAGGGTCAGGTTGTACTGCACCACGTCGGCCCGACGCCAGGCATCGAACAACTGCTCCACGGTCATGCCGGGGGTCAGGCGGTACTCGCCGGTGTGCAGCGGGGTGCCGGCCATGTTGAAGCGCCAGTACAGGCGCAACCAGACGGCGTCGTCGAGCAACCCTTCGTTCTGCATGCGATAGAACATGCGATTGGGGTTGGTGCCATTGGGCACGTCGAGCAGGCGCTCCTGCGTCACGTGCAGGGGCTGCTCGAGGACCGAGTTGACCTTCCAGGCTGACCAGCCCACGGCAAGGCCGGCGAGGATCAAGCCCATTTCCAGCAGCAGCAGGAATTTACGTCTCACGAATTCAGGTTTCCAGTAACGTACGGGCAACGGCCTGCAGTTTACGGGTGAGCGGGCCCGGCGACCAGTTTAGCGCGGCAACGCCACGCACGGGCCAGACACCGTAGACGCTGTTGCAGACAAATACTTCATCTGCCTGCTCCAGCGCGTCGAACGGCAGGTCGCAGACCTGCACCGGGATGCCGAGCAGCGCTGCTTGTTCCAGCAACGCGGCCCGCATCACGCCAGCGACGCCACAGCGGCTGAGGTCGGCCGTGAACAGCACGCCATCGCGCACCAGGAACAGATTGCTGTACACCCCTTCGATCACCCTGCCCTGCCCATCACGCATCAGGCCTTCGGCATGTTCGCTGTCCTGCCATTCGGCACGGGCCAGCACCTGCTCCAGGCGGTTGAGGTGTTTGAGGCCGGCCAGCAGCGGTTGTTCCCCAAGCCGGGTCTGGCACGGGAACAGGCGCACGCCGTGCTCGGCATGTTCGACAGGATAGCTGGGCAACGGGCTGCCCTGCAGAATACGGCGCGGCGCGGCACCGGCAACCGGTGCGTAACCGCGCTGGCTGTCACCACGAGTAAGGATGAGTTTGGCTACGCCATCGCCGAGCTGGCTGGCATAGCGCAGGAGTTCGTCGCGCACCAGCGCCAGGTCGGCACTGATTGCCAGGCGCTGGCAGCCCAGCGCCAGGCGTGCGAGGTGGCCGTCCAGCAGGCTGGGCCGGCCGCCGCGCACGGCGATGGTCTCGAACAGCCCATCGCCGTAGGCCAGGCCGCGGTTCTGCAGGTTGACTGCAGCCGCCGGCTGGCCATCGATCCAGCTTTGCATCAATCGGCGAACCGGCGGAATACCAGCGAACCGTTGGTGCCGCCAAAGCCGAACGAGTTGGACAGCACCACATCGATCGGCATGCTGCGCGCCTGGTGCGGTACGAAGTCGAGGTCGCAGCCTTCGTCCGGCTCGTCCAGGTTGATGGTGGGCGGAGCCATCTGGCTGTTGATCGCCAGCACGCTGAAGATCGCTTCCACGGCACCGGCGGCGCCCAGCAGGTGGCCGGTCATCGACTTGGTCGAGCTGACAGCCAGCTTGTAGGCATGCTCACCGAACACGCGCTTGATCGCCGCCACTTCGGCCACATCGCCAGCAGGAGTCGAGGTGCCATGGGCGTTGATGTAGCTGACCTCTTCCGGCTGGATGCCGGCATCACGCAGGGCGTTGGCCATGCAACGGGCAGCGCCTTCGCCGGTGTCGGGTGGCGAAGTCATGTGGTAGGCGTCACCGCTCATGCCGAAGCCGACCAGCTCGGCATAGATGGTCGCGCCGCGGGCCTTGGCGTGCTCCAGTTCTTCGAGCACCAGGGCACCGGCACCGTCGGACAGCACGAAGCCGTCACGGCCCTTGTCCCACGGGCGGCTGGCCCGGGTCGGCTCGTCGTTGCGAGTGGACAGTGCACGGGAGGCACCGAAGCCGCCCATGCCCAGGCCGCAGGCGGCCATTTCGGCGCCGCCGGCGATCATCACATCGGCTTCACCGTAGGCGATGTTGCGCGCGGCCATGCCGATGCAGTGGGTACCAGTGGTGCACGCGGTGGCGATGGCGTAGTTCGGCCCTTGCAGCCCCAGGTGGATCGACAGGAAGCCGGAGATCATGTTGATGATCGAGCCTGGCACGAAGAACGGCGAAATGCGACGCGGCCCCGAATCGTGCAGGGTGCGGCTGGTTTCTTCGATGTTGGTCAGGCCGCCGATACCCGAGCCCATGGCCACGCCAATACGCTGGCGGTTGGCGTCGGAGACTTCCAGGCCGGCATTACGCACTGCCTGGAACCCGGCCGCCAGGCCGTACTGGATGAACAGGTCGAGCTTGCGGGCCTCTTTGGCCGACAGGTATTGCTCGACCTCGAAGCCTTTCACCGAGCCGCCAAAACGGGTGGAGTAGGCAGACAGGTCCGTGTGTTCGATCGGACCGATGCCACTGCGGCCAGCCAGAATGCCCTGCCAGGTGCTCGGTACATCAGTACCCAGTGGCGACAGCATACCCATACCGGTGACCACGACGCGTCTACGCGACACAGTACTCTCCTTTTCTAATGACAGAGTTTCTTGCCATTGCATTCAAGCAATGGAATGAAATGGCAACAAGCTCTTGGTACCCGGTGAACGAGCCCGATCTGCAAAACGCAGGGTGCTCGCAAAGAAAAAACCGCACGCCGGCAAAGGCAGTGCGGTTTTTCCCGACAAGAAGCGTCGACTACAGCGTCTTAGGCCTGGTGGGCTTTGACGTAGTCTACAGCAGCTTGAACGGTAGTGATCTTCTCGGCTTCTTCGTCAGGGATTTCGGTCTCGAATTCCTCTTCCAGAGCCATCACCAGCTCAACGGTGTCAAGCGAATCGGCACCCAGGTCATCGACGAAGGACTTCTCGAGAGTCACTTCCTCTTCCTTGACGCCCAGTTGCTCGGCGACGATTTTCTTGACGCGTTCTTCGATGTTGCTCATACCTAGGTTTACTCCTAATGGATATATGTCAGGCAGCTGGCCGGTGGCTAATTTTATAGAAAGACGTTCGCTTTTCAAGCTAAACGCACCTTCACACCAGTCACCACACCCGCTGCCTGGAATCTGGTTGCAGCTTTATAACGGATTTTAGGCTCGCAGTATGACTCTTTTTTTACGAAATCCGTCACATTGAGTTGCAGTGTTACATGTACATCCCGCCGTTGACCGGCACGGTGGCGCCGGTTACGTAGGCTGCGCCGTCGGATGCCAGGAACGAAACCACCTTGGCGATTTCGTCTGCCTGGCCCAGGCGGCCCAGCGGGATCTGGGTCTGCAGGGCTTCGCGCTGCGCTTCTGGCAGCTCGCGGGTCATGTCGGTGTCGATGAAGCCCGGAGTCACCGAGTTGACGGTGATGCCACGCGAGCCCACTTCACGCGCCAGGGCGCGGCTGAAGCCTTCCAGGCCGGCCTTGGCGGCCGCGTAGTTGGCCTGGCCGGCGTTGCCCATGGCACCGACGACCGAGCCGATGCTGATGATACGGCCCCAACGTGCCTTGGTCATGCCACGCAGCACGCCCTTGGACAGACGGTAGAGGCTGTTCAGGTTGGTATCGATCACGTCGAACCACTCGTCGTCCTTCATGCGCAGCATGAGGTTGTCACGGGTGATACCGGCGTTGTTGACCAGGATGGTCGGTGCGCCGAACTGCTCGCCGATGGCGGCCAGCACAGCTTCAACCGATTCGGCGCTGGTCACGTTCAGTTCCATGCCGGTACCGGTGATGCCGTGTTCTTTCAGGGTGGCAGCAATGCGCTCGGCGCCGGAGGCCGAAGTGGCGGTGCCGATCACGGTCGCGCCCTGGCGGCCCAGCTCGAGGGCGATGGCCTGGCCAATGCCACGGCTGGCGCCGGTGACCAGTGCAACTTTACCTTGCAGGCTCATGCAAGCTTCTCCAAATCAGGCCAGTGCCGCGCGGGTGGCGGCGACGGCGTCAGGGGTATTGAGGTTGTAGGTGGTCACGCCATCGGCGCAACGCTTGTTCAGGCCGGCCAGGACCTTGCCCGGGCCGCACTCGACCAGGTTGACCGCACCGTTAGCGGCCAGGGTCTGCACGCATTCGACCCAGCGCACTGGCTGGTACAGCTGCGCCAGCAGGTCGTGCTTGAGGGCATCGAGGTCAGCGGCAACGGCAGCGGTGACGTTCTGCACCACCGGAATTTGCGGGGCGTGCCACTCGATGGCATTGACCGACTCGGCAAAGCGCTCGGCAGCCGGCTTCATCAGCGCGCAGTGCGACGGCACGCTGACCGCCAGCGGCAGGGCGCGCTTGGCACCCTTGGCCTTGCACAGCTCGATGGCGCGATCGACGGCGGCCTTGTTGCCGGCGATGACCACCTGGCCTGGCGAGTTGAAGTTGACCGCGCTGACCACCTGGTCTTCGGCCGCTTCGGCGCAGATTTCCACGACCACGGCGTCATCCAGGCCGAGAATGGCGGCCATGGCGCCATGACCGGCCGGCACGGCTTCCTGCATCAGCTGACCACGGCGCTCGACCAGGCGCACGGCATCTTTCAGGCTCAGGCTGCCGGCGGCAACCAGAGCGCTGTATTCACCCAGGCTGTGACCGGAGACGAAGGCCGGCCTGGCACCGCCCTCTTCCAGCCACAGGCGCCACAGCGCGATGGACGCGGTGAGGATGGCCGGCTGGGTCTTGTCGGTCTGGTTGAGTTGTTCTTCCGGGCCTTCCTGGACCAGCTTCCACAGGTCG
This sequence comes from Pseudomonas asiatica, assembly GCF_040214835.1. Classification (NCBI taxonomy): domain Bacteria; kingdom Pseudomonadati; phylum Pseudomonadota; class Gammaproteobacteria; order Pseudomonadales; family Pseudomonadaceae; genus Pseudomonas; species Pseudomonas asiatica. The sequence goes on along the minus strand of NZ_CP157874.1, from coordinate 1,612,117 downwards.
TAACCGAGTGCCTCGGACGCTTCCTTGAAGGTTTCGATGATCACTGGCTTCTCGGCGCCGAGCTCGGCGAGCATGCCCAGCGACTGGGAACCTTGACCGGGAAAGACGAATGCGAGAGATGCAGACATTGAACAAGCCCTTATGATCTTGTCGTCGGATAGGGTGCGCCGGGCTTTGGGCCAGGCGCGGAATCTGAAAGCTTGGATGGATACGCAGACCAAGCGGTCACATTTAAGCACTTCATCGGCGATATGCCTAAGGTCTTTATTCCTTCAGCACCGGCCCTTTCGCGGGTAAACCCGCTCCCACAGGGTTACCACAGACCTGAAGGTTGTGGAGCACCTGTGGGAGCGGGTTTACCCGCGAAAGGGCCGGCACTGGCTACAACAGCAGGTCCTCGAGCCGCCCATGCAAGCGCTGCGGCAGGTTTTCCTGGATCTCGATCAACGCCCGCTGGATGGCACTCTGGAAGCCCTGCACCCCCGCCGAGCCATGGCTCTTGATGACGATGCCCTGCAACCCCAGGAAACTCGCGCCATTGTGCCGCGCCGGTGCCAGGTCGGCCTGCAGGCGCTTGAGCAGCGGCATGGCCACGGCCCCGGCTGCCCGCGACAACACGCCACCCTTGAACAACTGCTCGATGCGCGCGCCGATCATCGTCGCCAGCCCCTCACTCGACTTGAGCAGGATGTTGCCGACGAACCCGTCACACACCACCACATCGGCTTCGCCACGATACAACCCGTCACCTTCGACGAAGCCTATGTAGTTGAGCCCGCGGGCGTTCTGCAACAAGCTGGCCGCCAGTTTGACCTGCTGGTTGCCCTTGATGTCTTCGGTACCGATGTTAAGCAGCGCCACGCGCGGCCGCTGCACACCCAGGGCCTGGGCGGCCACCGAGCCCATCACGGCGAACTGGTAGAGGTTCTCGGCGCTGCAGTCGACGTTGGCGCCAAGGTCGAGCAACTGGCAGTAACCGGTCTGGGTCGGGATCGCCGCCACCATGGCCGGCCGGTCGATACCCGGCAGTGTCTTGAGCACGAAACGCGAAAGCGCCATCAGCGCCCCGGTATTGCCGGCGCTGACGCAGGCCTGAGCCTTGCCGTCGCGCACCAGTTCAAGGGCGATGCGCATCGACGAGTCCGGCTTGCCGCGCAGCGCCTGGGATGGCCGCTCGTCCATGCCGACCACCTCGCTGGCGGCCACGATTTGCAGGCGCGCGCGATCCGCAGCCGCAAGGCCGCTGACAAGATCTTCAAGGAGGGAGGGTTGACCGACGAGGGTCAGGTGCAGCGAGGGGGTAGCCGAAAGGCAGGCAATGCTAGCCTGGACAATGCTGCGGGGACCGAAGTCCCCGCCCATTGCGTCGATCGCGATGATCTGAGCGGACAAGGATTACTCGTCAGCGCCCTTGTCGACCACTTTGCGACCACGGTATACGCCTTCTGGCGATACGTGGTGACGCAGGTGTACTTCACCGGTGGTTTTCTCTACCGACAGCGCGTTTTCCGACAGGGCGTCGTGCGAACGGCGCATGTCACGGGCAGAGCGGGATTTTTTGTTCTGCTGAACAGCCATAATTGATTAACTCCTAAACGTTTGGGTCACGCTTTAACTGCGCCAAAACACTGAACGGGTTGGACCGCGATACCTCGTCCTTGCTCGATTCGGGCTCGTCTGCGCCCGCCGGCTGCTGGCATTCTTCCGGATGATGAGCAGGCACGATTGGCAAGGCGAGCAGAAGCTCCTCCTCGATCAATGCCTGCAGATCCAAAGGATCTTCGCCCAGTTCCAGCACGTCATAGCCTTTCGGCAACGACTGGGTATTCGCACCCTCCTTCACCACGGCGTATGTACATTCGCTGTGGATCGGCAGGGTGACCAGCTCAAGACAACGCTGGCAAACCATCTTGACTTCGACGTCCAGCTCGCTGTGGATAACCACCACGTGCTGTTCATCTCGTTCAAAATCGAACTTCGCCTGCACCGTACCGACATTGTCGGAAAGCGGGTCGCAGAGTCTTTCCAAATCAGCGAGTTGCAGCGAACCGTTAAGGGTTACGCCACGATCGGCTAATTTGCGCGGGTCAACGTGAGGTGGAATCGGGTCATTCAACATAGGCGCAGCATTCTAGGGATGCCCCCCGCCCCTGTCAAAGGAAATTCGGCGGCATCGTGCGTGATAGAATTTGTTCAACTGATTCAGGAGTCTACCATGCTTCCTCTGTTACTGGCTTCCAGCTCTGCCTACCGCCGCGAACTGCTTGCGCGCCTGCGCCTGCCCTTCACCTGGGCAAGCCCCGATATAGACGAGCGGCGCCTGGATGACGAACCGGCGGTGGAGCTGGTGCGCCGGCTGGCCAGGCAAAAAGCCGAGGCCCTGGCGGGCAGCCACCCGGGGCATCTGATCATCGGTTCGGACCAGGTTGCGGTGCTGGGCGAGCAGGTACTGGGCAAGCCGCACACCTTCGAACGGGCCTGCGAGCAGCTTCTGGAGTGCAGCGGGCAGCAGGTGAGCTTCCTGACCGGGCTGGCATTGCTGAACAGCGCCACCGGGCACTGCCAGGTGGACTGCGTGCCGTTTACCGTGAACCTGCGCGAACTGGACCGGGAGCGAGTGGAACGCTATGTGGCGGCGGAACAGCCGCTGGACTGCGCCGGCAGCTTCAAGGCCGAGGGGCTGGGGGTGAGTTTGTTTCAGAGCACACATGGGTGCGATGCGACCAGCCTGATCGGGCTACCACTGATTAGATTGGTGGATATGTTGACCAAGGAAGGGGTGGTGATTCCCTGAAATTTTGGGGCCGCGCTGCGGCCCTTCGCGGTCACGCCCGCTCCCACAGGCGTGTGCAACCTGCGGGCTTTGCGCGAGCAGTGTGGGAGCGGGCATGCCCGCGAAGGGGCGCAAAGCGCCCCCGGCAACCCGGATCAGCGCAACTGCGGCCCCTGGAAGCCCATCCACATCGCCAGGCGCTCAGCCACACTGGCCCCCACACGCTTGGAGAAGCGATCGAGCGCCGACTCCTGCACGGTGAAGTCCACCAACTCCTTCTCGCCCACGATCTCGCGCGCCACATAGCTGGCACTGCCCAGCCCGTCCACCAGGCCCAACTCCTTGGCCTGCTCGCCCGACCAGACCAGGCCACTGAACAGCTCCGGATGCTCCTTGTCCTTCAGGCGTTCGCCCCGCCCCTGCTTGACCATGGCAATGAACTGCTGGTGCGTGGTATTCAGCACGCCCTGCCAGAACTCGGTCTCTTCCGGCTTCTGCGGCGAGAACGGATCGAGGAAGGCCTTGTGCTCGCCTGCAGTGTAGGTACGCCGCTCCACACCCAGCTTCTCCATGGTGCCGACAAATCCATAACCGGCCGCCGTCACACCAATCGAGCCCACCAGGCTGGCCTTGTCGGCATAGATCTCGTCCGCTGCACTGGCGATGTAGTAGGCACCGGAAGCGCCAAGATCGGCGATGACCGCGTACAGCTTGATGGCCGGGTATTCGGCCCGCAGACGGCGGATTTCGTCATACACGTAACCCGACTGCACCGGGCTGCCTCCCGGGCTGTTGATGCGCATCACCACAGCCTTGGTCTTGCTGTCCTTGAACGCCTCGCGCAGGCTCTTGACGATATTGTCGGCGCTGGCCGGCTCCTGGTCGGCAATCACCCCGCGCACCTCGACCAGCGCGGTATGGCTGACACTGCGCGACGCGGCCTTGTCCATGTCCATCAACGGTGTGAACAGGATCAGGATGCCGAACAGGTAGACGAAGGCCAGCAACTTGAAGAAGATCCCCCAGCGTCGCGCCCGGCGCTGCTCCTGAACACCTGCCAGCAGGGTCTTTTCCAGCAGCTTCCAGCTCTTGCGCTCTTCGCGCTCCTCGGGTTCGGCCTCGGGGGCTTTCCATTCGTCTGCCATGCTTACCTACCTTGGAAATGGAATTGCGGAACCACCCAGCCACTCACGCAACTGGGAAAAATGATCGATGCACACCTGCGGACCAAACTCGGCCAGCGCCTGCAGCGACATGGCACCATAGCCCACGGCCACCGAGTGCATGCCGGCATTGCTGGCCATCTGCAGGTCGAATGCCGAATCGCCAACCATCAGCGCACACCCCGGTTCGACACCGCAATGGCCGAGAATTTCCTCGAGCATCAGCGGGTGCGGCTTGCCGCGGGTCTCGTCGGCGGCGCGAGTGATGTCGAAGAACTGCTCCCAGCCATTGGCCTTGAGCACCCGGTCCAGGCCGCGACGCGCCTTGCCGGTGGCCACGGCCAGGCGGTACCCCTCGGCACGGAAGGCATCCAGCGACTCGACCACACCCTCGAACAGTGGCGAGGGCTGCTGGTCCAGGGCCATGTAGATATCGGCATAGTGCTGACGGAAGCTTTCGACCTGAGCAGGCGCCAGGTGCGGGTACAGGGTGTGGATCGCCTCGCCCAGGGCCAGGCCGATAATGCCCTTGACCGCCTTCTCGCTGCTTTGCGCCTCACCGGCACGCTCGGCGGCGGCGTTCATGGCTTCGACGATACGCCCGATCGAGTCGGCCAGCGTGCCGTCCCAGTCGAAGATCAGTAGCTCATAGCCTTTTTTCATAGGTCAGGACGCACTCAGACGTTCAACGGTTTTCGCCCAGACTTCATCCACTGGCGCCTCGAGCTTCAGCTCGCCACCGTCCGGCAGCGGTACGGTCAGCGCATAAGCATGCAGGAACAGACGCTTGCCGCCCAAGTCACGAATTTCACGACTGAAGTCTTCGTCGCCGTACTTGCTGTCGCCAGCGATCATATGCCCGGCATGCAGGGTGTGCACACGGATCTGGTGGGTACGACCGGTGATCGGGCGTGCCTCGACAATGGTGGCGAACTCGCCGAAGCGACGCAGCACACGGAACAGGGTCAGCGCCTCCTTGCCCTCGTCGTTCACCTCGACCATGCGCTCGCCGGAGCGCAGGTTGCTCTTGAGCAACGGCGCGTTGACCTGCTTCTTCGAGGTCGGCCAGTGGCCGCGCACCAGCGCCATGTAGCGCTTGTCGACACCGTCGCCGCGCAGCGCGGCGTGCAGGTGACGCAGCATGCTGCGCTTCTTGGCGATCATCAGCAGGCCGGAGGTATCGCGGTCCAGGCGGTGCACCAGTTCCAGTTCCTTGGCGTCCGGGCGCAACTGGCGCAGCGCCTCGATCACGCCAAAGCTCAGGCCGCTACCGCCATGCACGGCGATGCCGGCCGGCTTGTTCATCACGATCAGCGCCTTGTCTTCGTAGACGATGGCCGCTTCCAGGCGCTGCAGCAGACCCTGGGCCACCGGCGCCGGTTCGTCACGTTCCGGCAGGCGGACGGGCGGTACCCGCACGATATCGCCGGCCTGGATCTTGTACTCCGGCTTGACGCGACCCTTGTTGACCCGTACCTCACCCTTGCGCAGGATGCGGTACACCAGGGTCTTGGGCACGCCCTTGAGGGCCGTGATGAGGAAATTGTCGATGCGTTGGCCGGCAAGCTCCGGCGCGACTTCGATCAGCTGAACGCCGGAAGTCGGAGGGGTATTGGTCGTCATGGCGGGATCATAACAATTTTTTATGGAATTGAAGCACTTAATCATTGCTGCTATAGTCGCGAACGCCGCCAAAAGCGGCAGGCCAGCGGCACCAGGCTCCTAGCCGGTCCCTGACCAACGCAATTCTCCAGGACGCGAGGCCGTCCTACGGGGTTTTCGCCAGTTTACCGAATTGCCTGGAATCGCCACCAGCGCTGTGTAGAGAAGACCGAAAAAAAACGACAAGTGCGGTGTTTCACCTGCTTACCCGATTCTTTTCGCTGCACCTCTGCCCGCCCCGTCGCTTCCACGCAACGCCCGGCGAATGCTTCGGAAATACCTGCCTTGGACATGAATGGCGCCAGCGCAGAACCTGCGCTGGCGAAAAATGCAACCCGTTGCGGATTCAGCGCGCGGCAGCACCCGAATTATCAGGGATACGTGCAGGGTGGAGATGCACAGCCCTCGGACCGTGTAGCACCGCGTCCGGCCCACCAGCCCACTGAACGGCTGGCGAGCGGATAAGGTCCTGAACAGATGCCTCCGGGCGTCCACGGCTGACGGTTGATTCCTCCTCCTGACTGAGTGCACAAGGCCCGCTTGGTTGATTCGGATTCCAATTCGAAGCCACCGGGGCCTTGTTGGCACCGCAGCAAACAGGACGCGTCGTCGCGACAACGGCAGGCTGGGCAACCGGCTGGTGCCGAACGTCGCTCGACACGGGGGTGGCCCGGCCACCCTTTGCGCACCTTGGCACCGACCATGAGACGTCGTGTGTGCCGAACGCCGTTTCCGGCAGCCCGGAAACCGACGGTACAACATGAAAAGAATGCTGATTAACGCGACTCAACCCGAAGAGTTGCGTGTAGCCCTGGTGGACGGCCAACGTCTCTACGACCTGGACATCGAGTCCGGCGCGCGCGAGCAGAAAAAGGCCAACATCTACAAAGGCAAGATCACCCGCATCGAACCCAGCCTCGAAGCCGCCTTCGTCGACTTCGGTTCCGAACGTCACGGCTTCCTGCCGCTGAAAGAAATCTCCCGCGAATACTTCAAGAAAGCCCCCGAAGGGCGGGTCAACATCAAGGAAGTGCTGAGCGAAGGCCAGGAAGTCATCGTCCAGGTCGAGAAGGAAGAGCGTGGCAACAAAGGCGCCGCCCTCACCACCTTCATCAGCCTGGCCGGCCGCTACCTGGTGCTGATGCCGAACAACCCGCGCGCCGGCGGCATCTCCCGCCGCATCGAAGGCGAAGAGCGCAACGAACTGCGTGAAGCCCTGAACGGCCTGACCGTGCCAGGCGACATGGGCCTGATCGTGCGCACTGCCGGCCTTGGCCGCAGCAGCGAAGAAATGCAGTGGGACCTCGACTACCTGCTGCAACTGTGGACCGCCATCAAGGAAGCGTCCCAGGACCGCGCCGCGCCATTCCTGATCTACCAGGAAAGCAACGTCATCATCCGCGCCATCCGCGACTACCTGCGCCAGGACATCGGCGAAGTGCTGATCGACAGCATCGATGCCCAGGAAGAAGCCCTGACCTTCATCCGCCAGGTGATGCCGCAGTACGCCAGCAAGGTGAAGCTGTACGAAGACAGCGTGCCGCTGTTCAACCGCTTCCAGATCGAAAGCCAGATCGAGACCGCCTTCCAGCGCGTGGTCGACCTGCCGTCCGGCGGTTCGATCGTGATCGACCCGACCGAAGCCCTGGTGTCCATCGACATCAACTCGGCGCGCGCCACCAAAGGCAGCGACATCGAAGAAACCGCCCTGCAGACCAACCTGGAAGCGGCCGAGGAAATCGCCCGCCAGCTGCGCCTGCGTGACATCGGCGGCCTGATCGTCATCGACTTCATCGACATGACCCCGGCGAAAAACCAGCGCGCCGTCGAAGAGCGTGTTCGCGAGTGCCTGGAAGCCGACCGCGCCCGCGTCCAGGTCGGCCGCATCTCGCGCTTCGGCCTGCTGGAAATGTCCCGTCAGCGCCTGCGCCCTTCGCTGGGCGAAAGCAGCGGCATCGTCTGCCCACGCTGCTCCGGCACCGGCATCATCCGTGACGTCGAGTCGCTGTCGCTGGCCATCCTGCGCCTGATCGAAGAAGAAGCCCTGAAGGACCGCACCGCCGAAGTTCGCGCCCAGGTGCCGATCCCGGTGGCTGCCTTCCTGCTCAACGAGAAACGCAACTCGATCACCAAGATCGAACTGCGTACCCGTGCGCGCATCATCATCCTGCCGAACGATCACCTGGAAACCCCGCACTTCGAAGTCCAGCGCCTGCGCGACGACAACCCGGAAGTGCTGAGCAACCAGTCCAGCTACGAGATCGCCGCCGCCGAAGCCGAAGAAGCGCCGCAGCCGACCGCCACTCGCACCCTGGTTCGCCAGGAAGCCGCGGTCAAGACCGCCCCGGCCCGCGCCAACGCGCCGGTCCCGGCCACTGTCGAAGAGCCGCAGCCTGCCGCACCGGTCGCCCCTGCCCCGGTCGCCCCGGAGCCAAGCCTGTTCAAGGGCCTGGTGAAATCGCTGGTAAGCCTGTTCGCCGGCAAGGAAGAGCCTGCCGCAGCGCCGGTTGTCACTGCCGCCGAGAAGCCGGCCGCCGAGCGCAGCCCACGCAACGAAGAACGCCGCAACGGCCGCCAGCAGAGCCGCAACCGCAACGGCCGCCGCGACGAAGAGCGCAAGCCGCGTGAAGAGCGTGCCGAGCGCGCACCTCGTGAAGAACGTGCTCCTCGTGAAGAACGTGCCCCACGCGAAGAGCGTGCACCACGTGAAGAACGCGCCCCACGCGAAGAGCGTGCACCGCGTGAAGAACGTGCTCCACGCGAAGAGCGTGCTCCACGCCAGCCACGCGAAGACCGCCGCGGCAACCGTGGCGAAGAGCGCGTGCGCGAACTGCGTGAGCCACTGGACGCCACCCCTGCCGAGCGTGAGGAACGTCAGCCGCGCGAGGAACGTGTAGCCCGTGAAGAACGTGTCCCGCGTGAAGAGCGTGCACCTCGCGAGGAACGTGCCCCACGTGAGGAGCGTGCTCCACGTGAAGAACGCGCACCGCGTGAGGAGCGTGCTCCGCGTGAAGAACGTGCTCCGCGTGAAGAACGTGCTCCGCGTGAAGAACGTGCTCCGCGTGAAGAGCGCGCACCTCGTGAAGAACGTGCTCCACGCGAAGAACGTGCCCCTCGCCCACCACGCGAAGAGCGTCAGCCACGCGTAGCCGAAGAAACCGCCGAGCAGGCTGCCGAGCTGGCCGAAGAGCAACTGCCGAACGAAGAGCTGCTGCAGGACGAACAGGAAGGCACCGATGGCGAGCGCCCGCGCCGCCGTTCCCGTGGTCAGCGTCGCCGCAGCAACCGTCGTGAGCGTCAGCGCAACGCCAACGGCGAGCTGATCGATGGCAGCGAGGAAGAAGGCAGCGAAGAGCAGCCGCAACCGCATCAGGCCACCGAGCTGGGTGCCGAACTGGCTGCCGGCCTGGCCGTGACTGCCGCCGTCGCCAGCAGCAACATCAGTGCCGACGCCGAAGCCCAGGCCAACCAGCAGGCCGAGCTTGCCACCGCCGAAGTCGCCGCCGTAGCGGAAACCGACAACAGCGAAGTCGCCCAGCCGGTCGAGCAGGCCGAGAAGGTCGAACAGGTCGAAGCTGCTGCCGAGGCTGAAGAAGTGGCTGTGGCCCCGGTGGTCGAGCAGCCGGTCAGCGAGCCTGTGGCCGTGGTCGAGGCAACTGCCGAGCCAGTGGTCGAAGTCGCTCCGCAGCCAGTGGTCGACGAAGCACCTGCTGCCGAACCGGTAGTGGTTGCCGAAGCACCGGTAGAAGCGCCTGCCGTCGAGGCCGGTGAAATCGAGCAGGCCCCGGTCGTGGTCGAAGCCGCTCCGGTTGCCGAGCAACCTGCCCCGGTTGTCGAAGCCCAGCCAGAAGTGGTGGCCGAGCCTGCCCCAGTGGCCGTCGAGCCTGCACCGGTCGAAGCCCCTGCGGCGGTGGAACCTGCCACTGTCATGCTGGCCAACGGCCGTGCGCCGAACGACCCGCGTGAAGTGCGTCGCCGCAAGCGTGAGGCCGAGGCTGCCGCCAAGGCCGCACAGGAAGCTGCTGCAGCCACCGAGGAGCCAGCCCTGGAAGCCACTGATGAGCAAAAGCCTCATCACGGTTGATAGCCAAGGCTGAATGAAAAAGCCCCGCCAGTGCGAACTGGCGGGGCTTTTTCTTGGCTGGACGTTTTTCCTGTACCGGCCTCTTCGCGGGTAAACCCGCTCCCACAGGGGCCCCACTACCCTCAGGCCCTGTGAGGTCCCTGTGGGAGCGGCTTTAGCCGCGAAAGGGCCAGCCCAGGCACTGAATCAGTAGAGGTTAGGCTCCATCTCCAGCTCGACCCCGAACCGCTCGAGGATATCGGCCTGGATCCGCCGCGCCAGCGCATGCATCTGCGCCCCGCTCGCCTGGCCGTAGTTGACCAGCACCAGCGACTGCAAACGATGCACCCCGGCATCCCCCTCGCGATGGCCCTTCCAGCCTGCCTGTTCGATCAGCCAGCCTGCCGCCAGCTTCACTTGGCCATCAGCCTGGGGATACGCCACCACTCCCGGGTACTGCGCACGGATACGCTCGACCAGTTCCGCCGAGACCACCGGGTTCTTGAAGAAGCTCCCGGCATTACCCAGCTCTGCCGGGTCTGGCAGCTTCTCGCGGCGAATGCTGCAGATCGCCTCGCTGATCGCCTGCGCGGTCGGCTCGGTCACGCCCTGCTCTGCCAACCGCTGGCGCACCGGGCCGTAATCCAGGTGAGCCTGCAGCGTTCGGCTCAAGGCAAAACGCACACGCAGGATCAACCAACGCCCAGGGTTGCGCTTGAACAGGCTGTCGCGATACCCGAAGGCACATTCAGCCAGGCCGAAGTCACGCAACTCGCCGGTCTCGCGGTCCAGGGCGGTCAGGCCGACGAATACGTCCTTGATTTCAACGCCATAGGCGCCCACGTTCTGCATCGGCGCAGCGCCCACGGTGCCGGGGATCAGGCTGAGGTTCTCCAGCCCGCAACACCCCTGCGCCAGTGTCCACTGCACAAACGGGTGCCAAGGCTCACCGGCCTCGGCCTCGACCACGATACGTTCGCCATCGTCGCTGAGCACGCGTCGGCCACGGCTGGCCATATGCAGCACCAGCGCATCGATATCGCGGGTCAGCAGCAGGTTGCTGCCACCGCCAATCACCAGCACCGGCACGCCGGTTTGCTGCGCCTGGGCCAGCGCCTGGCGCACCTCCTGGTCATCATGTGCCTGAGTGAAATACCGCGCCTTCACGTCGATGCCAAAGGTGTTGTAAGGCTTGAGCGATACCTGCTCCTGCCACTGCACTGTCATAGCCGCCCCTTGATTTCCAGGACCAGCGCCTGGCACGCCGCTTCAACCAGGTCGAGCACCTGCTCGAAGCCATCGGCGCCGCCGTAGTACGGGTCTGGCACTTCATCCAGCGCTGCGCCATAGCGGCGCAGGAACAGGTCGAGCTCCGCTACTGCCGTGTGCGGGCGCATCGCACGCAAATGGCCAAGGTTGCTCTCGTCCATGGCCAGGATCAAGTCATATTCGGCAAAGTGCGCCGCCTTGACCTGCTGGGCGCGTTGCTGCGACAGGTCATAGCCACGCGCCAGCGCTGCCTTGCAGGTGCGGCTGTCAGGCGCCTTGCCGACGTGCCAGTCGCCGGTGCCGGCCGAGGCCACATGCACCCGGTCGGCAAGCCCGGCAGCTTGCAATTGATGGCGTAGCACGCCTTCGGCGGTGGGCGAGCGACAGATATTGCCGAGGCAGACGAACAGGACGCGCATCAGGCCTCCAGCAAGCGCCGTACGCGCTCCAGGTCTTCAGGGGTATCCACGCCCACGGCAGGCGCCTCGATGGCGTCTTCGACGTGGATGCGCACGCCATGCCACAGGGCACGCAGCTGCTCCAGCGCTTCGGTCTGCTCGAGCCAGCACGGGCCCCAGCTGACGAAGTCCTGCAGGAAGCCGACGCGGTAGGCGTACATGCCGATGTGGCGGCGATACGGCACGCCTTCCGGCAACTGGTTGCGGTCCTTGGCAAACGCATCGCGGGCCCAGGGCAGTGGTGCACGGCTGAAGGTCAGGGCCAGGCCGCTCTTGTCGCTGATTACCTTGACCGCGTTGGGGTTGAACACGGTTTCCGGCTCATGGATCGGTTCGGCCAGGGTGGCGATACCGGCTTCCGGGTGCGCCGCCAGGTTGGCTGCCACCTGGTCGATGATCACCGGCGGGATCAGCGGTTCGTCGCCCTGCACGTTGACCACGATGGCATCGGCCGGCAGCCCGAGGTGTACGGCCACTTCGGCCAGGCGGTCGGTGCCGGACTCATGGTCGGCACGGGTCAGCAATACTTCGGCGCCGAAGGCCTTGCAGGCCTCTACGATGCTGGCGTCGTCGGTGGCGATGACCACGCGGCTGGCGCCGCTCCTGCGGGCCTGTTCCCACACATGCTGCACCATCGGCTTGCCGGCGATCGGCAGCAATGGCTTGCCCGGCAGGCGCGTGGAGCGCAGCCGGGCGGGGATCACCACGGTGAAATCCAGGCTCATTTGTCCAGACGCTCTTCATCGGTCAGGGTGCGCGCCTCGCTTTCCAGCATGACCGGGATGCCGTCGCGGATCGGGTAGGCCAGGCCGGCGCCCTTGCTGATCAGCTCGGTCTTGTCGGCACTGAGCTTCAGCGGCCCCTTGGTGATCGGGCAGGCCAGGATATCGAGCAGTTTGGTGTCCATTTGAGGCTTCCTTTAGGCCAGGTGGCCGGGAATTGAAAAAGGGCTCAGGGCTTGCGCAGCAAGCGTTGCAACTGGTTGTCGAACCAGGCGCTGAAAGCCTGCGTGGGCTGCGCCTCGACGGCCAGGTACCACCAGTCGTCAGCGGCGAAGGCCCGGCATTTCACCGCATCCTTCTCGGTCATGACCAGCGGCAGCGGCGGGCTGAAGGCCAGGCTCTGGGCGCTGAACTGCGCATGGTCGGCAAAGGGATGCGGCACCGGCTGCCAGTTTAGCCCCAGCAGGGTATTGAAGAAACGTTGCGGGTTGCCGATACCGGCCACCGCGTGCAGGCGTTGGCCTGCGGGGAAATGGTCGAGCGCGCGGCGCTCGCCGCTGCGCAGGTTGACCAGGGCTGACGGCTGCAGGCAGAAGCCGAAGCCATCGGCGCGGTCTGCGCTGGCGCCGTTGAACAGCACCGCGTCAGCCTCGTGCAGGCGTTCGGCCGGCTCACGCAACGGCCCCGCCGGCAGGCAGCGGCCATTGCCCAGGCCGCGGGCGGCATCGATCAGCACCAACTCCAGGTCACGGGCCAGGCGGTAGTGCTGCATGCCGTCGTCACACAGGATCAGGTCGAGAGGTTCGCTGGCCAGCAGGGCCTGCACGGCGCGGGAGCGGTCGGGGTCGATCATCAGCGGCACGCCGGTGCGCTGCACGATCAGCAGCGGTTCATCGCCGGCCTGCTCGGCGGCCTGGTCGGCCTGCACGCGCCAGGGGAGCTGCGGCGGCTTGGCGCCATAGCCACGGCTGACCACGCCCACCTTCAGCCCCTGCTGGCGGCAGTGCTCGATCAGCCAGAGGATCATCGGCGTCTTGCCGGTACCGCCCACGGTGATGTTACCCACCACGATGACCGGCACCGGGGCCCGGTAGCTGGCACTTTCGCCACTGAGAAAACGCGCCCGCTTGCGCGTGACCACGCGGCGATACAGTGCCTCCAGCGGGCGCAGCAGCGCCAGAGCCGGATGCCCGGCGTACCAGGCGGCGAGCAGGCGGTCGGCGAAGGCCATCAAGGCGTGCCCTGAGCCGCCTCGACGGTGGTCATGCGCAACTGGCTGAAACCGAGCTTGCCGGCGGCATCCATCGCGGTGACCACAGCCTGGTGCGGGGTCTTGCCGTCGGCGCTGATGGCCAGCGGCAGCTTGTTGTCGCCGCCCGACTCACGCTCGATCGCTTCGCTCAGGGTGGCCAGGTCGCTCTTGGGCAGCAGGTGGTTGTTCACCGAGTACACGCCTTCGGCGCTGATGGTGATTTCCACCAGCTTGCCCTGGTCGGGCGGCGCCTGCTCGGCGCTGGCGGCTTCGGGCAGCTCGACGCGCAGCTGGGTCTCGCGGGTGAAGGTGGTGGTGACCACGAAGAACAGCAGCAGGACGAACACCACGTCGATCAGCGACGCCAGGTTGATGTCGACGCTCTCCCGCTGGCGATTGCGCCGGAACTTCACGCCTTGCCTCCGGCCACTTCCACTTCACGGTCGCCCTGGATCACTTCCACCAGCTTGATCGCTTCCTGTTCCATGCCGACTACCAGCTCGTCGATGCGGCGCAGCAGGAACCGGTGGAAGAACACCGCCGGAATACCGACCATCAGGCCGGCCGCAGTGGTGACCAGGGCCTTGGAGATACCACCGGCCAGCACTGCGGCGTTGGCGGTCATCTGCGAGCCCATGAAGGCGCTGAAGATGTCGATCATGCCCAGCACGGTGCCCAGCAGGCCCAGCAGCGGGGCCATGGCGGCGATGGTGCCGAGGGTGCTGATGTAGCGTTCCAGTTCGTGGATGACGCGCGAGGCGGCCTCCTCGATGCATTCCTTCATGATTTCGCGGCCATGGCGCGAGTTGGCCAGGCCGGCGGCAAGGATCTCGCCCAGTGGCGAATCGGCGCGCAGGGCCTTGAGCTTGTCACTGGTCAGTTGCTTGTCCTTGATCCACATCCACACCTGGCCCAGCAGGTGCGGCGGGGTGACGCGGCTGGCGCGCAGGGTCCACAGGCGTTCGACGACGATAGCCATGGCAGCGATGGAGCTCAGAATGATCGGCAGCATCATCCAACCACCGGACTTGACCAATTCCCACACAGTAAACGCCCCTTCGGAAAAAGGCCGCCACTCTACCATAGGCGCGCCGGAGGCTCATCTGCCGGAGGTCAGGGAATTGCCCTACCCGGTTTCTACCTTGAGCTGTCGGGTGGCTGAACTGGCCCTTTCGCGGGTGAACCCGCTCCCACATCTATGGTCCTCCCAGTTTCTGCAATACTGAATCTGGATGCGTAGTTGGCTTGCCGCAATCTATTCGGCGTCGAAGGGTTAAGGTTCGCGCCTTGATGAAAATCGCGCCTGACGATCCTGATTAGGTAAATCGGCTTTAGAGCCGCGTGGGAGCCCAGGTTTTTCGTCAGGTCGGTTGGCCGTTTACGTCATCTGTTATCCAGCATCGCAAAAACCGTTGGGTGGTGCTTGGTAGCGCAGGGTCAAGCGTTCTGTGCGCTTGGCCCTGCTTCATAAATGCCATGGCTATGTGCGATTGCCCAAGCTATCCGTGCTAACCGGTTCGCCAAGGCACACACAACCACATTCGGGTGATGACGAGTCAGCAACACTCTCACCCAGTCAGCCAATCGCCCAGATTGCTTATCCAGGTGGTTGATGAAGGTATGGCTGCACTGCACCAGTAGCCGTCGCTGATTGCGATCACCGCGTTTGCTGATACCCAGCAAGCGCGGTTTCCCGCCGGTGGTCAGCTGCTTGGGCACCAGGCCTATCGAGGCCGAATAGTCACGTCCTCGTTTGAACTGCTTACCGTCACCTAATTCTGCAGCCAGGGCGCTGGAGGTGATCGGTCCAATACACGGTATGGTCATCAAACGGGTTGCCAGATCATCTCCAGCGACCTGGCTCTCCAGCTCTTTGGTGAGTGCCTTGACCTGTTCGTCGAGGTAGTTGAAGTGCGCATGAAACTGTTCGAAAAGGCGAATGACCGAGCCAGGAGCATGAAGTTTTTCCAAGGTTTCCGGTAACTCTCTGACCGACTTGAAGGTTGGCGCCAGGCTAACGCCCCACTCAAGCAGGAATGCATGGATTCGATTGACCGTCGCTGTGCGGTCCCGAATGAAAGCTTCACGGGTCATGTTGAGCATGCTCAGCGCTTGCTGGGCTTCGCTTTTGATTGCAACAAATCGCATCGCCGAACGACTGGCTGCTTCACCAATGGCTTCGGCGTCGGTGTAGTCGTTCTTGTTACTTTTGACATAAGGTCGTACATGCTGCGCGGCAATCAATTTGGGTTGATGACCACAGCTGGCTGCGAATCGAGCCATGAAATGAGCGCCTCCACAGGCCTCCATGGCCAAGGTGCAGGGTGGTAGTTGAGCGATGTAGGAAAAAACCTTGCTGCGAGAAATCTTGCTACGGAACAGGTACTGACCACGGCTATCCTGGCCGTGGAAATGGAAACAATTTTTGCCTAGATCCAAGCTGGTAAGAGCAAGATTCTGAGTATTCATAACGGCGATCTCCAGTTAGATCCCCCAGTGAAAGCTTAAGCTTTCACTGGGGAGTCCTGGGAGGACCATTTCATTAGGTACTGCACTCAACCTGAGGATGGTACAAAACCTGTGGGAGCGGGTTCACCCGCGAAAGGGCCAGCTCAGCCACCGCCCGCATCCCTCCAGAAACGCCTCTGTCGGCGCACACTCTCGACCTCCCCCTGCCTCCCCAACACCAACCGCAGCGCCCCCTGCACCGCTGTGTCATGCATCACCACCCCATGCCGCCGATAACGTTCGACCACCTGCGCATGCGGGTGCCCGAAGCTGTTGTTGCGCCCCCGTGAAATCAGTACCCCGCGCGGTGCCGTGGCGCGTATGAAGGCCTCGCTGGACGAACTGCGGCTGCCATGGTGCGGCGACTGCAGCCAGTCGATCCGCGGCGATTCTGTAGCCGCAAGCCAGGCCCGTTCGGCACCGGCTTCCATATCTCCCGCCAGCAACAACCGCTCACCCTGCGCCTCGACCAGCAACACACAGGAACGGTCATTGCTGCTCTGCCCATCAGCCCAGCGCCACAGCGAAAAGCGCACGCCATCCCACGTCCACTGGTCGCCACTGACACAAGGCTGCAGTTGCATGTCATCCAGCACTTCGCCGCCGATCACCCGTTCGACCGGCAGGCCACGCATGATTGCGCCAGCACCACCGGCGTGGTCGGCATGGGCGTGGCTGACCAGCACCAGGTCCAGGCTGCCCACCCCCAGCTTGCGCAAGGTCGGCAACACCACCCGCTCGCCCAGGTCGCTCTCCCCCCTGGCCGGCCCGGCGTCGTACAGCAGGTCGTGATGCCGGGTGCGCAACAGCACCGCCAGCCCCTGGCCGACGTCCAGCTGCCAGACCTCGACCTGGCCGAACGGCACCGTCTCCCGGGGTACCCACAGCGCCAGCAGCATCACGCCACCCAACCCGCGCAGTGGGACGCCACGGGGCATCAAAACCAGCAGCGTACCCAGGCACACCAGCAGCCAGGCCCACAATGGCAGAACTGCTGGCAGCCACGCCGACTGCTGTTGCGCCACCAACTCCAGCAGCCGGAAAAGCACATCGAGCAGACCACCCGCCAGCCAGAGCAGCGCCTCCCCCACCCCGCCCAGCGGCAGCAGCAAGGTCCCCAGCAACGCCAACGGCAGTACCGCCAGGCTGACCCAAGGCACCGCAACAAGGTTGGCCAGCGGCGCACTCAGGCTCACGGGCAAGCCCGTAGCCAGCAGCACCGGCAACAAACCGATGGCAATCACCCATTGCGCCCGCGTCCAGGCCTGCCAGGGCCGCCAGCCGCCCAGGCGGGCACTGAAGCAATAGCCAAGCGTGGCCACGGCCGCGAACGACAGCCAGAACCCGGGCAGCAGCGCGGCCAACGGCTCCACCAGCAGCACGGCAACCAGCGCCAGCAGCAACGGCAAGGTCGCATCGAGGTGGCGAAAGCGCAGGCGCCAGAGCAACACCACGGCCAGCATCAGGCAGGCACGCTGCACCGGTACACCGCCACCAGCCAACCAACCGTAGGCCAGTGCCGCAGCCATGGCCAGGCCACACGCCCAGGGCAGCCAGGGCAACCGAGCGGGCCACAGCCCCCAACGCGCCAGCCCGGCAACCAGGCCATACAGCAAGCCGGCAACCAGGCCGATGTGCTGGCCAGAGATCACCAGCAGGTGCACCGTGCCGGTGGCCTGCAACGTTTGCCAGTCCTCCCGGGCCAGGCCTGCCCCGTCGCCAAGCACCAGCGCCACCAACGCTGCCTGCCGGCCATTGGCGTCCACTGCCAGCAGGCGCTGGCGCAGCGTGTCGCGCCAGCCGCCGACAACCGGCGCCAGCAACTGCCCGGCCTTGACCGTACCGGTCGCACCGACCCGCCGCGCCAGCAATTGCGCCTCACGGTCCGGCCCATGCGGGTTGAGCAGCCCGGCCGGGCGCTGCAAGGTCACCGCCAGCCGCCACTGCTCGCCGGCGCGCAGCGGCGGGCCGTCGAACCAGCTCAGTTGCAGGCGCTGCGGCAGCTCTGCCCGCCGCGAGCGGGCCGCGTCCAGCTCGAAACGCACACCCTGCGCAGTCCGGGTCGGCAGGCCGACCACCTGGCCCTCAAGCCACAAGGTGCGGCCATCCAGCCCTGGGGCCAGGCGGTCATCCAGGGCCTGCTGCGCAGACCAGCAAGCCCAACACAGGCCCAACAGAAAACAGCCCAGCGGCCACAGCCGGGTGAACAGGCCGAGGCCACCGACTACAGCCAGCAGCACCAGCCATCCGACCGATGGCAATGCGGGGAGAAAGCCCAGGCACAACAGCCCGAGCGCGAGCGCAAACATCCCTGTGCGCATGAAGTAGAGCTCCAGAAGCGAAATCACCTTCTGAGGCATAGCCCAATTGCCGGCAGCGCTTGCTCAACAATTGTCACAAACTCTAAACGAGGCTGAGCGGGAATCAGGGCATACTGCCCGGATCAACGCTCCGGGAGCCTACATGCCGCGCCGACTTTTCAAACGCTACATGCCGGACCCGACCAGTATTCGGGAACACAAGTCCTTACGCTTTTTCGGCAAGTTGCTGCATGACCCGAACCTCTGGCACCTGAACCGCCATTCGGTGGCGAGGGCCATGGGCGTTGGCCTGTTCGCGGCGCTGATCCCGATGCCGGCGCAGATGCTGCTGGCCGCCGCGCTGGCCATTCCGCTGCGCGGCAACCTGCCGATCGCGGTCAGCCTGGTATGGCTGACCAACCCGCTGACCATGCCACCGGTGTTCTTCGTCACCTACATGACCGGCGCCTGGCTGATGCAGGTACCGCCGCGCACCCTGCCCGACGAGCTGACTTTCCAGTGGATCACAGACCAGCTGTCGACGCTGTGGCAACCCTTCCTGCTCGGCTCGGTGGTGTGCGGTGTGGTGCTGGGCATCCTCGGCTACTTCACCACCATGCTCTACTGGCGCTGGTGGGTGGGCCGGCAGTGGCGTCTGCGCCAATGCCGGTGCAAGGCTTCAGGCACGCATGCCGCGGCCGCTGACCAGCAGGCGAACGCACACCAGGTAGAGCACCGCGGTGGCGACCAGCATGAAGGTAATCGCCGTGCCAATGCTGATATCCGACACCCCTAGGATGCCGTAGCGGAACGAGTTGACCATGTGCAGCACCGGGTTGGCCAACGACACGGTCTGCCAGAACGGCGGCAGCAGGTTGATCGAATAGAACACCCCGCCCAGGTAGGTCAGCGGCGTCAGTACGAAGGTCGGGATGATCGAGATATCGTCGAAGTTGCGCGCAAACACCGCGTTGACGAAGCCCAGCAGCGAGAAGATAGTGGCGGTCAGCAGCACCACGACCACGGTCACGCCCAGGTGGTGCACCTGCAGGTGGGTGAAGAACAGCGACAGGAAGGTCACGATCACGCCCACCGCCAGGCCACGCAGCACGCCACCCAGCACGTAACCGACGAGGATGGTGTGTGGCGATACCGGCGACACCATCAGCTCTTCGATGGAGCGCTGGAACTTGCTGCCGAAGAAGCTCGACACCACGTTGCCGTAGGAGTTGGTGATCACCGACATCATGATCAGCCCCGGCACGATGTACTCCATGTAGGTGAAGCCACCCATGTCGCCGATCTGCCGGCCGATCAGGTTGCCGAAGATGACGAAGTACAGGACCATGGTGATCGCTGGCGGCAGCAGGGTCTGCGGCCAGATACGCAGGAAGCGCCGCACTTCGCGGTAGACGATGGTGTTCAGGGCGACCCAGTTGGTGCGCAGTTCCACACTCATACGGCCACCTTCGACAGGTTTTTTTCCACCAGGGACACGAACAGCTCCTCGAGTCGGTTGGTCTTGTTGCGCAGGCTCTGCACCTCGATGTTCTGCAGCGCCAGCTGGCCGAACAGCGCAGTGATGCCAATGTCCTTGTCCACTTGCACTTCCAGGGTATGCGGGGTCAGCAGCCGGCACGGGTAGCCCTGCAGCACCGGTGCAGTGGCCAGGTCCTGCTTGATGTCGAGCACGAAGGTTTCGACATGCAGCTTGCCCAGCAACTGGCGCATGCTGGTGTTCTCGACGATGGTGCCGTGGTCGATGATGCCGATGTTACGGCACAGCTGCTCGGCCTCTTCCAGGTAGTGGGTGGTGAGGATGATTGTGATGCCCTTCTGGTTCAGCTCGGTGAGGAAGCTCCACATCGAACGACGCAGTTCGATGTCCACACCGGCGGTGGGCTCGTCGAGAATCAGCAGACGCGGCTCGTGGATCAGCGCGCGGGCAATCATCAGGCGGCGCTTCATGCCCCCCGACAGCGAACGCGACTGTACGTCACGCTTGTCCCACAGGCCGAGCTGGGTCAGGTACTGCTCGGCACGCTCCTTGGCCACCTTGGGCGGGATGCCGTAGTAACCGGCCTGGGTCACGACGATGTCGAAGGTTTTCTCGAACTGGTTGAAGTTGAACTCCTGCGGCACCACGCCCAGGCAGCGCTTGAGCGCCGACGGCTCGCGGTCCAGATCGTGGCCGAACACGTTGACCGTGCCGCTGGTCTTGTTGACCAGGGTGGAGAGGATGCCGATGGTGGTGGACTTGCCCGCGCCGTTGGGGCCGAGCAAGGCGAAGAAGTCGCCTTCGGCAACATCCAGATCGATACCCTTGAGGGCCTGGAAGCCGTTGCCGTAGGTCTTGGTCAGCTGTCGGATGGACAGGGCGGAACTCATAGCGGGTCACTTACCGAGAAAAAGGTGCAGGACACGCCAGGTAAAGGCACTGGCGCAGTGAGTGCGGTCAATGGTGCTTGGCCTGGCCGCACAAGTACAGTCATGTGTATTGATAATGACTATCGAAGTAGCCGTGGTGTTCGATCAGGTCAGCGCAGTCATTACCGCTGCCTGGTACGCAGGGCGGGCCTTGAGGCGCTCGTACCAGGCCTCCAGGTGATGCATGGCCGGGCGCTCGATGGGCATTTCGAACCAGGCATAGATGAAGCTTCCCAATGGGATGTCGCCCATGCCGATCTGGTCACCGGAAAGGTACGGTTGTTTGGCCAGGGCTTCGTCGGCAATGGCCAGCAGCTGGGCGCATTGCTTGTGCGCAGCGTTGATCGCCACCCAGTCGCGCTGGTCTTCCGGGGTGCGCAACAGGCCCCAGAACAGTGGGCGGAACGGCGTGGCGAAGGACGAGGTGGTCCAGTCCATCCACTTGTCCGCCAGGGCGCGCTGACGCGGGTCGTCCAGGTACCAGCCCTGCTCCGCACCGTACTCGGCGCACAGGTAGCGAACGATGGTGTTGGATTCCCACAGGGTCAGGTCGCCGTCTTCCAGCATCGGCACCAGGCCGTTGGGGTTGCGCGCACGGTAGTGCGGCTCGTTGACCACGCCGAAGGCGCCGCCGGCGTCGATCGACTCGAAATCCAGGCCCAACTCGTGGGCGACCCACAGCGCCTTGCGCACATTGCTCGAATTCTTGCGGCCCCAGATCTTCAGCATGGCAACGTCCTTATGAATGCGGAGGTGGTGCAGTCTACTCCAGACTTTCGTCGCCTGTACCGGCCTCTTCGCGGGTAAACCCGCTCCCACAGGGTTCTGCGCCATACCTGAGAGTGATGCAGTACCTGTGGGAGCGGGTTCACCCGCGAAGAGGCCGGTACAGACAAGCAATGCCCTGAAACTCCCACCGCCATACCCTGTCACTGTTCTGACCCGGCCGTTCGCAGCGTTGCGTCTAAGCTGTCTGGGACGGCTTACCCCCCCTGGTTCCAAGGAGGACCGATTATGTTGCTGTTGTGGTTGGTAGTGCTGGTGATCGGCGCGG
Source organism: Pseudomonas asiatica (assembly GCF_040214835.1). Taxonomy (NCBI): domain Bacteria; kingdom Pseudomonadati; phylum Pseudomonadota; class Gammaproteobacteria; order Pseudomonadales; family Pseudomonadaceae; genus Pseudomonas; species Pseudomonas asiatica. The sequence continues at coordinate 1,590,466 of NZ_CP157874.1, read as the reverse complement.
CGTACCTCACGCACCGGCGCCTGGCGCCCTTGCAGATTCTCGGCATCATGGCCGCTTATGTGCTGCTGATGGGCATTTTCAGCAGCGCTCCCGGCTGGCTGCTGACCCTGCTCTGGATAGTGCTGGCACTGAAAGTCGCCCTGGTGGCGCTGCCGGAATGGCGCCGCAAGGTATTCACAGGCCCCGTGTTCAAGTGGTTCCAGCGCACCCTGCCGCCAATGTCGCAAACCGAGCGCGAGGCGATCGACGCCGGCACCGTATGGTGGGACGGCGAACTGTTCAGCGGCCGTCCAGATTGGCGCACCCTGCTCGCCTACCCGGCGCCGAAGCTGAGCGAAGAAGAACAGGCCTTCATCGATGGCCCGACGGAACAGCTCTGCGCCATGGTCAGCGACTGGCAGATCGGCCAGGACATGGACCTGCCGCCCGAAGCCTGGGCACATATCAAGCAGAATGGCTTCTTCGCCCTGATCATCCCCAGGGAATACGGCGGCAAAGGCTTTTCAGCCTACGCCCACTCCCAGGTGGCGATGAAACTGGCCACCCGCAGCGGCGACCTGGCTTCCACCGTGATGGTGCCCAACTCGCTCGGGCCGGCCGAACTGCTGCTGCATTACGGTACCGACGAACAACGCAACCACTACCTGCCACGCCTGGCGCGTGGCGATGAAATCCCCTGCTTCGCCCTCACCGGCCCGCTGGCCGGCTCCGACGCAGGCGCCATGCCTGACACCGGGGTGGTCTGCAAGGGGCAATGGAACGGCGAAGAGGTCATCGGCCTGCGCCTGAACTGGGAAAAACGCTATATCACCCTCGGGCCCGTCGCCACCCTGCTGGGCCTGGCGTTCAAGGCCTACGACCCGGACCACCTGCTCGGCGAGCAGGAAGAACTGGGTATCAGCCTGGCGCTGATCCCTACCGACACGCCCGGCGTCGAAATCGGCAAACGCCACCTGCCACTGGGCGCCGCGTTCATGAACGGCCCCAACAGCGGCAAGGACGTATTCGTGCCGCTGGATTTCCTCATCGGTGGCCAGGCCATGCTCGGCAAGGGCTGGATGATGCTGATGAACTGCCTGTCGGTAGGCCGCTCCATCTCCCTGCCGGCCGTGGGCACTGGCGCTGCCAAATACACCAGCCTGGTCACCGGCCAGTACGCCAACATCCGCGAACAGTTCAATGTTCCGCTGGCTGCCTTCGAAGGCATCCAGGAGTCGATGGCACGCATCGGCGGCAATGCCTGGCTGCTGGACAGCGCGCGGCTGCTGACCGCCAAGGCCGTGGACCTGGGCGAGAAGCCTTCGGTGCTGTCGGCGATCCTCAAGTACCACCTCACCGAGCGCGGCCGCGAATGCATCCAGCACGCCATGGATGTGCACGGTGGCAAGGCCATCATCATGGGGCCAAACAACTATCTGGGGCGCAACTGGCAAGGGGCGCCGATCTTCATCACCGTCGAAGGCGCCAACATCCTTTCGCGCAACCTGATGATCTTCGGCCAGGGCGCTATCCGCTGCCACCCGTTCGTGCTCAAGGAAATGGCCCTGGCCGGCCGCGAGGACCGCGATCAGGCATTGAGGGAATTCGATGACCTGTTGATGAAACACATCCTGTTCGCCGCGAGCAATGCGGCCAGCACGCTGGTGTTGAACCTCGGCCTGGGCCGCCTGGAGAGCGTACCGGGTGACGCCTTGAGCCAAGGTTACTTCCGGGCGCTCAACCGCCAGGCCGCGGCCTTCGCCCTGCTCGCTGACCTGTCGATGATGCTGCTGGGCGGTGCGCTGAAACGCCGCGAACGGCTGAGCGCAAGGCTGGGGGATGTACTGAGTTACCTGTACCTGGCCAGCGCTGCGCTCAAGCGCTATCACGACCTGGGCTCACCGGAACACATGCAGCCCTTGCTGCGCTGGGCGATGGAAGAAAGCCTGGGCCAGGCGGAAACGGCCCTGGACCGGCTGCTCGACAACTTCCCCAACCGCTTTGCCGGCTGTGCGTTGCGCGTGCTGGTGTTCCCCTTCGGCCGCCGCCACACCGGCCCAAGCGATGAACTGGATGCCGAAGTAGCGGCGTTGATCGGTCGCAGCAAGGGCGACCCAGCCCTGGAGGAGCTGCTCGCAGGTTGCTTCCGCCCGCAGGCCGATGGCGACCCGGTAGCGGCACTACAACGGGCCGCCGACTTGCTGGATGGGGCGGCCCCACTGCACAAGGCACTGCACCAAGCTATCAAGGAAGGCAAGGTTCAGCCTGCAACAGGGCAGTCGATAATCGATGCGGCAGTGGAAAGCGGTGCGCTACAGCCTGGTGAGGGGCAACGACTGCACGAGGCAGAGCACGCCCGCCGGGCGGTGATCGATGTGGATGCCTTCGACAAGACACAGTTGCTGCCCGAACCAGGCAAGGTACGCTGAGCCAAGGGGCCGTTTTGCGGCCCCTTCTGTAACCCGCGTATACTCCGCCCCCGTTTCAACCAACCCGAGGACCGCTCCCATGGCCAACCCCCACCTGGAATACCACCTGCAACTGCTCAACCACCTGCGTACCATCCTGGTGGCCCTGGGTGACGCCGAGCAGGTACCGGAGGAAAGCCACGCCCTGTTCCTCGAGCGCTTCGACGAGCTGCTGAGCCTGCTGCCGCAGGATCCTCTGGAAAGCCAGTACCTGGGCCAGGACCTGATCTGCCAGGTAATCCAGCGCTACCCGCAAATCGCACACCTGGTACCCCGTGACCTGCTGTGGTTCTTCGCGGGCGATTGCCTGCACTATATGCCCGACGAGGAACTGGACCTTTACCAGCGGCTGGAAGAGCGCCGTTACGAAGCGGAACAGAACAATGAACCCTTCGACTGGCACGCCGAGAAGCAGCTGTTGAACCCGGCCCGCCACTGACCTTGCCAAGCACCTGGCCGTGATTCGGCCGGGTGCCTGTCGAAGTTTCAACCTTAGCCAATTACTTCGCCCTACATCCCCTTCGCCCCCCTGTCCGTACGCTGTACCTCGTTTCAAGGATGCCTTGGCAACTTGAAGCGCTGCGTGCCCTGCACACAGCCAGCCAACCTTTCAATGTACGGATTGAACAATGAAAAAAACTCTTATGGTGCTTGCCCTGAGCCTGGCAAGCAGCACGGCCTTTGCTGCCACCGACAAGATCCTCTTCAAGGGGCATATCAACGGCGGTGGTACCTGCCCTATCGAAGTGGTTGAACCGGGCATGGGTGGTCTGGGCTGGGTAGACCTCGGCGTATACCCGGTCAAGTACTTCGCCTCTAACACGTCCACCACCGATGTCGCATTCGCCCTGCGAGTCGAGGTAGATGGCACTTGCGCCTTTAATCCTGGCGACGTAGCCACTGTGAAATTCGACTCGCTGAACGGCGATGATCCCACGGGCAAGTACTACGGGATTCGCACTGACGGAGCCGACGGTCTGGCTCTGGAGATCAAGGACGAGGATGGCACGTCGATCCCTCCACGAACAGACTCCAAGGAATACCCTCTGGCTTCAACCGGCACTACCGACATGAAATTCTATGCCTCGTTGATCAAGACCGGCACCGTGACCGACGGCGCAGCCAACGCAGATTTGAACTTCGTGGTCGCTCTGCCTTGATGCCCTTCCAGGTGCCCCAGTGCACCTGGATCCTTCGCTCACCCTCACCTGGTCATCTTCCATGTTCCCCGTCACCCGCACCTCGACGCTGCTGGGCGGCTGCCTGCTGCTGCTGGCCTGCCTGCTGAACAGCGCCCATGCCGCCCTCACCATCAGCAGCACACGCATCATCTACGAAAGTAGCCAGCGCAGTGCCTCGGTGGTAGTTGCCAACCCCAGCCAGCGCCCCTTTGCCGCCCAGGCCTGGGTCAATACCCAGGCCGATGACACCACCACCGCCGTACCGTTCATGACAGCCCCGGCCTTGTTCCGGCTGGGGGCCGGCAAGGAGCAATCGGTGCAGATCAGCGGCCTGCCCAACGACCTGCCACAAGACCGCGAATCGCTGTTCTTCTTCAACCTGCAGGAGATCCCTCAGGCCATCGACGGGCAGCGCAATGCGCTGAACATTGCCCTGCGCACTCGCATCAAGCTGTTCTACCGGCCGGCCACTTTGCAAGGCGACCCGGTTCACCAGCTCAAGCAATTGCACCTCGCCAGGACCCTGCGCGAGGGCCACCCGCACCTGACGCTGCACAACCCCACGCCCTACCACTACACCTTCAGCCGCCTGGACCTGGTCAAGGGCAAACAGGAAAAAGCCCTACCCGGTGCGGACATGGTGCCACCCATGTCCGAGCTCAGCTATCCGCTGCCAGCCGAAATCGACAGCGCCGGCCTACAGGCCATCGTAGCGGTGATCACTGACTACGGCAGCACCAGCAAACCGCTGACCCTGCCCGTGCACGACACCCCCTGACCCACGGCCTTCGAAGGACTTCCCATGATCCTGCAACCCTCCGGGTGCAGGCGTTTTCGCCTGCGCCACGTTTGCCCGATGGTCATCTGCCTGTCGACCGGCACGGTGCTGGCAACCCCCTTTCCTGCGGCGCAGCCCGAGTTCGACGCAAGCTTCCTCTACCTGTCGCCCGGGCAGCCACGGGCAAATGCTGCCCATGCCCTGCATGGGTTGGCCGAGCAAAAGGCACTGCCACCTGGACGCTATCCAGTGCAGGTGCTGGTCAACCTGGCGCCGGCGGGTGTACGCGAACTGACGTTCGAAGCGGCCCCTGGCGATGAGCAGTTGCGACCGTGCCTTGGCCCTGGCCTGATGGGCGAGCTAGGGCTGCGCCTGGATGCCATCGCCGACCCAGCGGCACTTGAAAACACCTGCCTGGACTTACCCACCCTGGTACCCGGTGCGCTTGTCGACTTCGATGCCAGCCGACTGCAACTTGCCATCTCCATCCCGCAAATCGCATTGCGTCGGGACATGGCAGGCCAGGTGGACCCGGCACGTTGGGAACACGGCATCCCGGCCGCATTCGTCAGCTACCAGGCTTCCATGCAGCAAAGCGACCACCGCAGGAGCGGCAGCCAGAACACTCAGGACCTCTACCTCAACAGCGGCGTAAACCTGGCAGGCTGGCGACTGCGCAGCAACCAGGCCTGGCGCCGTGACGAAGAGGGTCGACAAACCTGGAGCCGTGCCTATACCTATGCCCAGCATGATCTGCCCGGCACCTGGGGCAATATCACCCTGGGCGAAACCTTTACCAGCAGCGATGTGTTCCGCGGCGTGCCGGTCACCGGTATGCGCCTGGCCTCCGATATCGACATGCTGCCCGACGCGATGCGCAGCTATGCCCCCACCTTGCGTGGTGTAGCGCAAACGCGTGCCAAACTCGAGGTTTGGCAAAACGGCTACCCGATCTACTCGACCTACGTAAGCCCCGGCCCCTACGTGATCGACGACCTGAACGTAGGCGCCAGCGGCGAACTGGAGGTGGTACTCACCGAAGCCGACGGCCAGGTGCGGCGATTCATCCAGCCTTTCGCCAGCATCACCAACCTGCTGCGCCCCGGAGTCTGGCGCTACAGCACCACCCTGGGCCGCTACAACGCGGCATACGGCAACCAGGACCCATTGCTCTGGCAGGGCACCATGGCCCTGGGCATGGCGTGGAATGCCACCTTGTATGGTGGGCTGATGGCAAGCGAAGGCTACACCGCCGAAGCCATAGGCATCGCCCGCGACCTGGGGGCAATCGGGGCTCTTTCGTTCGACATCACCCATGCCCGCAGCGACCTCTCGCCGGTCGAGCCACATATTGCCCAAGGCATGAGCTACAGCGCCAGATACAGCAAGGCATTCAACAGCGGTACACACTTGCGCTTTGCCGGCTACCGATACTCCACCCAAGGCTATCGCGACTTCGACGAGTGGATCAGCCAACGCAGCAGTGATCGCCTGTTCCTCGGTAGCCGCCGCAGCCGCCTGGAAGGCTCGATCAACCAGCGCATCGGCGAACGCAGCACGCTCAGCCTGACCCTGTCGCAACAGGATTACTGGCAACGCAGCGACAGCCAACGCCAGTTCCAGCTCAACTTCACCACCTCGCACAACGGCATCAGCTACAGCCTGCATGGTTCACAATCGTTGACCCAACACGGCACTGGCAGCGACCGACAGTTCGGCCTCAGCGTTTCGGTTCCACTGGAATTCGGCCGCGGCAGCAGCTTCAGCCTCGACCTGCAGCACTCCGCTCATGGCACGTCGCAACGTGCATCCCTGCACAGCCAGGTCGAGAGCCTGAGCTACAACGCCTCGGTCGCCTCCAGCGAGCAACAGCAGCAAAGCGCCGCGTTGTCCCTGGCATACCAGGCGCCCCAGGCAACCCTGGGAGCCGGCCTGTCGGCGTCGGACGATTACCGTAGCCTGTCGTTGAACATGAACGGCGCTGCGTTGCTGCACAGCGATGGTATAGCGCTCGGGCCTTACCTGGGGGAGACCATCGGCCTGGTGCATGTGCCCGACATCGCCGAGGTGGGGCTGCAGAACCACAGCGCCAGCCGAACCAATGCCAATGGCTACGCACTGATTCCACACTTGCGCCCATACCGGCTCAATCAACTGGTGCTGGATACCAACCAGCTGGACCCGGACGTCGAAATCGTCAACGCGACCGCCGAGGTCGTCCCACGCCGCGGCGCAGTGATCAAAAGCGGGTTCGAAGCCCGCCGGGCCAACCGGGTGGTACTCAGCCTTACCAGCAACGAGCAACTGCCATTGCCTTTCGGCAGCCAGCTTCATGATGCCGACGGCAACGTGCTGGGCATTGTCGGCCCGGCTGGCCGCGCCATGCTGTCGCTTGCCGATGGCCTGCAGCTGCTGGAAGCACGCTGGGGCGAAGCGCCAGATGAGCGTTGCCGCTTCGAGCTGGATCCACAAGCCATTCCACAAAACCAAGGCTATCGCCTGCAGTCCCTGACCTGTGAATGACCTGACAAACCCTTCCCAATTATTGAACGCGCGCCCACAAAAGGCGCGCGACATCAGGAAATACCAATGAAACGCCTCCTGCCCCTGGCGCTACCCGTCATGCTTTTCGCCAGCTATCAAGCCCACGCAGGTGACAGTTGCACCTGGAGCGCGGGCACCCAGCCAATGAATATCATCCGGGTACTCTCCGGCGTGATGCATGTACCCCTCAACGCCGCCCCAGGTGACGTCATCGGTACGCCAAACCAACCGGAATTCACCCTGTCCCAACCAAGGTCGGAACTGCATTGTTACAACGATGGCGACGTGCTCTGGCGCTTCGACATGAACGCTCGCTCCATCTTTCCCGGCCCGCTACCACCTGTGGCGGGTGAACCTTCCGACGGCTACATACTGAATACCAATATCGACGGAATCGGCGCACGCATCCGCCTCGATCGGCCTTTCACCGGCACCGACCCCGCCTACTTCATGCCCGAAAGTGGCCCTGGCAAACCATTGATCCCGATGCGCTCGACTTACCAGTTCAACAACACCTTGGTTGGTTACAAGATGTCCACTCTGCGCAACGAGGTAACCTTGGTCAAGACCGGGGACATTGAGCCTGGCCTGCACACAGTCGACGCCGAACTGTTCACCGGGCATTTCGACGCAACAGGGCTGGGACTGGTGCTGCGCTACCGGTTGCAGGCCAATGTACTGCAAACCCAGTGTAGCCTGATCGGTGACCCGGTCAGCGCAAACCCGGTGGACTTGCAGGAGTGGGACAAGTCACACTTCGTCGCCAAAGGCACCACGACTTCGATCATTCCGTTCTCCATCACCTTGAGCGACTGCAAGACAGACCCTGGCGGCCTGACCAAGGCCACCATCGAACTCGACCCCGTCGATGGATCTATGCCGGTACCCGGGCTGGAGGGGGTGTTCAGCCTCACTTCTGACTCTACCGCTGAAGGTGTCGGTATCCAGATACTGAAAGATGACAACTCCCCTCTACCCTTGCAACGCGAGGTAGAGCTCCAAGCGATCCGGGATGGCAACACGATCCTGAACTTTGGCGCACGGTTCTACCAGACCGAGGACGCAAGCGCAGTTCGCGCCGGCGAGGCGAAGGGGGCCTTGAAATTCACCATGCGCTACCGCTGACCGCCAGCAAGTTTGAAACAGAGCGACGCCCAAGGCGAGGGCCCTGGGCGTCGCGCTTATTCACGGATCAGGCGGGATCTGCGGTTTCAGTCGAACTCAGAATATTTTTCGGGTCATAGCCATACGTACACTTGCCTTTGCCGGGGGCCGTAGCCTCGATCAGGCGATTCAGTGCATCGTACTTCATGGTGAGTTCGCCATCTTCCTTCAAATTTCCGTTATCGTCATACTTGAGCAGTACTTCTGGCGGATAAGGGGGGCCAAAGTTATTGGTAATACGGGAAAGCTGTGCTGGGTCCTTGGGATTTTCAAAATGATAAACCGCCATGTTCTGACCCGTAATATCATGACCACTCTCATCTTTACCATCGATGAACTTTGTCAACACCTGCCGAATATTATCAACCGCATCGAAGCGGAATACCTGGCTGATAATCTTTTTATTACAGGGGTCAACCGGGCGATAATCATCATCACCCTCACATTCATACGTAGTCAACCTGCCGCGCGTATCGTATTTGTAGGTCTCCTTGCGCAGCACTGTCGTACCGTCCGACAGAGTGCGCTCGATAATACGATCAAAATCGTCATACTCTTGGGCAAGCACCTGTTCAGCGCCGTGGCTGAACGTAAACGTACGAGAACATTCCCGCTCAAGATCATCATAGGCCAAGGTGGTCTTGAGTGAGTTTTTCTCGCCAGCGCCCTGCGGCTGGTCAATGGTTTCGTAGCTTTCAATACGGCCTAGCTCATCGTATTTGAATTCACTACTCAGTGAGCCCAATGTCGTCCGCTCCAACCGCCCGGCCTTATCGTAAGTATTGACCTGGGTCTGCTTCAGCACATCCTGATAGGACTCCATGCGCCCGAGGCAGCTGTAGCCATACACCATGTCGAGGTCGCCGCGAGTTTCCGTATGCACCTCGCCAGTCGTGTAATATGTACGCGAGAACCCCTGCCCTCCTTGCTCGGTACAGCTGAGCAGCCGCGCATTGTGCGGATCATAAACAAAGTCAGCCTCATGACCGGCAAGCGTACGCTGTACCGGTTCGTCAGTCAGATAAGGACGATATACATAATCAATTTCACCCTCCGGCGTGATGACCTTGTGCGGCTTGCTTTCCCCCTGCTTGTACTCGTATGTCTGCTCGCGCCCACCCGTACTGGACCAGACCATCAGATCCAGGCCATCGAAGCGCTGCTCGCCCAATAGCGGCAGGTCATTCACCCAGATCTTGACCGGCAGGTCTTTATCGCTGTGCGCAGCGTACGTTCGATAAACCACCTCGCCTTCGCGCAAGCTATGTGTCACCAGGCGCTGGAAGCCATCGTAAGTGAAGGCCTCCGTCTGCTTGTTCACGTTGCCGTCAAGGCCCGAGATTTCCTTGGTCTTCAGGCCAAACCCGTCGTACTCGGTCAGCGTCTGGCTTTCAAGAACCGTCTCTTTTTCATCGTCGGGGCATTCCTTCACCCAACGCCGCACCTGAACTGGCAATTCAAACAGGTCCAGCTGGGTTTCGGTCACGCCGGTCTTGCGCCCGTTATCCAACTCGTTGCCGCCGCCGTCGAACATCTGCTGCCGCCATTCACGCGTGATCGGGCCTGTCTTGCCATCACCGATAGGGTCCGTTTGCGCAAACTCACCCACACCGTCAGGCCCAATGACTCCCAGCTGTTCCTCCCAGGCGTCGTAGCGATAATGGCTTGTCAGGTACAAATCGCCGCTGGTCATCCAGTCAATCTCGGTCTCTTCCGCGAGCTTGTCCCGATTGTCGTACTTCGCGCTGTAAGTGGGCTTGGTTTCGCGATCTGACCTGGGCTTACTCTTCCTCTTCACCCCTGGTTCATCCAGAAGGCGGGTTTCCCTCTCCTCACGGACCGTTCGGGAAGCACCATCGAAATACGCCACGGTCATCACATCATTCACGTCGTACGTCGCCTGGAGCGCCCGGTCACCCACCTGGGCACAAAGCTCGTACTCGTATCTACGCAGCGCCTCCTCACGCTTGCCCGGGCTTACGATCTCACGCTCGACACGAAGCAACGCGTCCCAGACGGTCATGATGACCGTGTCGGTATCATCACGATTAAGCACGGTTTCACCCGTAGCCAGCGACTGCTGAGATTTCACTTCCTTGGTTTTGCCATCAAAACCCGTCAGTAATTGCGCGGTCTGCAACACCTGCATGGTTCCGCTGACCGATGGCCCTCTCTCCTTCGCAACGTCCCAGTTCAGTGTCTGGTATGTGTAGGTGTGTTCAAACTGGGTATCGAGCGTTGCTGGAGCGCCTGGCTCAGCGGCCTCAGGGTTCGGAAACCGCACGCACTGAATATGCAGGCGGCCATGTTGCAGTGGTACACCTTCAACGACAGTTTCATTTTCTGCTTGTACAAAGCTGTAGTGCGTGGTTTGCACTTCATCACCACAGGTGTACGTTTCGAGATCCACTTCCAGCCATTGGCTCACCTGAGTTTGCGCCTGCGCGCTGGCCAGCATGGGCAGTGCCTGGTAGGTGTAATTTGTTATGCGTGGCAGTGCCGCCGCCTTGCTGGCTGCCGGTTTCTCGGTTTTTTTCTTCACATGGGTAACGAAACCCTCTTCATTGCCCGGGTAACCAGGCTCTGCCTTGCCATACCACTCATAGATTTCTTCGACACCGTTTTCACCCACGTGGGTTTTGAGGTTGCCGTGGTCGTCGTAAGTACTGGTAGCGGAGACTTTTCGGTTATGTGTCGGATTGCTATTCAACCACCAGCGAGTATGGGCGCCATGCACCAGTTGGCAGTATCTGGGTTGGTCCTTGAAAAGACCCGGCTTCAGGTTGTAGGTATTGATCTGCTCTACAACGTTGTCGCCAATGACCTCGGTCTTCTCGGCATTGAGTTCCTCGCCCAGAAAAGTCGCTTCGCGCGTGAGCAAGTGGAACTTGTTGAACTCGCGCACCGTACTTTTTACCGGAACATCTTCAACCCAGAGCGTTTCGGTAACAGCGTAGTCATAGTCGATATTTTTACGGAACAAGTTGTCGAGGCCATCGTTAATCCAGTCCAGCTCCGCATTGCCACCCAGGAAGTTGTGCCCGTTGCTGGAGTATGTGTAGCGCGTGTCAATGGCCGTTTTATCCTGGCCTGGCCCTGGGTCCGGATAGCTCACGTGTCGCGTAACCCGCGGCAGCGGAGCCACGTTAGACCCGATAGGGAATTGGTGACCACCATCCTGGTAATACAGCTTCTCCAAACCGCCGGTGGGGGTCTGGACCTGGTCGACCAAGTCCATGCCTCCTTCATGGATGTAACTGAAGCGCCAACTGGCACGGTTCGGGGTCGGCAGTTCGAGACGGCTTACCCTGTAATCCCCATCCAGAATCAGGCTGAATGTCTGCGGGCCCGAATCCGCAAGCACTGTGAGTTCCACCAACTTGTCGGTACGACTGACTTCCAGGTGGGTCACTCCGCGCATGTCGGTGATTTTGACCAGCATGGGGTAGTCATTGTGGTTTTTGTATTCCAGATCCAGCCAATGGCCGCCCTTTGCACCGAAAATGCGGGTCGGCACGGCCCTGGCGTGCTTGCCGACACCCCTGAGCTCGAGTCTTTCCACCACATCGGTGTCATACCTGATATCCCAGCGGTTCGCAGACACTTCGTAAAGATGGAATGAATCGATTTTCCTTTCCGACATCGTCAACTGGTTGGTCGTGCCGACACGGCCATCGGCCTTGAACGTTTCGCCGCTGGCAAGGGAAATAATGCGGCGATCCGGGTCAGGGTCAAACTCGGTGACAGCCATGTACCAGCCTTTGCCAAACCCGCTATCAACAAGGCCAAGTGAGCTGGAGCGGAGCAGTGCATCAAATTGCGCACCCAGATTATCGTTCCCCAGAATACGGCGAAGATTGGCGGAAAACGTATACAAGCCGGTGCGTGAGTCCACTCCCCCGCGCAAGTGACTACCGAAATTGAAGGCATTGGAGTGAACCGAGAGGTTAGCAGCCATGGTAATTCTCCTCAGCTTTCACCCAGATCATAATCAATGATTACGCAAGACAGCTTGCCATCTACGTCACCCTTTCTCCTTTTCCCCCTCTCAAACATGACACCCCGGGAAACAATATCGCCAGCAGAAAGACTTTGAAGATCCTCGATTTTTCTGTACGTAGTGGTGACCGGGGTCATGGTAGTTCTCAGCGTAAAATACCAATCATTATCATCACTACCATCCCGGCAATCATTCTCGGCATAGAGCGTAATCAACGCCGCGGACGGTGCATTTTCGAGCCGATAATAGTAGTAATCATCATTTACGCAGTCATCCATCTTGACGAACTTGTGCGTACCCGACTCAATCTTGATTGAACATGTATTCCCACCATCCGGCTCACCATTTTTCTGCCCGGCAAAGTAAATCAGCCCTGTATCTTTAACCTTGGGTGCTTCACCACTGGCGGCATACCCAGAAGCACTGCAGCCCCAAAGCGCAACTGCCAATACGGCACCACATGAAAAAGCCAAATTGAGTTTCATGAAAAATCTCCATTGAAGTTATTCAAACAACCAGCTGCCTGCCCAGCAGGCAGCCGACCGGCATTAATGCGGAGTAAACAACGTATGTTCGATATAGTTGCGGTGATAAACCGTGCCAGACTGCCGGAATGAGAAGCGCCGATAATGGGCATTACCTTGCAGGTCTCGCAGCAACACCACGACATCGCGCGACAGGTTGTCACGAGCCTCTGCGCCTGGCTTCTGGTAAGCAAAGTCCGGAACCCGATGATTGGTAATGACCAGGCTCCCCTCTTCATATTTTGAAATATTGACTTTGGTTTCCAACTCTTTGCGCCTGGGCATGACTTTCGGCAGGCTTTGGTCGAAAACAATCGGTACATCCGGTTTAGGCTTCACCCAGTCGTCTTCTTCCTTGCTCAGCCGGTCTCGGAAGATAGCGCCGGTAAAACTGAACATCTTTTCGTTCTTGTGCTCGGACTCCCATCGAATCATCGACTGGCTTATATGGCCATGCCCCGCCTCTTCCGGCAGGAACTCAACCGTCATGAAGCGGCTATTTCTCAATTTGAACACCCAGTAATCCAGTGTTCTCAAACGCAGGTCGAATGCCGGGTCAAGCGTCGGATCGCCAGGGTCAAGAGGCAGATTCGGATTGGGATCGGTGCCCCCTCCCTCTACACGTTTGGCCACAAACGAATAATGCTCATCTCCGAATTCCGGAGGGGCCTTGGGCACGATCACCACCTTGGTGTTTGCAGACTCAGTCTTGTTGGAAGCCTCGATTCCGCCGAAATCCGGGTTGAAGGTGCTATACAGTGTGGTGGAAGTTCCCGCACGGTCACCACAATGAAGGTAGAGATTCTTGCGGGTGATACCCTGTTCACTGGCGGGACGCGCGGGCTCGAACAACTGGGGATAGGAAAACTCGAACCGGTTTGCCACAGTACGAGTACCCCAGCGATGCAGGTGGTCCCGCTCTATACCACCACTCGGGTCATCATCATTAAGCTTTACCAGCGCTTGCTTGTTGTTCAGAAACCTCATGCCGATGGAGCGTTGCTCATCGCCACTGAGCCTGAAGTACTCGCCATTGACCGGTTCAGTCTCAATCACTACCTCCAGCCGCAAAGGCTGGAACCCATTGTTGAGCAACTGGCCCTTGGAATCCCCCTCCTGGCCACCGGGCACGTAGATCTTGTAACTGTTGATTTCGAGCCAGGTCCTTTCTTCCTGCAATTGCTTTTCACCAAACTCCAGCAGGCTGTAACCGCTCGCCAATATCACACCGTTCTGAATCAGTTCGCATGTCACCACGCTGGTGCCCTGCTCGCCCCCCATCGGCGCGGTATATCGCCTGTTATCGTCGAGCGTCCCAGGACCGACGAGCCGCCAGCGTCGTTGCGCGCCGGGCAGCAAACCAGGATCTCGCTCGCTCAGGTCCACGGTTTCGCCCGGCTGAAGGCCGACAGACCGCGCAGGCTCGATAACCACGGACTGCAAGCCATTGAGCATGACCAAAGTCGACAAACGTTGTTGCTGCGTACCCTTGGCTTGCACCTGCTGGATGCTCAAGTGGCGCCGAGCGGCCTCCCGTTCAGCACTGAACGTGACGCGGCGACCCTTGGTCTGGTCAAGCTGCCCACGCTTTTCGCCACTCAGCGACCATTCGATATCTTCCGCTTGCATGGTCGCGCTCAGTACCATCGGCGTGCGTGGTGCAAACACGCTAACCCGTGGTGCAACCTGAGTTCGCTCGAACTGCACGATCACCTCAGCATGCACGCGATGCAGCTGGTTCCCCTCTTCGAGTTCTGCCGTGATCACAACGGTCAAACTGTGATGGCCGATATCCTCTATGCCGGCACTCTGGTAAAGGCCGTCAGCGTCGATTGTGCCATCGCCTTTTTCACGATGGCTCTGGCGACTGTAGGCAAACCAGTTGGTAGCCGTCACCTTGTTTCCTGCCTGATCACGCAGTGTGAATTGCTGAGTGTCCCCAACGCCAATGGTCTGAGACGGCGGATCGATGGCATACAACGGCGGTACTGCAACAATTTTGCCGAAAACTGCCAGATCATGAGGTATGTGCCGCTCCCGCTCGACGAACTTGTGCCGCGTCGAAAACAACAACGATGCCAGAACATCCAGGCGGTCATCGCGAACATGCTGGAGCACGGCTTTGTCTACAACCATCACTGCCGAATAGCGCAGGCTGCCGTCGCTGTCGAGATCATCAGGGATCAGGTAGGGAAAACTATGCTCAGGCAGATCGCCCGGGCCGCTGTTTGCCCGCAGCTGGATGAACGTCAGTACCGCACCATCACCAAAATTCTCAGCACCCAGGGTCTGCGCACCTGGCGCGGCCTGAGTCAGGATTCGGAAGTGGGTCGGCGACAATGGTGTAAGGCCTTTGAGTTCGAGCATGCCCAGTTCGAACTGGCTGCTGCTTGGTTCCAGTTGCTGGAAGTGTTCCTGAATGGCGGCGGCAATCAGCCCGTTGATTTTCTCGTCTGCACCCGCCAGGTTGCAGCTGAAACTGGACGCTTCGGCCAAGTCCAGCGTTACCCTGCCACGCCGATCGATCTCACCGATCACCAGCCGAAGCTCGATTTCCATCACCAACGTGTAGCCCAGGGCCTCGTCGATGACCAATCGTGTCAGCAGGTTTTCTGCCAGTGGCGAATGGCGCTTGTACGTCCCGGCAATAATGGGAAAAGTCAGGCGTGCCTTGGAATCACTGAGCGATGCATTGGTGAAGGACAACAGCGGTGCACCGAACTCGATCTTTCGCAATACGCTGGACGTACGAATATGGTCATCGTGCTCCACATCACCGTTGAACAGCGGTATAAAACGCAAGGTAGCCAGGCGTTGTCGGTGTTGCTCCCGCAACTGGTCGTTCAGCCGCGAACGGCTGAACGCTGCGACAGCCCCCCAGCCTCGGGTGATGTTGCGCTTGTCCATACGAGCCAGTACCTGCTCGATAGGGTATGTAGACATGTCACTCTCCTTGTTTTCGTCGCGGGGCAGTCACGCAGAACGCGCTTGTGGAGCCAGCATCTGCTGGCACAGGCCTTTGAAGCCGGCAGCCTGCAGCGGCATGATCAGGTGGCCTTCGAACACACCGAGTTGCCCCGTGTCGAAGGAAGCCAACACCAGAATGCCGGGCGACTGCTCCCCACTCTGCGCGGGCCGATACAGCCCTGATTGCGGGTCGATGCTGCCCGTGCCTACCGCCAGCTCCCACTGGGCAACCACTACCCTGTCGTTGGCATAAGCGACGAACTGCATGCTGCCATCGGCCTCTGGCTGTTCTTTCAATGCCACGACAAGTGCTGGCGTGCGCTGTATCACCAGCACGTACAGGCCCTGTTTTTCGTCCGTCGTCGGCTCGGCGATCGCTACCTCAAGCCGTTCCAGCCAGTAGGTATTGCTCTTGCTCGGGTCGCTAGCCTTGGCCAGGTAACGACAGCGCCGTCCCAGGTCTTCCTCCACCAGTTCGCCACTTCCACTCTGGTCGTCGTTGACCTTGGCCCATCGCAGGGGGGCATCGCCCAGCGCCCTAGCACTCAGCGATATCGTCGAATCGGCTTGCACCGTGGTGATGAATGGGTTGGCGGCCAGTGCTTTGGGAAGCACCGTTACCACCGCCACGCTGCGCTCTTTGTCCCCTTTATTGGCAGTCACCAGCACCTGGCCAAAGGCACGCTGCAAAGTGTGGGCAGGCGGCGCACGGTAGGTGCCATTCTCGACGAAGCCTGGGTGCGTCGGCCCCCCTGGGAGGCTTTCCAATCTCCAGTCCAATGCTTCCTTCGGGTTATCGACCTGAAACTTGTGTTCGCTGCCCGCTCGCACCAGTACGGCATCGTCGTAAATGGAGAACGACGCCTCGCCCCCCAGGTGGGCAGACACAGCCATGGCCCCGGGGAACTCGGCTGCGACAGGCCGCACCTTGCCGAAGGCGCCAAATTGCAGCTTATCCAGCCAATCTTCCGCTGACTTCGAGCCGAGTTTGCCTGCCATACCCAGCAAGATCGCCTGCTTGACCGCATGCGCTGCAAAATCTGCAGCCTCGACCCTCAGCTCTGCCACCTTATCGTCACCGTCCTCGGGCAGACCACGTATCACCCTTGCTTCCAGTCGTTCTGGCCACGGCGAGTAGAACTGGCCTTCAAGCAAGTGTTCATCAGGCCCCGAGCCAAGTAACAGGTAGTAGCGATGGTGCAAGGACAGGTCGAACGTGGCCTTGTACTCAACCGCCACCTCCTCCCCATTGCGCAGGCAATCGAACGTAAGTTCGCATTCGCCATCCCAATGTTGGCTCGCCCAGTCCTGTTCGAAACGCGCCTCAAGGCCACCGGCTGCGTGCAACTTGAATGCCTTACCGTTGAAGGTGTAGTTATCGGACCTGTAATTGGTTGCCGGCACCGACAGCTGACCCTCCTCGACAACAACACGGTCGAGCACGCCCTCTTCATAGCGGTAGTCGAAGGCCGGATTCGTCAACATGTTGATGAAGCCGGCCAGGTAGGCGTTGCGATGCAGCATCCTTGAGCTCATGAGCTGTACCGCGTCATTTGCCTTGGGCGGTGTTGGCAACAGGCGTGGAAAGCCACTGCTTGCTCCCGGATAATCACCATGACTGCCATGTGCCGAGGAAGCAAAAATCACCAACGTGTCACCTTTACCTTGAGCGTCGGCCTGCGTGCCTAGATAGAGGGCATCCAGATAGTGTTCCGGCTGCTCTTGAGGACCAGCGGAAACCAACGGGTAGTCGAGTCTTGCCGGGTCCTGCGGCAGTTGTTGCTGTAGCCAGTCACCGGCAGCACGCTGTACGCTCTGGTCATCACTTACCATCAGGCGCACATCCTCGCCCTTGGACACATCCAGCACCAACGCGCCATTCTTGCCGAGCACGGGCACCTTTTGCCTCAGTTCCAGGCTGTCCAGAGGGCCATACGACGACAAGCTCAGCACTTTGTAGGGCTTCTCGGCCTTGACCAAGGTACCGCCATACATTTGCGCCACCATGTCCAGGCGGATGTCCTCAAGACCAATACTGCCAATAGCCACCTGGGGCGCCGATAGCTCAAAACCCGCCAGGTGGTAAGTGACGTTCGTCATGTCGACATTGAACTGGCCTGAGATACCGTCAATCTGCTGCCCTTGGCTCAGGTGAGCGGCATGAGTCTGCCGGAGTATGCGGTTCCCTCCCTCCAACGCCAGCCCCATGATATTGTCCCATTTGTACAGATCAGGGTGGTCAGCCAGCCAGTCAACCAGATGAGGATCTGTCACTTTCATGATTCGGCTCCTTGTCGTCCTTGTTTCACCTGAAAAGCACCAACGCCCAATACCGCGTCCTCGAGCGCCGCTGGCGGCAAGGTCTGCAGCACATAACCTTCGAAAGTGCCTATAAACCCTGTGTCGAAGGAGGCTGTAATCAGGGCAAACTGATCGGTGCTGGATTTATCGGGGGAATAGATGCCGGTTTTCGGGTCGACCGTGCCGCTGCCAACCCGGACCTTCCAGATGACCTTGTCCGCTGATATCGGGTTACCGTTGGGTGTTGCCGTCAATTGCACCGTACCGGTAGCAGGATCCACCTTTCGCTCGATTGGCATCGGCGGCTTTGTAGGGTTCTCGGTAATCAGCAGCGCGGTCTTGGTCGGCCCGTCACCCGGGGGGCTTACCTGCACTTCATCGACAGTAAAGGCCGTACGCTCTTTCTCCTCCCCTTCCGACCTTGCCGACTCGATGGGGGGCATTTCCTTGGGCGCATGATAGACAGCCGTTGCCCCACTGCCCGTTACGCTACCGTGCTCTGGCTGCTGCCAATGCAGCGTAGCGGCATCGCCGAGGTAGCCGGCTTGCAGGGTGACCTTGTCCTCGACCATGACATAGGCCAAGGGGTTTACCTGCAAGTTACTCTTCATGACCGTGACCAGCGCTGCACTACTGAAATCGCTTGCCTTGTCCTTGGCCACAATTCGCAGCCGCACGAATGGGCCGTCGAAAGCGTCTGCGGACGGAGGGGTGTACAGGCCTTCGTCGGGGTCGATATCACCGATCTGCGAGCTGAGAACAGTGTCCAGCAAGGGCTCGATGGACCATTCCAGGTTATTGTCCGCCTTATCGGTCTTGAACTTCATCGGGGCCGCGCCCACTGCCATGGTGTGCTGCATCGGCTCGATGGCAAAGGCGGTAAACGTCGGGTTTACATTGCCAAAAAAACCGACATCCAGTGGGGCGTACTGGTCCTGGCCGATAATGGCGTTGCCGAAGTTGAGCTTGATGGTGTCCTGGACCAGTTGCTTGAGAGAGTTTGAGAACTTGAAGTTCTGCTCGAGAGACTCGCGAACAACGGATTCGACACTTGGAACTTCGACATCCTCCACCATCCTGAGCAATATATTAATTACATTCATTACTCCGGCGACGATCATTATGGGCAAAGCGCCGCCCGCTATTAAGAACAGGATCAACCACCCCCAAAAATCCTCCGACTCGACCTCTCCCGGCTTAATTTCCCCAATAGGTGGAGCCGCCGCCTTGATCTCCTCCATCTTGAACTCATTATGTTCCAGCGTCCCACCGTCAATATCCTTAAGCTGGTAGCTAGACGTTATCCTGTATTCAAAATCATCCTCGCTGCGCTTGTAAAAATCACTGGTATCAAGCCTCAAAGCTATCATGGTCTTCTTGAAGCGCCCCGTTACATCATCCAGATCCTCCGGCTGAACCGCCAAAATTCCTTTCAAACACCATTCAACAACGACTTTATCTTCCTTTACGGACACGCTCAAAACCTTGGCCATCTGCAAGTCAACCTGGAAGATCCTCAGCTTGAGGACCATATCGAAGTATTGGCCTTCCACCACTTCGGTCCTAAACTCGGCGACTCTCAACTGTTCTTCTACGATCATTGTCCCGGACGTGGCCACAGCTCCTGTCACCAAGCCTTCATCATCCTGAGTAACATCGAACGCAACATCCTTTGCTATCGTCAGCAACGACTCGAGCAACTGCGCCAGCATGATCCGCTTCGGCTCGAATAACACCGCAGCGTCATAGTTCCTGTCGCTGGGTATCAAGTAGCTGTAGTCATTACCAGGGAAATCACCTTCTTTATCCCCTTCGTAACGTATGAGCGCAAGCACACCTCCAGCGCTATCATCTTCGTCACGACCACGGGCCTGGGTACGCAGCGCGAATGATTTCGCCCGCAATAGAGGGTTTCCTCCAGCCTCGATCTGGCCGAGCGTAAATACGCGCTGTTCCTCTTTCAGGGCGACGAACTTCTGCCTGAAGAATTCACCTACCAGCCTTTGCATGCCAGGGTCGTCAGAAACCTCCAAGGTGAAATCGGAACTCTTGCTCAAGTCAAGTCTCACCCGCCCGTCTTCACCGACAACGCCAGGTACTTTAGCCAGCAGCAGGTTCAGGCTCAACTCGGGCCCGAGCAGCGGGCTGGTTTCGCGAATTTCTCGAACTTGCCAGCCGCCACCCGCTTTCTGCAGACCAAGTTGGGTCCCGCCGGCAACAGACATACACAAACGCGCCGTGGAGTCATTCGACAACTGGCGTGTGAAATCCAATCGAGGTGAATCGAGCGTGAAATCATTCAGCGCAAAGCGCCAACCATTTTCATTGGGAATGCTCCCGCTGATAGGCGGGATGATTGAACTGGTCTTGAATCGGCGAATATAAATCTGCAGCAACAATCGCCCCAGTTTAAAATCATCAGCGAAGGAGATCATCCCCCACTTGAGCATATGCGACTGCTCTTTCAGCCGACTATAAAGCTTATCAAATGTATACTCCATCTTCAGAAACTCCTGTATAACGATTAACGGCGCACCGCGCGCAGTACAAACAGGGCTGCAACCCGGCAATGCATTTGAAGGCGCTGCGACAGACTCATGCTTCCAGGTAAATGTCTACAGGCAAGAGTTGTTCAAAATGAACACCACCATCGAAACTAACCTGTACATGGACCGAGAAACTCTTATTCAACTTAAGCTTTGTCAGATATCCCATTGAAAGCAGAACTTCCACCTTATCGGCAAACCACTCTTCTTCAGTCACCGGCAGATCCTCACGAATGTACTCCCGAGGTAACGATCCCCCGCCCTCTTTCCCTTCTCCCTCCACAAAAACACGCACAAGCTGACCGACTGCAAAAAAAGGCCAACTGCTCGAGTTCAGATAAAAACCGAGGTTATCCTTTACGCTGGAAAGCGACAGCTTCCCATCCGGTGCTCCAGGGCAACTGATCGCCCCATAATCACCGGGGTCCGGCTTGATTATTCTCAGGCCGTACGCGGCTGAATGCTGCTGGGCACCATCCACTTCAACGGTATAAAAAATCTTGACCCTTGAATAAAAGTTGGGAGGAACAAATTCGACAGGGACTTGAAACCGCCGGTTATTACCTGCAGTCGGTTTATCCGTACTGTAACTACCCGATTCGCCATACCCCTGCCAGTGCATGGTGATCTTGCCACCACCGGTTTCGGAATCTACCGGTACTTCAACGTACGCGCCATATTTCAACCGGCCAGCCCGGATAAAGCCGAATAGCTCCATGTCGGGGTCAACTTCCTCACCGGGATCCGAATCTTCCCACTCTGCATCCGGGACAAATGGAACCTTCAATTTCAGCTGTTGGCGCAGGGTCAGTTCGAGCGGCGCAGAGTCCGCCGCGCCACCGACCCTGCTCCATTGCCAGGTCAATGCAATCTTTTCCCCGCTATTGGCCTGGAGCCACTCGCCAGGCACATGAAAACGCAGCCGGCCACTGTCCAATACTGCACGATCAATACGAAAAACGCCGCGTACAACCTGTTTGCCCGATGCGGTAAGCAACAGCTCATCGCCGAATTGTGCAACATAGCCATCCACTTCGACCCACACCCCATCCGGATAGCTGTTTGGGTCAAGCATCCCGCCGTCATGATCGGGGATCCTCGGCGGCGGCAAGCTGGGAGATTGCCCGCTGCCTGGGTTGTCGATCGTGAAACGCTGGGTAGGCGACTGGCTGGCCTGCGTACCATCGTGATAATGAATCGTGTAGTAGAGTTCGCACCAACTTCCAGCCATTTGAAACCAGGCTGCGTCTATACTCCAAAGCAAAGGCTTGCCCAGATCCTCTGCTTTTAACTCTTTGGTCAACGTTTCACTTCCGTACTCGTCCTTCCAGGAAAGTACCACCTTGTCGTTTACAGACATGAACTGGAATGCTGTACTAATGACTTGGCCGGCTCCGGACACACGAGTCAAATCAATAATCAGGCCATCACTGTCCATCATATGAGGGGGTGGCAGCAAGTCGGCGGGCGGGACTGGCTTATTCACGTAGAAGAGCAACCTGTCGGAAATTTCCAGCTTCCGCGGATCGGTCTTTGGAGGAAGGGTTCTAGCGTACGAATAAAATACAACCCCCTCATCCAGTTCTTTCATTAGTTCATTTCCTACCTCAACCAGAAAAGTGCCATCCGGCTCCAGAGCCTCTACATCTACAGGCGTCGGCTCCAAGTCCCTCGTTTCGCCGGCAGGGCCGCAGCCAAACAAACGCGGCCATACTTCATCGCCTAACTTCAAACCCGGCAAATATGTCTTGAGTTTGGCATCCCCCAGCTTCTCCAGGCTCAGGGAATCCCCTTCCAAATCTGGAACAGAGGGTTTCGGCAGCGCAACTTTTTTCGCCCCCCCGCCTAGTGGCAATGGCATCTTGGAAGCATCTTTCATCTGTTCATCCCCTATACATCTGCCCGATAAACAGGCCTTTGCCTGCCGATCACGATAGGGACTTTTTACACCTGCATCTGCACCATCGAAACTAGCAGATTTAACAGGTGGCAATACGCGGGGGCTTTGTTAGCGTGGCGATCAAATGATCTGAATTTCACGCCTTTGACACAGGGGAGCACGCTTGATGGCCACCGTAACCAACCCAAGCTCCAATGCATTCAACTTCTGCAGCCACATGCAGAATGGTGTTGATAAACGCACCGGTATCTTCATGTTTCGCATGGATTTTTCTGAGCTTTCCGGCAGTGATCTGATGGCCGCTGATCTGGGATTACACCTGCGCTATAGCCAACTGAGCCAATACGACCGTGGATTCGGCAGCGGCTGGACCCTTCCAGTGACCGAGTTCGCTGTCGCCAGCGGGCGGCGCATCATCTCACTGGCCAATGGCGAAACGTTCAAGGTCGATGGCCGCGTCGGTACCAGTAACCAGCTGTCGATGTCGGAAAAGAAAATCGACACTTTCCATCTATACGAGCTATCTCCGGAGCTGTGGTACGTGAAACACCGCTCTGGCGTGGTGGAAGTGCTCGAACTCAAAGGCTGGGGCGAAAACGCCAGAGCGGTGCCGACCTGCATGCTCAGCCGCAAGGGCCACTGGCTGGCGCTGGAGTACAAGCACCACGACGGGTTCCCGACCCTAAGCAAGATTACCGACATGCGCGGCCTTACCTTACTGGAAGTGGAGCGCCGCTCCGATCGGGCGATACTGAAATTCCTGACCGATGTCGGTACTGCGAGCTACAGCCTGGTATTCGAAAACACGACCAATAGAGTAAAGCGCATCGAATTGCCCACTCCGAACCTGGCCAGTTGGCGCTTTACTTACTCGCTCGAGCGAGGAATGGAGTGCATCAAGGAGATCATCACCCCCACCAATGGCCTGGAGAAACTTTTCTACGACGATGGTGGTCACTTGCTGCCGAACCGCTCGGGCCTGGACCCCGTACCGCGGGTTACCAAACATGTCAAATACGCTGCAAAAGGACCGGATCAGGACAAAACAGCCATCGACATCCGCTACACCTACTCCAGGAATGGGCATAACTTCCTCGGCGGCAACACGGACCTGGACTGGATCGCAGATGGCCTGGACAACCTGTTCCGCAAAGCCATCGATTATGACTACGCAACGACCGAGACATTATGGGTCGATGGCAAGCCAGTGCGCAGCACGGTTCGCGAATTCAACAAGTTCCACCTGAACACGCGCGAGGCTACCTATCGAGGCAACAGGCTGAACGCCGAAAAAAATGAAGTCATCGGCCCGAACGTGGAAGAAACAACCACTTCGTACGCATTGAAATCAGGGCTGTTCAAAGACCAGGTCAGATATTGCCAATTGCCGATCAAGGTCGTTAAGCACTGGTGGAAAGCAGATAGCAGCAACAGCCGCAAGGAGTATGTCGAAACCGCG
Organism: Pseudomonas asiatica; assembly: GCF_040214835.1. Lineage (NCBI taxonomy): Bacteria > Pseudomonadati > Pseudomonadota > Gammaproteobacteria > Pseudomonadales > Pseudomonadaceae > Pseudomonas > Pseudomonas asiatica. The sequence continues at coordinate 1,566,655 of NZ_CP157874.1, read as the reverse complement.
TATGACGATTTCGGTAATGCATTGATGCAGAAGGCAGCCAACGGCACTGTCGAGCGCTACGAATGGTACAGGCAGGCCGAGGACGGTTACCCAGGCAACGACGAAATGTTCGTTTGCGACATGAAATCGAAGACCGTGATTCCAGCAGAGGGCCACCCCGGTGACGCCCCCACGCTGGTTACCCGCTACCGCTACAAGGCCTACAAGGTATTGGCCAGCAGCCGCTCCGCCAGCGACCAGACGACCTGGTGCGCGCTCCACAGCGAAACGACCAGCGAAAGCGGCAAAGAGGTGAAAACCATCACCTATGACTACTACGACAATGAGCATGAAGCCCCGATCGAAGACACGCCACTGCTGCATGGCCGCATGAAGCAAAGCGTTACAAGCTACCCGAACCCGAAGGCAGGCGACCTGGACCAGCCAAAGACGCTGGATACGACAGTGGAGTATGCCTACCAGTTCTCCACGATGACATGGGAGGGGATGCGCGACGATCGCTTGCACGCCCTGCCGCCAATAAAAGTGCTGGAAACTGTTCAGACCGTGAAGGGGTACGACGGTGAGCAGCAAAGGAGCAGCGAAGGCCATTCGCTACTGACCCGGGAACTGCTGCTTGATATCGATGAAGACAATGTCGAGCGCCGCACCGTCAAGGACGAACTGCGCAATACCATTTTTGAAGTAGTCGACGGGGGCAATGCCGACGAAGCCGTTCGCAGCAACGAGTACAACCTTTGCGCCGACGACCAGGACCAGGCCAGCCAGCGTTTCACCTCGCCCACGACGGTGGTCACCGAAACACGTTTCGACGGCTTGGGCAGGGTGCATCAGGAACGCCGAAGCCATGTCGACCCGAAACAAAAAGCCCGGCTTTTCCTGATCCGGGAACAGCTGTACGACGCCTGGGAGCGGGAAGTGGAGGAGCGCCGATATGACTGGCTCGATGCCCAACCCTTCCCCGAAACCGTGCAGTTCGTGGCTCGCAAGTACCTGTACGACGCCTGGGAAGCACGCAACGTGATCATCCGCGAAGACAACGTGCAAGAGCATACGGCGTTCGACCCGACCGAAAAGGATGCGGACAACAACGTGCGCAAAGTCACCTGGCTGCAGGTTGCGCAACAGTCCGTGAAGAGCCAAAAGGTCAGTACCTGGACCAACGCGTTCGACAAGCCTGTGCTGATCCAGCGCCTTGGCCCGGACGATACCGCCGTAGCCGAACAGAAACAGAGCTATGACGGATTGGGACGTTGCATCAGCAAGACCGATGAGCGCAACAATGTCACCCGGTTCAAGTATGACCATTTCAACCGCATGACGGCCAACATACTGGCCGACGAGACCCGTATCGAACACCGCTATGCGCCCCAGTCGGAAGAACTATGGGCGACCAGTATCTGCGCTATTTCCAATGTGGGGTCCGAACCGCCATTCGAGGTAGGCGCACAGAGCTTCAACGGCCTCGGTCAACTGACTTCACGTACGATCGGCAAACGGCTCGAGAAGTACGAGTACACACCTGGCCAGTCGGCCCCCCGGGCGAGAGTTACCGGGGCGGGGGACACCATTGCCTACCGATACAATCTGGCTCTCTCACCCACCCCGACTCACAGCAGCGTCGAAAGCGCCGAAACCAGGTATGTCTACCAACCGGTCACCGGCCTGCTGGAGCGAACGGAAAATGCCGAGGGTAGCCGAATCTACCAGTACAACGAGCATGAGCAGCTAACCCGGGAAACCTGGAAGAAACCGGACAGCAGCGAGCTGCACGCGGTATTTGTCAACACGGTGCAAGGCCGCCTCAAATCCCGCACCTATGTCGATGACATCGTCACCGTGCACGAGTACGACGAGGCTGGCCGTATCAAGTCCACCGACGAGGGCAACCTGCTCGCGGCATTCGATTACGACAACTTGGGCCGCCTGCAGAAAATAACCAGCACGGACAAGAGCAATGGCAGCACCTTGGTCACCACGCTCGAATACGATGATCATGGTTTCGAATGCAAACGGGTACAACGACTCGACAACCAACCCGAACGTACCCTGGTGCAGCAATGGGGCAAAGACAAGCTGCTCGATGGGCGCCTGCTGCGTGAAGGCCGTAACGTACTACTGAAAGAGCGGTTCACTTATGACGCGCGAGGCAGGCTGAGTATCGTCGAGTACAGCGGCAGCCGGTTGCCGAAAGATGAGGCCGGACGCGCGGTCAGCCAGGAGACGTTTCGATATGACAGTATCGACAACATCAAAATCTGCCTGACTGAATTCGCTGATGGCAGCAGTGAAAGGGAGACCTACACCTATGAGAAAGAAGACCGTTTCCTGCTCAAGACATTGACCTTGGCAACGACAGGCTCCGCACCCATCGAAATGACATTCAGCCATGACAAGAACGGCAACCTTGAAATTGACCAGCATGGCCGAAAGCTGGTGTACGACAAAGAAAGTCTCCTTTTGCAGGTTGTGGGCCACAGCCGATACAGCTACGACGGCATCGGGCAGATGCTGACCAGCCAGACAGGGAGCGAGGAGGCAAAACTGCTCTGGTTCGATGAGAACCGCCTGAGCCTGGCCATCCAGGGTAGCGCGCGGACCCGCTACAGCTTCTATGCAGACACTCCCTTGGCACAGCAGAGCGAATCGCCGCCCAGGACATTGCTGCTGCAGACCAACGCCAGCCTCAGTGTCATCGCGGAATGCGAGGCCGGTATTGTTCGCGACATCCAGTACAGCGCGTACGGCCAACGTCATGCCACAGCTGCGCTGCACAGCCATCTGGCCTTCAATGGCGAAGCGCTGGACCAGGGCAGTGGCTGGTACTTCCCGGGAAGCGTGCGTGCCCGCAGCCCACGCAAGAGGAACTTCAACAGCCCCGACCCACTCAGCGTCTTCGAAACCGGCGAGTTGAACCCATATGCCTATTGCCTGAACAACCCGATTGCCCTGCGCGACCCAAGCGGGTTCACGGCCACAAGCGGCAGTGGCCGACCGCGACGCCCGGATGAGGATGACCCGAGCTGGCTGGGGGTTGACAGGGGTAGCGATGCATCGAAATGGATATGGCTGGCCATCGGCGTTCTCGCCACCATTGCTGCCGTGGTTACCGCCGGCGGTGCACTGGCAGCGGTGGGCGCGTTCGGCAGTGCGGCGGCGACAGCGATAGCGACAGCAGGTACCAGCATGGCTGCCGGCAAAGTCGCCCTAGGAACGGCGTTTCTTGCCAGTTTTGCGGGAACAACCACTACATCGGCCATCGTTAGCACTGCCGCAGCAGCAGTGACGTTGGCCGGCACGGTAGCACAGGCGGTCTCGGTCATTGACAACAATATGCAGGCCGCACAATGGGCAGAATACCTGGCTTTTGCATCTGTTGGTTTGGGATTGGCGACTGGGATAGCCGGGGCCGGCAGTAGGATATTTAGCGGAATGACAGGTAGATACGCGGAGAGATTGAGCGGTGCGTTGAGAAATGCTGGTGCTCCTGTTACTAGCGGCAGTGAAAGTATCGTTGCAAATCGTACTGATCAAAGGAGCGAGTCAGCTAAAGTATTCGATATAAGAAAAAAGTGGGCCACATATTGGGGACAAAGCCGTTTTCACTAATCAATGACATCATGAAGAGTTGATCCAGCGCGATAAACATTACAGATAATCCCACTCAGCCAGAAACACGAGATAACGAAACCTATCCGTGCACTGGCAGAGTGGGATTTTTTTAATCTTCCGTCCCGCTCATCTCCCACCTAGCATTTTTACCAGTATCCGAAGTTCTCCTTCAGCGCTAGCCTCATTCCACCACCCCAAAGGGCATGTCACTCCAAAAGTGTGGCATGCCCGCAACCGTTATTCTCCGTCGAATGGGAGCAATCCACATGAGTAACGACTCGACACGTCTGCTTGCAGCTAAGGTACGTCGTGACTATCAACAACAGCGTGTTGCCAGGCTGGCTGCACAAAGGCATCTGGCGCCAGCCGATCCGGAGGTGGTGGGTATCATTGACACCGAGGACGGCACGTTGAACAAGGATGTTCTCGACGCCGATCTTGAGGTCATCATCCAGCAGTGGGACGCCCTGCCTACCGAGCCAGGGGATTACGACGAACTACAGCTACAAATGGCCAAGGTCGCGGATGATGACAGCGTGGGGGCTTTCCTGGATGTCGGCCCCAGCCACCAGTGCGATAAAAACCAAAAATTCCCTATGACAGTAAACGTTCCTCGGGATGACTATCCGGCTGACGGCAGGCGCCAACTCAGGTACCGCATTGAAAAATATAATGAGAACACCCTCTTTTCGGCTGCGATCGAACTGATCTTTGACAAAACCCCCCCGTGGGACCGAGAAATGCCGGATCAGGCGATACTCGCGACCAACTTGATTACCGATGCATTCTTCACCGCCAACCCTGACGGATTGAAAGTTACGCTTCCACCCTATGAAGGCCAAGACAAGAAAGATGTCTATGCGCTTTATTTTTCAGACACCCCTCCCGTCGAACCCGAGGTACCGGCACCGGTGGCGAGCGGGTTGGTACCCACTGATAGAATTTTACTCATCCAAAAGGAAGAAATTGAAAAGTTCGGAGATGGCCACTTCTACATCGTCTACATCCTGTTGGACAAAGCTACCAACCGCAGCCAGATTTCCAAACTTGTTGCCGTAGATGTCAACTTGGGCGCATTGCCCGAAAACTTGAAGAAACCGGTAGTACCCCTGGCGGCAGACGGCCTCCTCGACCTGGCGGATGCGCAGTCGGGTATCGCCGTCGAGATACCCCGTTTCGACAATGCTCGGCCTACTGATTTTGTCGAAGTGACCTGGGGAACATCCACAGCATTCGCCGAACAGATTGGCTCCCGTGAGCTCCCGCTTTCCATCGCCATACCTCCAAGCCATTTGCGCGCCGCCTATGGTGCCGCCGACGATGTTGTAAACACCTCGGTCAGCTATCGGATCCTGCGCCACCAGATAGCCTACGGGCCGGAAAGTGACGACGTGGATGTCGACTTCTCGGTCGCTGGCCCCGGGCGCCCGGACCCGGACCCCAACTGGCCAGACCCGGTCAATACAGAGTTGCCAGCGCCCGAGGTGCGGGGTGCGATATCTGATACGGCAAACGTACTGACGCGCGATGACGCGGAGCAGGATGCCAAGCTGACGTTCTCACTCCATGCCGATGCCGAGGATGGCGACCTGATGGACTTCTACTGGGACGGCATCCTGGTAACCGAAGCTGCCTACACCGTCGCCACAGGTGATACCCCACCAATCGAACGGACGATCCCCTGGGCCTACATCCTGAGGGCGGGGAACAACACCACGCTGCCGGTGCATTACACCATCCGCAAGCCGGTGGGCGCGGGAAACGAACAAAAATCAACGAATGCATCGGTCGCTGCCGACGCCGTGACCATCGTTCCCGATGCCGCAGAATTCCTGCGGACGAACAGCAAAGGCTGGCTCAATTGCAACTCGCTGTGGGAGGACTCGGCAAACCCCGCCGGCGAACCCGCCTTCAAGGTCTCCGTCAAACCCCTGAATAAGTATCTGCCTAACGGCGGGGATGTAACCATGGTGTGGACCGCCATGGGTGGCCGCAGTGGCGAAACCGAAATTCCCGCAGCCCGGAAGACCGAGACCGTCACCATCACCAAGGCCCAGGCAGAAAAAGGTTTTGAATGGGAGGTCAAACCTTACGCAACCCACATTCTGCCGATCTATGACCCCACCGGCCTCGGACAGGACGGCCGTGGCCGCGTCAATTACAGCCTGGAATTCAACGGCGAAGTTGTCACAGCGAAAACCGTCGAAGCCGTCGTCAGCCTGGGTACCGGTTCAGGAACCTGCGCAATCCCCTGAGCAGCCAGCCAAGCATGGGCTGTCGGCATACCCGCAGCCCATCACACACAAAACCAACGACGGCAACTTGAGGACTTTTCCTACAGAAATATGTTGAGAAATCCCTAGACTTTGCCGCCATTGGTCAGCTTCCGATACCTGCCGACCAAACTTGAACCGGATAAGCCACAGGTACTCGTATGTCAGCACTCCGCCCTTTTCCTTTGCGCCACGCACTGCGCGCCGCCTCTTTGGGCCCTCTTCTGTTATTGAGCCCGGAGAGCTGGGCGCAAACCATCATCGACAAAGACACCACGATCGATAACAGCACGCCACCAGACAACTACACGGTGCTCGACGGTGCCACTCTCACCGCCAACGGCGCCAACGCCCTCAACATCGAGGTACGGGAAGGCTCCAGGCTGGTACTCGACACCAGCACCGTGAACGCCACCGGCAATGCAACCGGGATAAGGCTGCGCGACGGCAGCAGTGCCACCCTCAGCGGCAGCCACGTGTCATCGGCAGTCCAGGGGCTGGGCCTCGGGGCAGGCACACGGCTGGATGCACACGACAGCGTGATCAGCGGCGGCAACGCCGGGGCAGTCATCAACAACAGCCTGGTGACGCTGTCCGCCAGCCAGCTGCTGGGCACCGACACCACCGGCGTGGGGGCCCAGCTGTTCGACGGCGAGCTGCAGGCCAGCGCCGGCAGCCGCATTGTCGGTGGCCAGAATGGCATTCGCTTGCGTGGCGACAGCGGCCAAGCTGCCAGGACAGGCACGGTGGTATTGGATGCCAGCCACGTAGAAGGCCAGAACGGGTCAGCGATAGCCGTCGGCACTGTAGGCAGCGCACCAGCCAGCGCCAGGATCGAGGTACTGAACGGCTCCACCCTCAAGGCCGGCAACGGCACCCTGGTTGAAGTGGGTGCCGTCGGCACCGCGGACATCCTGGTCAGTGCCAGCGCCCTGGAAGGCAATATCATCATTGCCGAAGGCGGCAGCGGCAACCTGACCCTGGCCAACCAGGCCACCCTCAAAGGCCGCCTTGAAAACCTCGATCGCCTGGCATTGAACAGCGGCGGCCGGTGGACAATGACCGGTGATGCCCAGCTCAAGGACCTGGTGATGGACGGCGGCGCGGTGGAATTTGGCGACAACGGCGAATTCCTTACACTGGAGGTGGCCACAGTGGAAGGCAGTGGCCGCTTCAACATGAATGTCGATTTCGCGGACGGCCGGGGCGACCTGCTGAAAATAACCGGTAATGCCACCGGCAACCACCAGATCCGGGTTACCAGCACCGGCAAGGATCCACTGGCCGATAGCGAACTGCGCCTGGTGGAGACCGCCGCAGGCAGCGATGCCAGCTTCACCCTGGAGGGCGGGCCGGTTGACCTCGGTACCTTCGCCTACGGCCTGGCACAACGCGGCAATGACTGGTACCTGGATACCTCGATGCGTTCGCTCAGCAACGGCACCCAGACCATCCTGGCACTGGCCAATACCGCTCCCACGGTGTGGTATGGCGAGCTCACCACCTTGCGCAGCCGCATGGGTGAAGTGCGCCGCAACGATGGTGCTGCGGGCGCCTGGATGCGCAGCTATGGCAACCAGTACAACGCCTCTACCTCCGGCTTCGGTTACAAGCAACAGCAACAAGGGCTGTCGTTCGGTGCCGATGGCCGCTTGCCAATCGGCGACGGCAACTGGCTGGCCGGGGTAACGGCAGGTTACAGCAATTCCGACCTCAACCTGCAGGGCGGCAGTTCGGGCTCGGTCGACAGCTACCACATCGGTGCCTACACCACCTGGCTCGACCCACAAAGCGGCTACTACTTCGACGGGGTTGCCAAGCTCAACCGCTACCAGAACCGCGCCGATGTGCAACTGAGCGACGGCAGCAAGACCAAAGGCGATTACAGCAACCACGGCATCGGCGTTTCGCTGGAGGCCGGCCGGCACATCAAGCTGGACCATGGCTATTTCATCGAGCCTTATGCCCAGCTGGCGGCCATGGCAATCGAGGGGCAGTCGTACCACCTGGCCAATGGCTTGCAAGCCAGCGGTGACGACACCCGCTCGCTGCAAGGCAAGCTGGGGGCTACCGCCGGGCGCACCTTCGACTTCGGCCAGAGCCGCATGCTCCAGCCTTATGTGCGGGTTGCCGGGGCCCATGAGTTCGTCAACAACAACCGCGTGAAAGTCAACGGCAACAGCCTGGATAACGACCTGGGCGGTTCTCGTGCAGAGCTGGGTGCCGGTGTGGTAGCGGCCTGGGCCGAGCAGTGGCAAGTGCATGCGGAGTTCGACTATGCCAACGGCGAACGCCTGGAACAGCCGTGGGGGGCCAGCCTGGGCGTACGTTACAACTGGTAGCCGTGAATAGTGCCCGGCAGCATCCTTGATCCACTGCTGGGCCCGTCATTCATGCGATGAGTTTTTCATTCCGGAGGCGTCACCATGTCTTTCGTAGCTCACCTTCGTTGGTTGTTTACCCGCTTGCTTCGACCGACGGCCCAGTCGGACAAGCTTGCTCCTGTCCTGATTGAAGACCTACTGGACGATATCGAGGGCGGCGAGAGCAACCTGTTGCGCTACAGCGCTACGCAAAAGCCCCTGCGCGTGGCGTTCGAGATGTGGGAAAACTCCGACCCGAGCCCGGATGGCCCCGAAACACTAACGCTGTTCTGGAATGATCAGCCAGTCGACAGCAAGACCTGGACCGCTACGGTAGCCGAAACGGATCTTTTCATCATAGTGCCGGAACGCTACATGAGCACTGATGGGAAGCATACACTGCGCTACGAGGTGGAGCTGTATAACAGCAATGTTTCAGTCTCCCGGCCATTGGATATCTACATATTCACAACCCCGCCCGAACTCGCCAAGGATAGCGCCCTGCTGTTCGACCCGGCAGTCATTGCCAATGGGGTGACCGATGCCTACCTTCAGACCAATGGCGACGCCCTGCCCGCCATGGTTCCGGCCTACAAGAACGTTCGCCCCGGTGATGTCCTGACCTGGTACTGGAGCAAAACAGTCGGCGGCCAGGACCTGGTAGACAGCTGGACCCTGACCCTTGACGACACAAGCAAGCCGTTGCAAATCAATTTCCCCGGCGAGCTCATCCGCAAGCTGGGTGACGGCATTCGCTATGCGCATTACACGGTGCAGGACCGCGCCGGCACCCCTCTGCAACGCGCGCTGCCGATAGATCTGCAGTGCAACGCCACCCCACTGCCAACAAGGTTCGCTCCCCCTTACCTGAAGGAAACAGGCAGCACCGGCAGTAGCAGCACGTTGAAACCAGCACGGGCCACGAACGGTGGCACAGCGGTCATCAAATCGGGCAGCAGCTTCGAACCCGACGACATCGTGACAATGTACTTTGCGCATCCGGGCGAACACGGTGCCTTCAGCGCAGTCGTGAGCATTGCCCCCGGCGAGATGGAGTGTGCTATCCCCAGAGCGAACATTGCGGCGCGGATGGGCAGCAAGCTGGAGCTGTATTTCGAAGTCACGCGGCGTGGCAAGAATCACCCCTCAGACCCGCACCTTCTCAAGGTGGAAGCCCCGGACATTGGAGCCCCACAATCTGAACAGATCGGCAGCGAGCCGTTGAGCCTGAGCAAAATGGGCCCTGTGACCTTTACCCTGGAGCGCTGGGTGCTCAAGGATACCGGCCAGTTCGTCAGGCTTTACATTACAGGCGTACGCAACGATGGCAGCAAGGACCCGGTCGTGGTCGCAGAGGCAACACCGGTACCGTCGGCTGATGGCGACATGACGATCGGGACGGTAACTGCTGATGCGCTGAGGGTATTCGTCACACCGTCGGATCTGGAGATACTGGCGTTCCTCAGTGTCGACAACAAGCAGAGTTGGATTACCTCTCTTCCATTGCCGGTTCAACTGGTGAAATGACCAAAAAAAAAACCACTCCATATGGAGTGGTTTTTTTGAATTGGAGCGGGAAACGAGACTCGAACTCGCGACCCCGACCTTGGCAAGGTCGTGCTCTACCAACTGAGCTATTCCCGCATTGTGAAGCTTTACCGCTATCGGCGTGAAGCGCCTTGAAGACCTTCACCACCACTGCACCGCATAGACGCCACAGTATTGAACTGGAGCGGGAAACGAGACTCGAACTCGCGACCCCGACCTTGGCAAGGTCGTGCTCTACCAACTGAGCTATTCCCGCAAATGGCGTCCCCTAGGGGACTCGAACCCCTGTTACCGCCGTGAAAGGGCGGTGTCCTAGGCCACTAGACGAAGGGGACACACGACACTTTTCAGTGCACCAGGTTTGAACCTCACGATTCAGCCTGGATTTTCTTTTCCTGCCCCGCCATTAGGCGCTGCCGGAGAAACTGGAGCGGGAAACGAGACTCGAACTCGCGACCCCGACCTTGGCAAGGTCGTGCTCTACCAACTGAGCTATTCCCGCAAATTGGCGTCCCCTAGGGGACTCGAACCCCTGTTACCGCCGTGAAAGGGCGGTGTCCTAGGCCACTAGACGAAGGGGACACGCTGCTGGCATTACTGCCTGCTTTCACTCCCTGCCGCGTTTCGCTGTGTGCTTTACGCTGCAAGTGGCGCGCATTCTATGGATGGTTCGGACAGGCGTCAACCCCTTTGTAGAAATTTATTTAAATCAATGACTTCCGGGTGAGTTGGGGTGCAGATGCGGGAGGGGTTGCCGATATAGGGAGAGGCAATCCTGTGCCGGCCCTTTCGCGGCTAAAGCCGCTCCCACAGGGACCGTGCGCAGCTTGAAGGCAGTGCCGTACCTGTGGGAGCGGCTTTAGCCGCGAAAAGGCCGGTACAGGCATATAGCCGCTATTCGCCCCCCGGCAAACTCACTACACTCAAAGCTGTAATTCTTCTTCAATGAGGCATTAACGGTGACACCACTTCTGATCACCCTGCTCATCGTGGCGGGTATCGCGTTGCTGATCGTGATCGGCTACCTAAACAATGTGGTCGAGAACGGCAAGCTCGAGCGCGCCCGGATGAAGGTCGAGCTGGCCGACCGCCTGCGCCGCTGTGGCGAAATCACCGAGACCTTCCCCGGCCAGTTCATGACCCCGGCGCTGAAGTTGCTGCTGACCCGCCTGGAGCTCAACCTCAACCAGCGTCAACTGGCGATGGACAAGCACAATGCCGAAATCAAGGCGCGCATCGCCGAACTGGAGAGGCTGATTGCCCAGGGCGGGCAAATTCCGGTGAACAACCCGCCCAACCCGATCCAGACCGAGATCAAGGCCAAAGATGTCCGCTTCCTGCTGGAGGCGTTGCACAACCAGGTGACCCGCGCCGCCCAGGAGGGCTTCCTGCCCACGCCCGAGGCCAAGCAATGGATCAAGGAAATCCGCCATATCCTGGTGCTGCTGCATATCGAGTTCTTCAACAACCTCGGCCAGCAGGCCCTGCAGCAGAACCAGCCAGGCCAGGCGCGCCTGGCCTTCGAGCGCGGCGTGCAGTACCTGCGCAAGCAGCCGGAACCGAAGGTGTATGAAGAGCAGCTGACGTACCTGGAGAAGCTGCTGGCCCGGGCCAACGCCCAGGTGCTGGACCGCATGGCCCCGGCGGAGGACGAGCAGAATGAACTGACCCAGGGGCTCAAGACCGATGAGGAAGAGACCTGGAAGAAGAAGGTGATGTACGACTGATGCTTTAACCTGTACTGGCCTCTTCGCGGCTAAAGCCGCTCCCACAGGGACCGCATCGCCCTCAGGCTTGATGCCATCCTTGTGGGAGCGGCTTTAGCCGCGAAGAGGCCGGTACAGGCAACGACCATCAGCAGTCGGTCAGTTCCAGAAAAATCGCCGCCAACCGCTCCAACCCCACCTGATCCGCCTCACTGAAGCGCCCAAGCTTCGGGCTGTCCAGGTCCAGCACACCAATCAACCTGCCCTCCTTCACCAGCGGGATCACCAGCTCGCTGTTGGACGCGCTGTCGCAGGCAATGTGCCCCGGGAACCCATGCACGTCCTCTACCCGCTGGGTCTGCCGGGTGGCCGCTGCCGCCCCGCACACGCCCTTGCTGAACGGGATGCGCACGCACGCCACCTGGCCCTGGAACGGGCCCAGCACCAGTTCTTCGTTGCGGTTGAGGTAGAACCCCGCCCAGTTCAGGTCGTCCACCTGGTTATAGAGGAACGCCGAAAACTGCGCGGCATTGGCGATGAAGTCACGCTCGTCGGCAAACAGCGCCTGCACTTGCGCCGCCAGCAGGTTGTAGCCGTCGAGGCCGGCGCCACTGGCATTGAGGTCGATCATTTACTTTTGCTCCAGCAATTGCAGCCCGACCCAGTAGCGGGCGAACTGATAGGCACAACGGCCATTACGGTTACCGCGGCCGGTGGCCCAGCGCACGGCGAGGATGTCGAGTTCTTCGCTGCGCTGCCAGGCCAGGCCGGCAGTTTGCGCGAGCTGGCCGATCCAGTGCTCGACCACGTTCAGGAAGTGTTCCTGGGTGAAGGGGTAGAACGACAGCCACAGGCCAAAACGGTCGGACAGGGCAATCTTGTCTTCCACCGCTTCGCTGGGGTGCAGCTCGCCGTCCACGCGCCTCCAGTTCTCGTTGTCGCTCTCCTTCTCCGGCACCAGGTGGCGGCGGTTGGAGGTAGCGTACAGCAGCACGTTGTCGGGGGCCTGCTCTAGCGAGCCGTCGAGCACGCTCTTGAGCACCCGGTAGTCGCCCTCCCCGGCTTCGAACGACAGGTCGTCGCAGAACAGGATGAAGCGCTGCGGCAGCTTCTGCAGCTGCTCGACTACACGCGGCAGGTCGGCCAGGTGGTCGCGTTCGATTTCGATCAGGCGCAGGCCGGCACCGGCGTGCTCGGCCAGCAAGGCACGTACCAGCGACGACTTGCCGGTGCCGCGCGAGCCCCACAGCAGTGCATGGTTGGCCGGCATGCCGTTGATGAACTGATGGGTGTTGCGGCCCAGCTGGTCACGCTGCAGGTCGACGCCGATCAGGTCGCTGAGGCGGATGTCCAGGCTGACTTCCAGCGGCAGCAGGTAGCCGCTGCGGCCATCGCGCTGCCAGCGCGCGGCCAGGGTGGCGGCCCAGTCGATGTTCGGGCGCTGGGCCGGCAGCAGGGGTTCGAGGCGGGCCAGTACCGATTCGGCGCGGTCCAGGAAAGCAATCAAGCGAGCGTCCATCAGGGCTCCTGCAAATTCAGATTCGGGGCTGCTGTGCCGGCCTCTTCGCGGCTAAAGCCGCTCCCACAGGTTTATCACCGCCCTTGAGACCTGTGATGTACCTGTGGGAGCGGCTTTAGCCGCGAAGAGGCCGGCACAGCCAGTAGAACAATCAAGGCTGAATGTGTGACAGACCCACCAGCAGCCGGGGCTATTCGGCTATGCTTGCGCAGCGCAAGGGACGTGAAACCGGCTCGGGACACATGGATATCAAGTTCACCAATCGCCTGTCATACAAGCAAGCCCGGTTGACAGTCCTGGTCGGCTTCATCCTGGGAACATTGCTCAGTCTCATCCAGATCGGCATCGATTATGCCAGCGAAGACGCGTCCATCAACCGTGAAGTGCGCGCCTTGCTGCAAATCAGCCACAACCCGGCTTCGCGCATCGCCTACAACATCGACTCGGAACTGGCCCTGGAGCTGACCCGCGGCCTGCTGCAATCGCCGGCGATCATCCGTGCGCGGCTGATCGACAACAACGAAACAGTGCTGGCCGACGTCGAACGGCCGCGCCTGCAGGACCGCTACCGGCCGCTCAGCGACTTCCTGTTCGGCGACCAGCGCCAGTTCAAGGAACGCCTGTACCTGACCCACATGCCCGAGGAATACCTCGGCACCCTGTACCTGGAGGTGGACACCTACGCCTTCGGCAGCCGCTTTCTCGACCGCGCCGGCATCACCCTGCTCAACGGTTTCGCCCGCAGCCTGGTGCTGACCGGCATCCTCCTGGCGCTGTTCTACATGATGCTGACCAAGCCGCTGGTGACGGTGATCGGCGCGCTCAGCGGCAGCGACCCGCGCAAGCCCCGGCAAACCCGCGTGGCCTGCCCGCACGGCCACGAACACGACGAGATCGGCGTACTGGTGAAGGTCGCCAACCAGCAATTCGTCAGCATGGCCACCGAGATCGAGCAGCGGCGCACCGCAGAAAACCGCCTGACCCAGTACCTCAACGAGCTGGAAGATATCGTCTCGGCACGCACCAACGAGCTGAAGGCCAGCAACAGCAGCCTGAGCCTGTCCAACCAGGAGCTGGAAGAAGCCCGCCGCCGGGCGCTGGACATGGCCCAGGCGCGCGCCGCCTTCCTCGCCAACATGAGCCACGAAATCCGTACCCCGCTCAACGGCATGCTCGGCATGATCGCCCTTGCCCTGGACAGCCCGCTGCCCAGCGAGCAACGCCAGCAGCTGGCGATAGCCCATGACTCGGGCAAGGTGCTGGTCGAGTTGCTCAACGATATTCTCGACCTGTCCAAGTTCGATGCCGGCCAGCTGGAGCTGGAGCGCATTCCGTTCGACATGGGCTCGATGGTCGAGGACACTGCCAACCTGCTGTCGCAGAACACCGCGCAAAGCGTGGAGCTGACCTGCCTGATTGCCCGCGACTTCCCCAGCAGCGTGCTTGGCGACCCCACGCGGGTACGGCAGATCGTCAGCAACCTGCTGTCCAACGCCCTCAAGTTCACCCGCTTCGGCCGCGTGGATGTACGCCTGTCGACCATCGTCGGCGGTGTGCGCCTGGAAGTGCGCGACACCGGCATCGGCATTCCCGAAGAAGCCCAAGCGCGGATCTTTCAGCCATTCACCCAGGCCGGCGCCGGCATCACCCGCCAGTACGGCGGCACCGGCCTGGGCCTGGCGCTGACACGCAACCTGTGCAAGGCCATGCAGGGCCACCTGCATATCAAGTCCGACCCGGGCTTCGGCAGCCGCTTCACCGCCGAGCTGCCACTGGCGGTGCACACCGAGGCCATCCCGCCGGCACCGTTGCACGGGCGCGTGGCGGCGCTGAGCGCGGCCGGCAGCGGGCTCGATGAACTGTTGCAGGACCTTTTGCCCGCCTGGGGCCTTGCCTATCAGCACCATGACAGCAGCGCGGGGCTGGACGCCACGGCCATCGACCTGCTGATCACCGACAGCCTGGACCAGCTGTTCGAACTGCGCCCGGCATTGAAGACACCGATCCTGCTGGTGACCGCCTACGGCAACTTCCTGCCCAGCGAACAGTCGGTCACCCTCGCCCCCCTGCACCAGCTGGCCCGGCCGCTGGCGCGCAATGCCCTGTACCAGACCTTGCGCCGCACCTTGCAGGGCCACGAGCCCGAACACCCGCTGGCCACCCCGGCCATCACCCTGGAACAAGGCCGCGCGCGCATCCTGCTGGTGGAGGACAACCCGGTGAACCAGCTGGTGGCCAAGGGCATGCTGGCCAAGCTCGGTTGCCAGGTACAGCTGGCCACCCAGGGCGCCGAGGCCCTGGAGCTACTGGAACAGGACGAGTTCGACCTGGTACTGATGGACTGCAACATGCCGGTGATGGACGGCTACGAGGCCAGCCGGCGCATCCGCCAGAGCGGCCGCTGGCCCGACCTGCCGATCGTTGCCCTGACCGCCAACGCCATGCCCGAGGAGCGCGAGCGCTGCCGGGCAGCGGGCATGAACGACTACCTGGCCAAGCCGTTCCGCCGTGAAGAGCTGCTGGCGCTGGTCGACCACTGGGTGCCGGTCAACGGCTGAGCAGGCGCTCGATGTCCGCTTCCAGGGCCTGCGGCTTGGTGGTGGGGGCGTAGCGCGTTACCTGGCCAGAGGCCGGGTCGACCAGGAACTTGGTGAAATTCCACTTGATCTTCTGGCTGCCCAGAATGCCCGGGGCGCGCTGCTTGAGTTCGACGAACAGCGGGTGGCTGCCGGGGCCGTTGACCTCGACCTTGCGAAACAGCGGGAAGCTCACGCCGAAATTGCGCTCGCAGAACTGGGCAATTTCCCGCGCATCGCCCGGCTCCTGCTTGCCGAACTGGTTGCAGGGGAAGCCCAGCACCACCAGGCCGCGTGCGCGATAGGCCTGCCACAGTTGCTCCAGGCCCTTGTACTGCGGGGTAAAACCGCACTGGCTGGCGGTATTGACCACCAGCAACGCCTTGCCGGGGAAGTCGCCGAGCTTCTTGTGCTCGCCGCCCAGGGTCACGCAGGGGATGTCCAGTATCGATCCAGCCATGGTCGGGCTCCGGTCAGTCGCGCGGGCGCAGGTCGATGCACACCGAGTTGATGCAGTAGCGCAGGCCGGTCGGTGGCGGGCCATCGGGGAACACGTGGCCCAGGTGCGCATCGCAGCGGGCACAGGTGACTTCGGTGCGGATCATGCCGTGGGAGGTGTCGCGGATCTCGATCATCGCGCTCTCCTCGATGGGGGCGTAGAAGCTCGGCCAGCCGCAGCCGGAATCGAACTTGGTCTGCGCATCGAACAGTGCCAGGCCGCAGCAGATGCAATGGTAGATGCCGTCGCGGCGCTCGCTGTTGTACTTGCCGCTGAACGGCCGTTCGGTGCCCTTGAGGCGGCACACCTGGTACTGCTCGGGGTCAAGCATCGACCGCCATTGATCCAGGGTTTTCTCGATCTTTTGCATGTAGGGACCTCGGCAGGCTGAATTTCACTGCGCACCGTCTTTTCCGGGGCGCGGGTGGCACGTATATTAGTTGGCTTCGTGTGCCAGGCGTTCAGTCTGGCACCCGCTTCCTGCCCTTTCAAACCTTTCGGCGGGGCGTAGCGCGTTTTCTCAATCGGGATCCCATCATGCAGTTCAGCAAATCGAACAAGCTCGCCAATGTCTGCTACGACATTCGCGGCCCAGTGCTCAAGCACGCCAAGCGCCTGGAAGAGGAAGGCCACCGCATCCTCAAGCTGAACATCGGCAACCCGGCGCCCTTTGGCTTCGAGGCGCCTGACGAAATCCTCCAGGATGTGATCCGCAACCTGCCCACCGCGCAGGGCTACAGCGACTCCAAGGGCCTGTTCAGCGCGCGCAAGGCGGTTATGCAGTACTGCCAGCAGAAGCAGATCGAAGGCGTCGGCATCGAGGACATCTACCTGGGTAACGGTGTGTCCGAGCTGATCGTGATGTCGATGCAGGCGCTGCTCAACAACGGCGACGAAGTGCTGATCCCGGCCCCCGACTACCCGCTGTGGACCGCCGCCGTGAGCCTGGCCGGCGGCAAGCCGGTGCACTACCTGTGCGACGAGCAGGCCGACTGGTTCCCCGACCTTGAGGACATCAAGGCCAAGATCACCCCGAACACCAAGGCCCTGGTGATCATCAACCCGAACAACCCGACCGGCGCGGTGTACTCCAAAGAGCTGCTGCTGGGCATGCTGGAACTGGCCCGCCAGCACAACCTGGTGGTGTTCTCCGACGAGATCTACGACAAGATCCTGTACGACGAAGCCGTGCACATCAGCACCGCCTCGCTGGCCCCCGACCTGCTGTGCCTGACCTTCAACGGCCTGTCCAAGTCGTACCGGGTGGCGGGCTTCCGTTCCGGCTGGCTGATCATCTCCGGGCCCAAGCACCACGCGCAAAGCTACATCGAAGGCATCGACATGCTGGCCAACATGCGCCTGTGCGCCAACGTGCCGGCCCAGCATGCCATTCAGACCGCGCTGGGCGGCTACCAGAGCATCAACGACCTGGTGCTGCCACCGGGCCGCCTGCTGGAGCAGCGCAACCGCACCTACGAACTGCTGAACGACATCCCGGGCGTGAGCTGCGTGAAGCCGATGGGTGCGCTGTATGCATTCCCGAAGATCGACCCGAAGGTTTGCCCGATTCACAACGACGAGAAGTTCGTGCTCGACCTGCTGCTGTCGGAGAAGCTGCTGATCGTTCAGGGTACGGCGTTCAACTGGCCGTGGCCGGACCATTTCCGCGTGGTCACCTTGCCGCGGGTGGATGACCTGGAGGCGGCGATTGGCCGGATCGGGAATTTCCTGAAGGGTTATTCGCAGTAAGTGAAGGCCCTGGGGGCGCTTTGCGCCCCTTTCGCGACACAAGGCCGCTCCTACAGGGTTACGCGATCAGTTGTAGGAGCGGCCTTGTGTCGCGATGGGCTGCAAAGCAACCCCAAAACCCCACAGGATGTTTCTTACATCCTGCAACGCTCTATCCCACAGCCCCCGCACCATCCTCTGCCATACTCCGCCGTACACAGTTTGAAATAGTCGCCCGATTGAATCGGCACGGCAGGCCCCTTATATACCCCGCAGTAAGCGACAACTCATCCGTCAGGAGAACGTAACAACCATGATGCGCATTCTGTTGTTTGTAGCCACCAACCTCGCGGTGGTGCTGGTTGCAAGCATTACCCTGAGCCTGTTCGGTTTCAACGGGTTCATGGCCGCCAACGGGGTCGACCTGAACCTCAGCAGCCTGCTGGTGTTCTGCGCCGTGTTCGGCTTTGCCGGCTCCCTCGTCTCGCTGTTCATCTCCAAGTGGATGGCGAAGATGACCACCGGCACCCAGATCATCAGCCAGCCGCGCACCCGCCACGAACAGTGGCTGCTGCAAACGGTCGAAGAGCTGTCCCGTGAAGCGGGCATCAAGATGCCCGAGGTGGGTATCTTCCCGGCGTACGAGGCCAACGCCTTCGCCACTGGCTGGAACCGCAACGACGCACTGGTAGCCGTGTCCCAGGGCCTGCTGGAGCGTTTCTCGCCCGATGAAGTGCGCGCAGTGCTGGCCCACGAGATCGGCCACGTGGCCAACGGCGACATGGTCACCCTGGCGCTGGTGCAAGGCGTGGTGAACACCTTCGTGATGTTCTTCGCACGCATCATCGGCAACTTCGTCGACAAGGTGATCTTCAAGAACGAAGAAGGCCAGGGCATTGCCTACTACGTGGCGACCATCATTGCCGAGCTGATCCTGGGCATTCTGGCCAGCATGATCGTGATGTGGTTCTCGCGCCGCCGCGAATACCGCGCCGACGAAGCCGGTGCTCAGCTGGCCGGTACCGCGGCGATGATCGGTGCCCTGCAGCGCCTGCGCGTGGAGCAAGGCCTGCCGGTGCACATGCCCGACACCATGAAGGCCTTCGGCATCAATGGTGGCCTGAAGCACGGCCTGGCCGGGCTGCTGATGAGCCACCCGCCGCTGGAAGACCGTATCGAGGCCCTGCGCCGTCGCGGTTGATCCAACCGGTAAAACAAAAGGGCGACTTCGGTCGCCCTTTTTTGTACACCTGTGCCGGCCTCTTCGCGGGTAAACCCGCTCCCACAGGTTCACCACTCACCTTGAGGATTGTGCAGTACCTGTGGGAGCGGGTTCACCCGCGAAAGGGCCGGTGCAGGCTACACACCTGTCATCGGCTAACCCGGTACACCCGCTCCAACAAACTCGATACCCCGGCCTGCAAGAACTTCGGGCTTTCCTCAATCACCTCCACAGCCTCCAGCTCATCCACCTGCCACCCGGCAAACCCTTGCCGCAGCTCCTCATCCCCCACCGAAAACGGCGGCCCGCCCAGCAAAGCCTGGTCATAATCCAGAGTCACCACCACCCCCTGGCAACCCGCCGGCAGCAAGCCCGACAATAACTGCATGTAAGCCACACGCATCTGCGGCGGCAAGGCAATCAGCGCCGCCCGGTCATACAGCCCCGCGCAGTCGCCGATATCCTCTGCCTGCAACGCAAAGAAATCCCCACACCAGAGCTCAACGTCACCACTGCGCCAAACCTCGAAAGCCCCGCGCTGTTGCACCTCGGCTTCAAGCCCATGCTCGCCAAAGAAAGCCTCCACCGCCCGCCGCGACAGCTCTACGCCCAACACGCGGTACCCCTGCCCGGCCAGCCAGGCCAGGTCCAGGCTCTTGCCGCACAACGGCACCAGCACGCGGCTGCCCGGCGCCAGGCCAAGCGTTGGCCAATACTTCTGCAGATAGGGGTTCACCTGCGCCTGGTGAAAGCCGATCTGGTTGTCGGCCCACCGTTGCTGCCAGAACGCTGGCTCCATGATCACTCCCGATTTTTAGATGGTTTGTCGGTAAAAGTTGGTTTGGATTTCGATCTGTAGTTGATCGAAGATGAGTGCATCTTAACCGTCAGGACCCTGCCATGCTGCCCAGCCTGTTCATTTCCCATGGTTCCCCCATGCTGGCCCTGCAACCCGGCGCCAGCGGGCCGGCGCTGGCCGGGCTGGCCAACGCCCTGCCCCGGCCGAAAGCGATCGTGGTGGTGTCGGCGCACTGGGAAAGCCGCGAACTGCTGGTTACCGGCAGCGCACGACCAGAGACCTGGCATGACTTCTACGGTTTCCCACCGGCGCTGTATGCGGTGCAGTACCCGGCGCCGAGCGACCCCACCCTTGCCGGCCAGGTCAGTGAACTGCTGCAGGCTGCCGGGCTGCCTGCCCGGCTGGACGCGCAGCGGCCGTTCGACCACGGCGCCTGGGTACCGCTGTCGCTGATGTACCCGGATGCGAATATTCCGGTGGTGCAGGTTTCACTGCCCAGCCACATGGGGCCGGCGCTGCAGGTCAAGGTAGGCCAGGCGTTGGCGGGTTTGCGCGGCCAGGGCGTGCTGCTGATCGGCTCGGGCAGCATTACCCACAACCTGGGCGAATTGGACTGGCATGCCGGGCCGGATGTGATCGAGCCGTGGGCACTGGCGTTCAGGGATTGGGTGGTGGAAAAGCTGCGGGCGGATGATCAGGAAGCGCTGCTGGGTTATCGGCAGCAGGCGCCGTTTGCGGTGCGTAACCATCCCAGTGATGAGCATTTCCTGCCGCTGTTCTTTGCCCTGGGAGCTGGGGGCAAGTTCGGGGTGGTGCACCAAGGGTTTACCTTGGGGGCGTTGGGGATGGACATTTATCGGTTCGACTGAAGATAGCCGGGGGCGCTTTGCGCCCCTTTCGCGACACAAGGCCGCTCCTACAGAGGTTACGCGTCACCATGGGGTACGCGATCCCTTGTAGGAGCGGCCTTGTGTCGCGATGGGCTGCAAAGCAGCCCCAAAATGGCACAGGCAAAAAAAATCCCCAGCCAAAGCCGGGGATTTTTCATTGCGCCAGGATCAATCCTCGCGGTAGCGACGCAGCTTCAGCTGCTTGCCAGCCACGCGGGTGTCCTTGAGCTTGGACAGCAGCTTCTCCAGGCCATCTTCCGGCAGCTCGACCAGGCTGAAGCTGTCGCGCACCTGGATGCGGCCGATGGCGTCACGAGCCAGGCCACCTTCGTTGAGGATCGCACCCAGCAGGTTCTTGGCAGCGATGCCGTCACGAGCACCCAGGGCAGTACGGCAACGCACACGGCCTTCGGCCAGCGGCATCGGCGCACGGCGCTCGCGGTCACCACGCTCCGGACGCTCGCCACGCTCACCACGTTCGGTACGCTCACCACGCGGGGCGAAGCTCGGCACCAGCGGCTGCTCACGCTCTACCGCAGCCAGGTCCAGCGCCTGGCCATTGGTGGCCTTGCGCAGCAGGGCAGCAGCCAGGGCACGCGCGCTGCAACCCAGGTCGGCGGTCAGGCGGTCGAACAGCTCGCCGTGGGTGGCTTCCGCTTCGGCAACCAGCGGCGCCAGGCTCGTGGTCAGCTTCTTGATGCGGGCGTCCAGCACGGCCTGGGCATTCGGCAGGCGGGCTTCGGCAACTTTCTGCCCGGTTACGCGCTCGATCACCTGCAGCATGCGGCGCTCACGCGGGGTGACCAGCAGCAGTGCACGGCCATCGCGACCAGCACGGCCGGTACGGCCGATACGGTGTACGTAGGACTCCGGGTCGTACGGCATGTCGACGTTGAACACGTGAGTGATGCGCGGTACGTCCAGGCCACGGGCAGCGACGTCGGTAGCGACAACGATGTCCAGGCGGCCATCCTTGAGCGAGTCGATCACGCGCTCACGCTGGTTCTGGGCGATGTCGCCGTTCAGCGCGGCAGCCTTGTAGCCCTTGGCTTCCAGCGCGGAGGCCAGGTCCAGGGTGGCTTGCTTGGTACGCACGAAGGCGATCAGCGCGTCGAACTCTTCCACTTCCAGCAGACGCAGCACAGCCGGGATCTTCTGGTCGGCGTGGACCATCAGGTGGGCCTGCTCGATCGCGGTAACGGTCTGGGTCTTGCTCTGGATCTTGACGTGCTTGGGCTCGCGCAGGTGGCGTTCGGCGATCGAACGGATCGACGACGGTAGGGTGGCGGAGAACAGCACGGTCTGGCGGCTGGCCGGGATGGCATCGAAGATCACTTCGAGGTCGTCCATGAAGCCCAGCTTGAGCATCTCGTCGGCTTCGTCCAGTACCAGGTACTGCACGGTCGACAGGACTTTTTCGTCACGACGCAGGTGGTCGCACAGACGGCCCGGGGTGGCCACGACGATTTGCGCGCCGTTGCGGATCGCACGCAGCTGTGGGCCCATCGGGGCACCACCGTAGACGGCGACCACGTTCACGCCCGGCATCTGCTTGGCGTAGGTTTCGAAAGCGGTAGCAACTTGCAGCGCCAACTCACGGGTTGGCGCCAGGATCAGGGCTTGCGGTTCGCGCTTGCTCACATCGATCTTGTTGAGGATCGGCAGGGCGAAGGCAGCGGTCTTGCCGGTGCCAGTCTGCGCCTGGCCGATCATGTCGTGACCGGCGAGGATGATCGGGATCGATTGTTGCTGAATGGCGGACGGCTCTTCGTAGCCGGTCGCCAGAACGGCAGCAACAATATTCGGATTGAGATCGAGAGCGGCGAAGCCGCCGGTTTCCTGGGTCATGGGTCTGCCTCTAGGTGCATCCGCAAAGACCCATGCTCCAAAGCTGCACAAGCCATGAAAGACCGACAGGTCACCCAGGCAGCTTTGGCGGCGGGGATTTGCGAAAACGATTGAAAAAGAAAACGTGGGAAAGTCCGCCTAGCGGACGTGCAGCCGAAGCTGGACTCGGAGGGTTTGCACCACCTGATTTTGCGGTCCGCTAAAAGACCGGCGCGTACTATACCCGAAATCGTGCGCAGACGTGAGGAATATTTTCAGGGTGCCTGGCCAGTGTCGGGCCATCAGCAATGTGCGGCTGAAACGATTCCTGTCTGCGATACCGCGTCGCCTGATTCGCGGGCACGCCCGCGAAGAAGCCAACTCAGGTAGCCGGCCGAATCTCGCGGATCAGCCCCTCGAGGCTGTACCCCAGGCGCGGCGCCAGCGCCTCGGCCCGGGCTTTCAGAGCATCCAGGTCCAGCGTCTGCTCCAGGTCCGCCGGCACCAGCAGGATCACATTGCCCTCCTTCACCGGCAGCTCCCAGTAATGCCGGTGGTACAACCCGCGCAGCAACGCCGCGCCCAGCGGCTTGCCGTCGTCGGTGGCCCACTGGTTGATCACCAGCCAACCACCCGGGTTCAGCTGCTGCTGGCAGTTCTCCAGGAAGTTCCACGCCAGGTGGCCCACCCCCGGCCCATGGTCGGTGTAAAGGTCGACGAACAGCAGGTCGGCCTTCTCCGCCGTGGGCAACAGCTCCAGGGCATCGCCGATGCGTACATACAGCCGCGGGTCGTCGTCAAGGCCCAGGTACTCCATGGCCAGGCGCGGTACGTCCGGGCGCAGTTCGATGGCCTCGATGTCGTCCAGCGGCAGGAATTTCATGCAGGCCTGGGTCAGCGTGCCGGCACCCAGGCCGAGAAACAGCGCGCTCTCCGGCTGCTCGTGGCACAGCGCCCCCACCAGCATGGCGCGGGTATAGTCGTACTCCAGCCAGCTGGGGTCGGCCGTGAACACGCAGCTCTGCTCGATCGCATCGCCGAATTCCAGAAAGCGGTAGTCGTCGACTTCATACACGCTGATGACGCCAAAGGCGTCCTCCACCCGTGCCAGTAGCCGCTCTTCCCGTTCTGCCGCCATGCTCACCACCCACCCGCGCAAAAACGCGCATTGTCCGTCAACACCCTCGATGCAACAAGCGCAGCGCCAACTGTTACCATGGCCCAAAGCCTACAACCGACAAGACCGAGCCCGAGATGAACCAACCGTGGAGCCCCGACAGCTGGCGCGCCCTGCCGATCCAGCAGCAACCGACCTACCCCGATGCCGCGCACCTGCTGAAGGTCGAACAGACCCTGGCCAGCTACCCGCCGCTGGTGTTCGCGGGCGAGGCGCGCGAGCTGCGCCGGCAGTTCGCCGAGGTCACCGAAGGCCGCGCCTTCCTGCTGCAGGGTGGCGACTGCGCCGAGAGCTTCGCCGAGTTCTCGGCGGCGAAAATCCGCGACACCTTCAAAGTGCTGCTGCAAATGGCCATCGTCATGACCTTCGCCGCCGGCTGCCCGGTGGTCAAGGTCGGGCGCATGGCCGGGCAGTTCGCCAAACCGCGCTCATCGGGCGATGAAACCATCGGCGACATCACCCTGCCCGCCTACCGTGGCGACATCGTCAACGGCATCGGCTTCGACGCAAAAAGCCGCATCCCCGACCCGGAGCGCCTGCTGCAGGCCTACCACCAGGCCACTGCCAGCCTCAACCTGCTGCGCGCCTTCGCCCAGGGCGGGTTTGCCGACCTGCACCAGGTGCACAAGTGGAACCTGGACTTCATCGCCAACTCGGCGCTGGCCGACAAGTACCACCAGCTGGCCAACCGCAT
Organism: Pseudomonas asiatica; assembly: GCF_040214835.1. NCBI lineage: Bacteria > Pseudomonadati > Pseudomonadota > Gammaproteobacteria > Pseudomonadales > Pseudomonadaceae > Pseudomonas > Pseudomonas asiatica. The sequence continues at coordinate 1,542,222 of NZ_CP157874.1, read as the reverse complement.
CGACGAAACCCTGGCATTCATGCGCGCCTGCGGCCTGGACAGCGCGCCGCAGCTGCGCGAAACCAGCTTCTTCACCGCCCACGAAGCACTGCTGCTGAACTATGAAGAAGCCTTCGTGCGCCAGGACAGCCTGACCGGCGACTACTACGACTGCTCGGCGCACATGCTGTGGATCGGCGACCGCACCCGCCAGCTGGACGGTGCCCATGTGGAGTTCCTGCGCGGCGTGCACAACCCGATCGGGGTCAAGGTTGGCCCGAGCATGAACCCCGAAGAACTGATCCGCCTGATCGACACGCTGAACCCGGCCAACGACCCCGGGCGCCTGAACCTGATCGTGCGCATGGGGGCCGGCAAGGTCGGCGACCACCTGCCGGGGCTGATCCGCACGGTCGAGCGCGAAGGGCGCAAGGTGCTGTGGAGCTCCGACCCGATGCATGGCAATACCATCAAGGCCAGCAGTGGCTACAAGACCCGCGACTTTGCGCAGATCCTGGATGAGGTGAAGCAGTTCTTCCAGGTGCACCAGGCCGAGGGCAGCCATGCCGGCGGCATCCACATCGAGATGACCGGGCAGAACGTCACCGAATGCATCGGCGGCGCCCGGCCGATCACCGAGGATGCGCTGTCCGACCGCTATCACACCCACTGCGACCCGCGGATGAATGCCGACCAATCCCTGGAGCTGGCGTTCCTGATTGCCGAAACCCTCAAGCAAGTGCGGCGCTGAGCAACGCCTGGCGCAACTGGCTGCCCTCGGTACGCGGGCAGTTCAGTTGCACCTTCTCCAGCCCCAGCCAGCTGGCCAGGCGCAGCAGGTTGCCGGCCAAGGCCTGGTAACCCTCTTCGTCAAGGCCGGCTTCCTCGACATGCACGGCGTGCACTGCCAGTTGCTCCTGGGCGCGCTCGGCGCGCAGGTCCACGCGCGCGGCGATGCGTTCGCGGTACAGGAACGGCAGCACGTAGTAGCCGTACACCCGCTTGTGCGCCGGGGTGTAGATTTCCAGGCGGTAGCGGAAGTCGAACAAGCGCTCGGTACGGTTGCGTTCCCAGACCAGTGAATCGAACGGCGACAACAACGCGCTGGCTTGGATGCGCCGGGGGATACGCGGCACGCCGGCGCAGTAGGCAAGCTGCTTCCAACCCTGCACCTCGACCGCTTGCAGGCGGCCATCAGCCACCAGTTCGGCCAGTGCCGCTTTGCCCTGCCCCGGGTCCAGGCGGAAGTAGTCGCGCAGGTCGCGCTCGGTGGCTACGCCCAGGGCGGTGGCGGCGTGCAGCATCAAGCCCTGATGCGCCTCGGTCTCGCTGGGCAGTGGCTGGTCGAGGATCGACCTCGGCAGGACCTTTTCCGGTACATCGTAGAGCCGCTCGAAGCCGCGCCGGCCAGCGACCGTCACCTCCCCTGCGGCGAACAGCCACTCCAGTGCGTGCTTTTCCTCGCTCCAGTCCCACCAGGGGCCAGCCCGCTCCTCGCGGGTGGACAGGCTGCCCGCGCCAAGGGCGCCCTGTTCGCGGACCGCTGCCAGTACCCGGGCGATCACATCCTGGCGTTCACGGCCAAACTGCGCGAGCTGGCGATAGATGCCACGGCCATCGGCGGCATGGGCCATGCGCCAGCGCAGCAGTGGGTACAGGCTCAGCGGCAGCAATGAGGCTTCATGGCCCCAGTACTCGAACAACAGGCGCTGGCGGCCACTGCCCCAGGCGAGCTGGTCGAGGGTGGCAGGCGAGTAGTTGCCCAGCCGGGAGAACAGCGGCAGGTAGTGGGAGCGGACCAGGGCGTTGACCGAATCGATCTGCAACACGCCCAGGCGTTGCAGCATGCGCTTGAGTGCTGGCAGGGACGGCGCCGATTCCGGCTGCTTGCCGAAACCTTGGGCAGAAAGGGCCAGGCGGCGGGCCTGATTGATGGACAGCTTGAGGGGCAAGCCTGAACTCCTTGTAGTGTCTGTTCCGGCCCTTTCGCGGGTGAACCCGCTCCCACAGGGATCCCACTGGTCTCGGGGGAATGTGGAGTTCCTGTGGGAGCGGGTTCACCCGCGAAGAGGCCAGTGGTTCCACCGACAAACTTAGCCTATTTCCGCAGCGGGTCATCCCAGAAATGCCGCTCGGCCTCCTGCTGGATATCCGCCCGGCTCAACCCCAGGTCGTGCAGGGTCGCATCACTCAGGCTGGCCAGTTCCTGGCGCTGGCGGTACAGCTGCAGCCAGCGCGCCGGGCGCTGCAGGGCGGCATGCCACAGGTGGTTCAGGGAAAAGACAGGTTGCTGGATGCTGCTGACATGACCTTTCATCGTGAAGCCCTCCGTGTTGATGGCTCCAGTCTCCTGCCAGGCATAAGATCAATCCAACGAATGTTTCTGATGCCATGCATCTCGGAGATTGATGCAATGTCCCAGTACCAGAGCCTCGATGCGGACGTACTGCGCACCTTCGTGGCCATCGCCGAGCAGGGCGGCTTCACCCGCGCCGGCGAGGTGGTCAACCGCACCCAGTCGGCGGTGAGCATGCAGATGAAACGCCTGGAAGAAGACATTTTGCAGCGCCAGCTGTTCGAGCGCGACGGCCGCCAGGTGCGGTTGACTGCCGAAGGCCAGGTGCTGCTCGGCTATGCGCGGCGCATCCTCAAGTTGCATGGGGAAGTGTTCAACACCCTGCGCATGCCGCACATGGTGGGGATCGTACGCATCGGTACGCCGGACGACTATGCCATGCGTTTCCTGCCGACCATCCTGTCGAGCTTTGCCCAAGCCTACCCGCTGGTGCAGGTGGAGGTGCATTGCGACTCCTCCAAACAACTGATGCTGCGCCAGGACCTGGACCTGACCATCGTCACCCGTGAGCCGGGCAACGAGATTGGCCAGCTGCTGCGCCAGGAACGCCTGGTCTGGGCCGCCGCGGAAGGCTTCTGCCCGCAGGAGCAACGCCCCATGCCGGTAGCCTTGTTCAACACCGACTGCTTCTGCCGGGCCTGGACCTGCAATGCCCTGGAGGCCCAGGGCATCGACTACCGCATCGCCTATACCAGCCCGAGCCTGGCAGCGATCTTCGCCATCGTCACCGCTGGGTTGGCGGTGACCGCACAGTTGCAGAGCCTGATCGGCGGGAATATCCGCATTCTGGGCGAAAGCGAAGGGTTGCCGCAGTTGCCGGTGGCCAATGTGATGCTGGTGCGCAGTACCCAGAACCCTTCGCCGATCACCGATTGCATGGCCGACTACATTGTCGAAGGTTTCAAGTGAGCCGGGGCTGCTGCGCAGCCCATCGCGACACAAGGCCGCTCCTACAAGGGCACGCGATCCCCTGTAGGAGCGGCCTTGTGTCGCGATGGGCCGCAAAGCGGCCCCAAAATCTCAAAGCTCGAACCCGAGCATCACCGCACACCCCACCAGAAACACACAGAACATTGCCCGCAACACCTTCTCCGGCAATGCATGGGCCAATTTCACACCCCAGCTGATACTCAGCAGGCCGCCCATCGCCAATGGAACCCCCACCCCCCAGTCAACACTGTGGTGCACCCCATAGGTCACCAGGGTTACCAAGGTACTCGGCGCCGCCAGCGCCAGCGACAGCCCCTGCGCCACCACCTGGGTGGTACCGAACACACTGGTCAGGATCGGCGTGGCCACCACGGCCCCACCCACCCCGAACAAGCCGCCCATGGTGCCGGCAAAGCTGCCCAGCACACCCAGCCACGGCCAGGCATAGCGCAACTCGGCGCTGGGCGGCGTTACCTTCATGAACATCCGCGCCACGTTCCACACCGCCAGGGCCACCAGGAAGCCGACAAAGCCCAGGCGCATGGATTGCGCATCCAGCCCCACCGCCCAGATCGACCCCAACCAGGCGAACACGAAACTGCACAGCGACAACGGCACCGCATGGCGCAGCTCGATGCGGTTACGCTGGTGATAACGCCACAGCGCCAGCAGCACATTGGGCACTACCATCACCAGCGCCGTGCCTTGCGCCAGTTGCTGGTCCAGGCCGAACAGCACGCCCAGCGCCGGAATCGCGATCAGCCCGCCGCCAATGCCGAACAGGCCACCCATGGTCCCCAGGGCTGCGCCCAGCACGATATACAACAACCACTCGATCATCAGGGGCCTCATCCGCCTTTACACATAATGCGAGCATGCTAACGATTGCGGGCTGGCGGGGAAACGCACAGCAGCGCACAATGGCTGTGCGTTTTTCGCAAAAGCAAGGCAGCCATGAGCCCCGATACCCTGACCGACCAGCTAAGCCTGTTCCTCGATGTGCTGGAAACCGGCAGTTTTTCTGCCGCCGCCCGCCGCCACCCGCTGACCCCGTCCGCCGTGGCCCGGCGCATCGACAACCTGGAAAGCGCCGTGGGCAGCCGCCTGTTCACCCGCAGCACCCACGCCGTGCGTGCCACACCTGCCGGCAACGCCTTTGCCGAACGGGCCAGGCGCATCATCGAGGAGCTGCGCCTGGCCCGCGCCGAAGCGGTGTCGCTGAGCAATGCCCCCGAAGGCCTGATCCGCATCGACGCCCCCGCCGCATTCGGCCGCCGCCACCTGGCCCCGGCCATCGCCGATTTCCTGGTCGCCTACCCGGGCCTTGATGTGCAACTGCGCCTGATCGACAGCTTCGTCGACCTGCATGGCAGCCACCTGGGCGAGGTCGACCTGGTGCTGCGCGCCGGCCCCCTGGCCGACACCCGGCTGGTCGCCACGCCATTGGCCTACATGGTGCGCATCGCCTGCGCCAGCCCGGCTTACCTGGCCAGCCGCGGCATGCCCACCTGCCCCAGCGAACTGCCCGGGCACGACGGCCTGGACTGGGACGGCCTGGCGCCGCCATTCGCCTGGCGTTTCAACGTGGCCGGGCAAACCCGCCTGTACCGCCCCTCACGCATGCGCATGGCCGCCAACAACGCCGAAACCCTGCTGTTCGGCGCCCTCGCCGGTTTAGGCATAGCCCACCTGCCCACTTGGCTGATCAGTGAATACCTGCTACGTGGCGAGCTGATACCTTTGTTTTGCGACGGTGGCTTGCCTCAAGCGGAAACCAGCGGTATCTACGCGCTTCGCCTGGAACATGAAACGAACTCTCGCAGTCGTTTGCTGCTCGAATTTCTCAAGAGCCGCTTCAGCCCGATTCCACCCTGGGACCTGGCCTTGCGCAGTGAACTGCGCGAATAAAGCGCGCACTTACGATCCGCGTGCCAGACTTTCCCATTGATTACCTTCAAGGACCTGCATGAACGCCAACACCCAAGCCTCCTGTGACGAGCTGCTGCTGGACAACCAGGTCTGTTTCGCCCTGCACTCCACCTCGTTGCTGATGACCAAGGTCTACAAACCGCTGCTGCAGGCCCTGGGCCTGACCTACCCGCAGTACCTGGCCATGCTCGTGCTGTGGGAGCACGACGGCCTGACCGTAGGCGAGATCAGCCAGCACCTGCTCACCGACCCCGGCTCGCTGACGCCGCTGCTCAAGCGCCTGGAAAGCGAAGGCCTGCTGCAGCGCAACCGCAGCCGCGAGGACGAACGGGTGGTACTGGTGCAGCTGACCGACAAGGGCCGCGCCTTGCAGCAGCAGGCCAAAGAAGTGCCGCAGTGCATCCTCAAGGCCAGCGGGCGCAGCCTGGAACAGTTGCAACAGCTGCAGGCCGACCTGCTGGCGCTGCGCGAGAACCTGCAGAAAACCCTCTGACAGCTATGCTGTGCAATGGCCGTTCGGATGAGCGGTGACGATTTATCTTGCGCACTAACTAATTGCGCGCTAATTTAAATCCCACACCAACCCGCGCCCTCCTCCAGACGGGGAGCGCACAGCACATTAGCGAGGCTCAAGATGCAAAAGGTCACTCCGCTGTACATCGCAGAAGCTACCTCCACCGGTGGGCGCGACGGCAAGTCCCGTTCCAGCGACGGCAAGCTGGTGGTCAGCCTGAGCACCCCCAAGGAACTGGGCGGCGCAGGCGGTGACGGCACCAACCCCGAGCAGATGTTCGCCGCCGGTTACTCGGCGTGCTTCATCGGTGCCCTGAAGTTCGTGGCCGGGCAGGAGAAAAAAGCCCTGCCGGCGGACGCCTCGATCACCGCGAAAGTGGGCATCGGCCAGATTCCAGGTGGTTTCGGCCTGGACATCGACCTGCACATCAACCTGCCGGGCCTGGCCCAGGCCGATGCTGAAGCGCTGGTGGAAAAGGCGCACAAGGTGTGCCCGTACTCCAACGCCACCCGCGGCAATGTGGATGTGCGCCTGCACGTGACCGTGTAAGGCTGTGGGAGCGGCCTTGCGTCGCGATGGGGCGCGAAGCGGCCCCGGAATCTCGGGTACACCTTAATATTGCCGGGGCCGCTTTGCGGCCCTTTCGCGACACAAGGCCGCTCCCACAAAAGCAAGAGCACGCATCGAGATCTGCAGGAATCGCAGGCACAAAAAACCCGGCCAAGGCCGGGTTTTTTGCGTTTCACAGGAAGGATTACTTCTTGGAACGGCCTTTGAAGCTGTTGTCGCGAGTGTCGATATCGATCCACTCGTCGATCTGGATGAAGTCGGCAACCGAGATCTCGGTACCGTTCTTCAGCTTGGCAGGCTTCATCACCTTGCCCGAGGTGTCGCCGCGTGCAGCGTTCTCGGTGTAGACAACCTGGCGGCTGATGGTGGTCGGCAGTTCAACCGATACCAGGCGGCCTTCGAAGAACACGGCTTCGCAGACGTCTTCCATGCCTTCTTCGATGTACGGCAGAACGGCTTCGATGTCCTCGGCGTTCAGTTCGTACATGGTGTAGTCGGTGGTGTCCATGAAGGTGTATTCGTCACCGTTGATGAACGACAGGGTCGCTTCTTTGCGATCCAGGATCACGTCGTCCAGCTTGTCGTCTGCACCGTAGACGGTTTCGGTCTTGTAGCCGGTCAGCAGGTTCTTCAGCTTGGTCTTCATGATCGCGCTGTTACGGCCCGACTTGGTGAACTCAGCTTTTTGAACCAGCCACGGGTCGTTGTCGATCCGCAGGACGGTACCGGGTTTCAGTTCTTTACCAGTTTTCATTACGAAGTATCCGAATCTGGATGGATTTATAAAAATCGAGGCCGCGTATCATAGCGAATTTCGGTAAAAGTGTACTAGCGCTGTGGCAAGGTCCGGCTGAGCGGCCCGTCGCGCTGCCCAAAGCCGGGCATGCTGCTGCAGTTCCGGCCAGTGCTGGCGGGCCGCCTGCCAGGCCTGGCCCATGTCGCGGTCCATGTTCCAGGCACGCCACAAGCCAAGCAGGGCGGCATCGGCATCGTCTGACAACCCGTGTCGATAATGCGCGAGAAACGCTTCGAGCTTTTCCCAATGGGCATTCTCGTCCTGCACGTAGATGTGCCACAGCATCGGCTGCCCGGCCCACTGCGCGCGCACGAACGAGTCTTCGCCGCGCACGGCGTTGAAATCACAGCTCCACAGCAACCGGTCGTAGTCGTCCTGGCTGACGAAAGGTAGCACCTGCACGGTCAGCGCCCCTCGCTTGCGCACGCTGCCCACTTGCAGGGCCGCCTCGCCAAGCCACTGGCCGAGCCCCGCGAGGACGCGCCCTTGCGGCACCAGCAGGTGGCAAGGTTGCTCGCCTGAGGCCAAGGCATCAAGCCAGTTGCCCAGTTGCGGGTTTTCGTAGGCGAACAGGGAAATCAGCAACGCCCCCGCTTCAGGGTTTACGCCAAGCCCCTGCAAGAAGGCCTGACGTGCGCCTTGCTGGAACCCATCACGCCGCGCCAGCAGCGAGCCCTCGCGCAGCAGGCCACCGGTTTTTTCGGTAAAGCCGGGAAAGAAAAACACCTTGCGCAAGCCATTGGGCTGCGGCGAAGGCAAGCCATGGCAGCCCTCCACCCAGTCCTCGGCACTGAGGTATTCGAGGTTCAACCACAGCGGCGGCGTGGCGCGAGCACGCATTGCCTCCACATAAGCTGCTGGCAACTGGCAGGCGAAGGCACCGATTACCACATCAGCCGGCGCCACCGGCAACCAGGTCACCGGCCACTGGCGCACATCCACACCGTGCTGCCACTGCTGCGGGGCGGCGGCATCGGCCCCGGGGCACATGGGCGTGAACGCATTGAGGTCATCCACCCACAGGCGCACTGCCAGGCCGTGCTCGGCCACCAGCTGCCGGGCCAGGCGCCAAGTCACGCCTATATCGCCGTAGTTGTCGACGACGCTGCAGAAGATGTCCCAGGTGGCGTTCATGTGCCCTGCCCTCGCCCAGCGGAAAAACCGCGCATTCTGCGCATAAATTGTCGCTGACAAAAGCACCTGCGCGGAAAAATGCCCAGGCGCATGCGACAATGCACCCCGAACACCCTGCCAGGAGGCTGCCATGCCGCGCCACCGTGAACTGAAGATTACCCTCAAGCCGCTGCCGTTGATCGTGTGCGTTGCCCTTGGCCTGTGGCTGGGCGCCGTGGCGATCGCCGCCAGCCTGTGGCTGGCGCTGCAACTGTGGCCACAGCAGGTACAGCCACTGGCCCAGGCCGTGGCCCCCGCCGCGTACCGGCCTGCCGCGCCGCCAGCGCCAGCCCCTGCGGCGGATGCCCAGGCGGAAATGTTCGAACGCTACAAGGACATCCTGCACAAGCAGGAGGTGCAACAGGCCGCCGAGGCCGCCCAGGGCAACCCGCGCAACCTCAACAGCCCGAAGTGCCAGTTCTGGCTGCAGCAGAACCGCACCGCGCCCACCGACAAAAGCCAGGCCAACGTGCTGGAGTTCTGTTACTGACCATGGACAAGCCCAGCCTGCTGGCGCAGATAGTCGCCACCCTCGAGCATGACCAGGATGTGCTGACCCGCGCGGCGCAAACCGCGTACGAAGCCGCCACCGCCGAAGAGAACATCGCCGAGAACAAGTACGACACCCTGGGCCTGGAAGCCTCGTACCTGGCTACCGGCCAAGCCCGCCGCAGCGCCGAGATCCGCAAGGCGCTGGTGACCTACCAGCAACTGCTGCTGCGTGATTACGACCCGGCACGCGGGGTGCAGGTGAGCAACCTGGTAACGCTGGAGGATGAAGATGGCGGGCAACGCCGACTGTTCCTCGGGCCCGAGGCGGCGGGGTTGAAGATTGGCGAGGGGGATGGGCTGGTGACGGTGATTACCCCGCGCTCGCCGCTGGGGCAGCAGTTGGTCGGCAGGAAGGTTGATGATGAGGTGAGCCTGGGGGCACAGGCATTGTTCATAGTCGATGTTGTCTGAACCGGCCTCTTCGCTCCCCAGGCCAGTGATCCCCGTGTAGGAGCAGCCTTGTGCTGCGAAGGGGCCATGAGCGACACAGAAAGTCATTTGCCTTACCGGCCTCTTCGCAGCACAAGGCTGCTCCTACACGGTTTGCAAGGCATCGAACCGCCGCGCCAACCCCTGCTCTTCGAACTGTTCCACCACAAAATCGATAAACGCCCGGGTCTTGCCCGGCAACAGCTTGTGCTCGGCGAAATACAGGCTGATATACCCATCGTCCACGTACCAGTCCGGCAGCACCCGCTGCAGCCGCCCGCCTTCCAGGTACGGCACTGCAAACGGCAGGCTCACCAGGGCAATCCCCAAGCCCTGCTCGGCCACCGCGCAAGCCGCATCCGAATCGCTCATGGTCATCGTCTGGCGCAACTGCAATGGCTGCTGCACCTGCCAACGGCTGGTCAACGGCCATGAACGCACCCGCCCGGTCTGCGGCGAGCGGATCAGGATACCGTCATGCCGTTGCAATACCTGCGGGTCGTCAATCGGCGCGTGCCGGCCCAGGTAAGCCGGCGCCGCCACCAGCACCCGGTGCGCCGGGGTCAGCTTGCGCGCCACCACCCCCGGCGGCAGATCGAAGCCTCCGCCAATCGCCGCATCGAAGCCCTGGCCGATCAGGTCGACCTGGCGGTTGTCGAAATGCCAGTCCGGGGTAATGGCCGGGTAGCGACGCAGGAACTCGGCCAGCAATGGCAACACATACAAGCGCCCGAACACCGTGCCCATGCTCACCCGCAACAACCCGGCCGGCTGGCCTTCGCTGCTGGCCAGGTTGGCCACGGCGTACTGGATGGTGCGGAAGCTGTCACTGACCTCCCCCAGAAATCGCTGCCCGGCCTCGGTCAGGGTCAGCTTGCGGGTACTACGCTGGAACAACCGCACCCCCAGGCGCGCTTCCAGCTGGGCAACATGCTTGCCCACGGCAGCCGGGGTAATGCTGAGGCGCCTGGCGGCCTCGGCAAAGCTGCCGACTTCGGCACTGCGGATGAAGCATTCCAACGCGTTGAACGATTCCATGGCCATGATTGGCAACCAAAGGTTTACTCTGCTGATAGTGATTGCCATCTTATCAGCAGGTAATCAAGCGCCGATACTGCGCCCATCCAAGGCATTCCGGCCTGGCTTCCAGCAGGAGATCAGCATGTCCAAGCAACATACCCTCAAAGGCAAAGTAGCCCTGGTACAGGGCGGTTCCCGCGGCATCGGTGCAGCCATCGTGCGACGCCTGGCCCGCGAAGGCGCGCAGGTGGCCTTCACCTATGTCAGCTCCGCCGGCCCGGCGCAGGCGCTGGCTGAGGAAATTACCGAAAACGGCGGCAGGGCCTTGGCCCTGCGGGCCGACAGCGCCGACGCGGCGGCCGTGCAACTGGCCGTGGATGACACTGTGAAGGCCTTCGGCCGGCTGGATATCCTGGTCAACAACGCCGGTGTGCTGGCGGTAGCACCGGTGACCGAATTCGACCTGGCCGACTTCGACCACATGCTGGCGGTGAACGTGCGCAGCGTATTCGTCGCCAGCCAGGCCGCGGCACGCTACATGGGCCAAGGTGGGCGCATCATCAACATTGGCAGCACCAATGCCGAGCGCATGCCGTTTGCCGGCGGCGCCCCCTATGCCATGAGCAAATCGGCGCTGGTCGGCCTGACCCGCGGCATGGCCCGTGACCTGGGGCCGAAAGGCATTACCGTGAACAACGTGCAGCCAGGGCCGGTGGACACCGACATGAACCCGGCCAGCGGCGAGTTCGCTGACAGCCTGATCCCGCTGATGGCGATCGGGCGCTATGGCGAGGCGGATGAGATTGCCAGCTTCGTGGCTTACCTGGCGGGGCCTGAGGCGGGGTATGTCACTGGGGCCAGCCTGACGGTCGATGGCGGGTTTGCTGCCTGATTGAAGGGTTGCCTGTTCCGGCCTCTTCGCGGGTAAACCCGCTCCCACAGGGATATCACAGGCCCCGAGCCCAGTGGTGTACCTGTGGGAGCGGGTTTACCCGCGAAGAGGCCAGCACAGGCTCAACCGATCCCCAACCTCCAGCCCCCCTCCCCCTGCCCTGCTCTGCCACACAATGCATTGATGTAGTGCCCGACACTTTCCGATAATCCCCCCTTTACTCCTGCCCGCCACGAGAACTGCATGAACGCCCCCACTCTCAGCCGCGCCCTGATCCTGCTGATGGCCACCGCCACCGGCCTGGCCGTGGCCAGCAACTACTATGCGCAACCACTGCTGCACAGCATCGCCCAGCAGTTCGGCCTGAGCACTGCCAGTGCCGGCAGCATCGTCATTGCCGCGCAACTGAGCTATGGCGCCGGCCTGTTGCTGCTGGCACCGCTGGGCGACCTGTTCGAGCAGCGCCGGCTGATCACCGTGATGACCGCCATTTCCACCCTGGGCCTGATCATCAGCGCCTGCGCACCGAGCCTGCCCTGGCTGATCCTTGGTACGGCGCTGACCGGGCTGTTCTCGGTGGTGGCGCAGATCCTCGTGCCCATGGCCGCGACCCTCAGCGAGCCACACCAGCGCGGGCGCGCGGTCGGCACGTTGATGAGCGGGTTGCTGCTGGGCATCCTGCTGGCACGTACCGCCGCCGGGTTCATGGCCGAACTGGGTGGCTGGCGCAGCATCTACGTGCTGGCTGCAGTGCTGATGGCCATCACCGCCGTGGCGCTGTACCGCAGCCTGCCACAACACCACAGCCATGCCGGGCTGAAATACCCGGCGCTGATCGGCTCGGTGTTCCGCCTGTTCGTCGAAGAACCGGTGCTGCGCCTGCGCTCGCTGCTCGGCCTGCTGGCATTCAGCCTGTTCGCCCTGTTCTGGACGCCACTGGCGTTCCTGCTGGCGAAAGGCCCGTACCACTATTCGGACGCGGTGATAGGCCTGTTCGGCCTGGCCGGTGCAGCGGGTGCGCTGTCGGCCAACTGGGCCGGGCGCCTGGCCGACCGTGGCAAGGGTTCGCTGGGCACCACCGTGGGCCTGGTGGTATTGCTGCTGTCGTGGGTGCCGCTGGGCTTTGCCGAGCAATCGTTGCTGGCCTTGCTGCTGGGCGTACTGATGCTCGACCTGGCAGTGCAACTGGTGCACGTGAGCAACCAGAACGCGGTGATTGCCCTGCGGCCCGAAGCGCGCACGCGGCTGAATGCCGGGTATATCACCTGCTACTTCATTGGCGGGGCCTTGGGGTCGTTGCTGGGCACGCAGTTGTTCCAGCGCCAGGGCTGGATGGGGATTGTGGTGGCCGGGTTGGTGATTGGCGGGCTGGCGTTGCTGGCGTGGGGTTTGGCCGAGCGCAAGCGCAAGAACGCTTTGCAGGTGGCCTGAAGTCCATTGACCTGGGCGACAATGCACCGCACGACCCTCCGTCGCATGGCCGTTGACTTGCCTGCCCGGGCAGCGCTCAGTAGGCGCTGGTCAATGCCCTTTCCCTGACAGGACGACGTTATGACAAGACTCACGGTGCAATCCGGCGATTTCTTGCAAGGCGAAGGCGAGTATCGCAATGGATCGCTCACACTCAAGACCCCGCGCAGCCCCTCGCCGGGCGAGCGGATTTCCCTGGCACGCATCAGCGAGCTGCGGCTGGCCAGCCTGGAATCCAGCCGTAGCCTGGGCAGTGCCCTGGGCTGGGGCGTGGCCGGGGCCCTGGTGGCCGGGCCGGTGGGGTTGCTGGCCGGGCTGTGGCTGGGTGGCAAGGAAGAGGAAGCCACCTTCCTGGCCACCTTCAAGGACGGGCGCAAGCTCATGGCCATTACCGATGGCAAGACCTGGTCGAAGATCGATGACAACTGGCGGCAGCACAGGCGGCCGGCCCGCAAAGGCTGACTGGATATCGCAGAGCCCGGATCGTTTTATGTTGAAGGCGGCTGTAAGATGCCGCCTTTTTCATGGCCTGTGCCGGCCTCTTCGCGGGTGAACCCGCTCCCACAGGGATATCACTGCACCTGAGGATAGTGATTTTCCTGTGGGAGCGGGTTCACCCGCGAAGAGGCCGGCACAGGTGTCGCGCATCCAGGAGCCCCACCGCATGCCCCCGCGTCACCCCCGCCTGCCCCTGAGCCTGCTCAGCCTGGGCCTGGCCCTGCATTGCCCCCATGTGCTTGCCGAAGACAGCGTGCTACTGGCCCCGCTGCAGGTGTCCGACACCTACACCAACGACGGCTACCAGGCACGCCAGGCAGCAGTAGGCGGCTTCCAGCCCGCGCCCCTGCTCGACACCCCGGCCTCGATCAGCGTGTTCAACCAGCAACTGCTGGAAGACCGCCAGGTACGCCAGCTCAGCGAAGTGCTGCAAAGCGACGCCTCGGTGGGTGAAAGCTACGCCCCCATCGGCTACTACGAAAACTTCAACGTGCGCGGCTTCGAGCTGAATGCCGCCAGCAGCTACCGCATCAATGGCCAGACCATCGCCGGCGAGCAGAACGTGGCCCTGGAGAACAAGCAGCAGGTGGAGCTGCTCAAGGGTTTGTCCGGGCTGCAGAGCGGTGTGTCAGAGCCGGGCGGCCTGGTCAACTACGTGACCAAGCGCGCCGAAGACGTGCGCAGCGTCACGGTGTCGACCAACGAACAAGGCGAACGCTACCTGGCCACCGACCTGGGCGGCTGGTTCGGCAGCGAGCGGCAGTTCGGCCTGCGGGCCAACCTGGCCCATGAAGACATCCGCTCCTTGGTCGACCACGCCGACGGCAAGCGCGACTTCGCCTCGCTGGCCTTCGACTGGCAGATCAACCCGAATGCCACCCTGCAGCTGGATGCCGAATACCAGCATCGCGAACAGCGCTCGGTGCCGGGTTACCAGCTGCTCGGTGGCAGCGAAGTACCCCATGGCATCGACCCCGACGACCGCCTGGCCTACCAGCACTGGGCCAAGCCGGTGCAGAACGATTCGCTGAACCTGGGTGGGCGCTTCGAGTACCGTTTCAACGAAGCCTGGACCGGGACCTTGAGCACCTCGCGCAGCAAGGTGGTGATCGATGACTACAGCTCGTTTGCCTGGGGCTCGAGCGAAGGCGCCTTCTTCGGCAGCAACGGCGACTACGACATCTACGACTTCCGCAGCCCCGACGACACCCGCCGTACCGACGAGGCGCAGGCCATGCTCAACGGGCGTTTCGATGCGCTGGGCGTGGGGCATGAGCTGACCGTGGGCACCAGTGCGCAGCGGCGCACGCTGGATCAGCGCCCCAGCTATATGGAATGGGTAGGTACAGGCAACATCTACACGGGTGCACCGGCCTTTGATCCATCCGACAAGCCCATCAGGTCTAGCGAACGTCGCCTGGACAGCCGCCAGTACGGGTTGTTCGTGAGCGACCGCATCAGCTTCAACGAGCACTGGCAGACCGTACTGGGTGCCCGTGAAGTACGCCTGGACGAGAAAACCTGGAATGAGGAAGGTGTTGCCGGTCGCCATACCCGGCAGTACGAGTTGCTGCCCAACGCCGCGCTCATCTACAAGCCGCAGCCGGATACCACGGTATATGCCAGTTATTCCAAAGGCCTGTCGGCAGGCGGCACCGCACCGTGGTTCGCCGAGAACAGATTCGAAATCCTGGCACCGACGACCTCGCACCAACTGGAACTGGGCCTCAAGCATGACTGGCAAGGCCTGAGCTTCAGCGCCGCACTGTTCCAGATACGCCAGGCATACCAGTACGCGCGCCCGGACGGCGCCGGCACTTTCACCTACGTGCAGCAAGGCCAGCAGAAGAACACCGGCCTGGAATTGGGCGCCAGCGGCTGGGTGACCTCGAACCTGCAGGTGCAGGCCAGCGCTGCGGCGATTCGGGCGCGGGTGCAGAACAGCGACACCGATGCCTATGAAGGCCACCAAGCGATCAACGTGCCCAGGTTCCGGGCGGCGCTGCAGGCGGAATACACCCTGCCGATACCGGGCTTGGCACTGCTGGGCGGGGCGCGCTACAGCGCCAGCAAGTATGCGAGCCAGGCGGGGAATGTGGAAGTTGGTGGGTATACGGTGTGC
Organism: Pseudomonas asiatica; assembly: GCF_040214835.1. Classification (NCBI taxonomy): domain Bacteria; kingdom Pseudomonadati; phylum Pseudomonadota; class Gammaproteobacteria; order Pseudomonadales; family Pseudomonadaceae; genus Pseudomonas; species Pseudomonas asiatica. Next base: position 1,526,992 of record NZ_CP157874.1, on the reverse strand, counting down.
GATGTGGGTAGCCGCTACCGCACGCGCATTGGTGGGTATGACACGGTGCTGCGGCTGACTGTGGATAACGTATTCGACAAGCGTTATTGGCGTGATGTGGGGGATTACCTGGGGGATAACTACCTGTTCCAGGGAGCGCCGCGGACGGCTCGGCTGTCGGCTTCGGTCAGCTTCTAGATTTTTTGGGGCTGCTTTGCAGCCCTTTCGCGACACAAGGCCGCTCCTACAGGGGTCCGCGCACGCTTGTAGGAGCGGCCTTGTGTCGCGAAAGGGCCGCAAAGCGGCCCCCAAAGGCCCCAAAAACAAAAAGCCCCCGGCTTCTCAGCTCGGGGGCTCTTCGTAGAATGTGGCGGTGAAGAAGGGATTTGAACCCTTGATACGATTTCTCGTATACACACTTTCCAGGCGTGCTCCTTCGACCACTCGGACACTTCACCGTTTCTCTTCAAGCCTTGCAGCCTGTCGAGGTGCGCTAATTTAGTGAAAGACTTTCCCTTTGGCAAGCATTTTTTTTAATTTTTTCATGCATTTGCATTTGAGCCCCGGCGAACGCTGACCGACCAGTCAGCCTTACTGCTTTACCTCGCCCCTGGCGCTGGGTAACGTCGTCGCCACGCCAACAAAAGGACTCTGCCATGAGCGAGCTGATTACCTACCACGCCGAAGACGGCATCGTTACCCTGACCCTGAACAACGGCAAGGTCAACGCCATCTCGCCAGACGTCATCGCCGCCTTCAACGCCGCGCTAGACCGCGCCACGCAGGAGCGTGCGGTGGTGATCATCACCGGGCAGCCGGGCATCCTGTCTGGCGGCTACGACCTCAAGGTGATGACCAGCGGCCCCAAGGAAGCAGTCAGCCTGGTCACCGCCGGTTCCACCCTCGCCCGCCGCCTGCTTTCGCACCCGTTCCCGGTGGTAGTCGCCTGCCCGGGCAATGCCGTGGCCAAGGGTGCCTTCCTGCTGCTGTCGGGCGACTATCGCATTGGCGTCGAAGGGCCGTACAAGGTGTGCCTGAACGAAGTGCAGATCGGCATGACCATGCACCATGCCGGCATCGAACTGGCCCGCGACCGCCTGCGCCGCTCGGCCTTCCACCGCTCGGTGATCAATGCCGAGGTGTTTGACCCGCAGGGCGCGGTGGACGCAGGCTTCCTCGACAAGGTCGTGCCGGCCGAGCAGTTGCAGGAAGCGGCACTGGCGGCGGCGCGAGAGCTGAAGAAGCTGAACATGCTGGCGCACAAGAACACCAAGCTGAAGGTGCGCAAAGGGCTGCTGGAGGCGCTGGACAAGGCGATCGAGCTGGATCAGCAGCATATGGGTTAGCCGGGCCGGCCTCTTCGCGGGCGTGCCCGCTCCCACAGGGACAGCGCCAGAGCCGAGGGCAACGCTGTACCTGTGGGAGCGGGCAAGCCCGCGAAGAGGCCGCAACAGGCTTGCACCAGGGTTTGCCCCAACCAGTGCACATCCGTACACTGCCCGGCGACTGTCTGGTGTGAGTCGTACCATGCTTTATTCATTGCGCATGTTCCTGCTGGCGCTGCATTTCCTTGTGGTTGGTACCCTGGGCCTGGTCATTGGCCTGTGCCGTCCCTTCAACCCCGACAACAGCCGCCTTTTCGCCCGCCTCTACAGCCTGCCGGCCACCTGGCTGATGCGCATCAGGGTCAAGGCAGAAGTCGGTCCGCTGTGGGATCAGCCGCCAGGCTGCGTGATCGTCGCCAACCACCAGTCCAACTTCGACCTGTTCGTGCTAGGCCAGGTGGTACCGCAGCGCACCGTCGCCATCGGCAAGAAAAGCCTGGGCTGGATCCCGCTGTTCGGCCAGCTGTTCTGGCTGGGTGGCAACGTGCTGGTCGACCGCAAGAACGCCTACCAGGCACGCAAGGCCATGCAGAAGACCACCCGGGTGCTGCAGGACGATACCTCGATCTGGATTTTCCCCGAAGGCACGCGCAATCCCGGCGAGCACCTGCTGGCCTTCAAGAAAGGCGCGTTTCACATGGCCATCGAGGCCGGTGTGCCGATCGTGCCGGTATGCGTCAGCCGCTATGCCGGGCGCCTGAGCCTGAACAGCTGGCGCCAGCGCACGGTGATCGTGCGCTCGCTGCCACCGATCGCCACGGCGGGCATGACCCTGCAGGACCTGCCGGCGCTGATCGAACAGTGCCGCGGGCAGATGCAGCAATGCATCGACCGCATGGAAGGGGAACTGGCCAAGCGCTAGGTTGCTCTTGAGCCCACTACAGCCCAAGCTGTAACCCGTGTCCAACCGGAATAAGCGAACAACCATGGGTCGAGTCGTGGCATCGGCGGTGTACAGCGCCGGCAGAAAGGTCACCAACATCAGCATCGATGAAGGCAGCGAGTGGGCGCGCAAGCCGGGGCACTTTGTATGGATCGGCCTGGAAGAGCCCAACGCAGAGGAGCTGGCCAACCTGCAGTGCCAGTTCAACCTGCACGAACTGGCCATCGAAGACGCCCTGGAAAAGCACAGCCGGCCCAAGCTGGAAACCTTTGGCGACGCCCTGTTCATCGTCACCTACTCGCCGGTGCGCCACGAAGGCAAGCTGGAGTTCATCGAAACCCACATCTTCGCCGGCAACGGCTACATCATCACCTGCCGCAACGGCCACTCGAAATCCTATGCCCTGGTGCGCCAGCGCTGCGAGGCGCGGCCGTTGCTGCTGGAGCACGGCGAAGACTTCGTGCTGTACGCCCTGCTCGACTTTGTCACCGAGAACTACCAGCCGGTCAGCGAGGCCATTCACGGCGAGATCGAAGAGCTGGAGCAGAGCGTGCTTGGCGGTTCGCTGCAAGAGGACGATATCCGCCGCTTGCACAGCCTGCGCCGCGACATCCTGCGCCTGCGCCGCTACGTGGCACCGATGGTGGAAGTGAGCGAGGAACTGCAGCGCCTGAGCTTCCCGTTCATCGACAAGAACATGCGCCCGTACTTCCGTGATGTGCAGATCCACGTGACGCGGCAGATGGAGGACCTGGCAGGCATCCGCGACATCGCCAGCCAGACCATCGAGATCGGCATGCTGCTGGAGTCGTCACGGCAGAGCATCGTGCAGCGCAAGTTTGCAGCCTGGGCGGCGATCCTGGCGTTCCCCACGGCAATTGCCGGGGTTTACGGGATGAACTTCCAGAACATGCCGGAGCTGGGGTGGCACTATGGGTACTTCGGGGTGCTGGGGGTGATCGGCCTGGGCTGTACCGCGTTGTATGCCAGCTTCAAGAAGTCTGGCTGGCTCTGAGATTGTCGGGGCCGCTTTGCGGCCCATCGCGACACAAGGCCGCTCCTACAGGGATCGCGAATAACCTGACTGGCGCGACCCCCTGTAGGAGCGGCCTTGTGTCGCGATGGGCTGCACAGCAGCCCCCAGCCATCACGCTGCGGTATCTTTGCTCACCGGCTGCTGGATAAACCGCAACATCCACTCCCCCACCAGGTCGCCCTGGTGCTCGGTGGCCAGGCTGGCCACGGCCTTGTGGTACACCTCATCACCCAGATACTGCTGGCGCGCATCGAGCAGTGCGCGGGAGTAGTCGTGCACGAACTCCGGGTGCCCCTGGAAGCACAGCACCTGGTCACGAATGTGGTACGCAGCGTTCGGGCAGAAATCGCTGGAGGCGATCACCGTGGCGCCTTCCGGCAGCTCGGTCACCTGGTCCTGGTGGCTGATCAGCAAGGTCAGCTCCGACACCTCCGGGTCCATCCACGGCGCATGGGCCGCCAGCGAATAGCGGTGGATACCCACGCCCCAGCCCTGCTCGGCACGCTCGGCCTTGCCACCCAGGGTCAACGCCAGCAACTGGTGGCCGAAACACACACCCAGCAGCTTCTCGCCACGCTCGTACAGCTTCAGCAGGTAGGCCTTGAGGGTCTGGATCCACGGGTCGGTACCAAACGAGTCGGCCTTGCTGCCCGTCACCAGGTAGGCATCGAACACTTCGTTGTCGGCGGGGTAATCGCCATTCATCACGTTGTACACACGAAATTCGGCGGCGATCGGCTGACGCGAGAAGAGCTGCTCGAACATCCTGCCGTAGCCCTGGTACTGCGCGGTCAACTCCGGTCGCAGGACATCGGTTTCAAGGATGCAGATGCGTAACGACATAGGGGTAGTCCTGAACGACATGGGTGGGAATCTGCTGTAGAGACTGACGCGAAAGGCACGTACAAGCAAGTAGGCCGCACTGACGAACGGTCACATTTCGTCGGTGCCCTGCTGGCACTTGCGCCACCGTCTAGCCAGAGCATGCCAGCCGGCTGGCACTTGGCCTCATAGCCAGACGAAATCAACGAACTACAGTATTAGAACAAAGGGTTCTCAAACATGGATGACGCACACCCTACTGTTGGTTGTATATCCACTTTCAAGAGGCAGGCAGTTCAGGCGTAACGCAACGCCACTGCGATCGACCCGAAGCGCGACAGGGAAGCCAACGGGTATTCAGGAATAACAACAAGAAGGCGGTCCGCCATGTTCAGACAATCGAAAATTCGCCAAGCTGGGCTCATTCTCTTCGCCACGACTTTGCTGCTGATCCTGCCGAACCTCACACGTTTGTTCGGCTGACTGCCGCTGTGGCGCCAACAGGCAACGCACAGGTAACCTGCTGGCCTTGATGGTCGGAGATTATCCATGCGCCACTGCCTTGCACTGTTAGTGTTGCTTCTGAGCCTGCCGCTGTCGGCGGCGCAACTGCACCTTGAACTGGGCGCCACGACGCGCCAGTGGAGCAGTGCCGAACTGCTCGACCACCCGCAGGCCCGGGACATCAGCATCGACCAGGACGTTTCCTACAAGCAGCCCATGCATTATCGGGCGGTGCCGCTGGCCGCGCTGCTGGATGGCGTGAGCGCCAGCGACCACCTGCAGGCGGTGGCGCTGGATGGTTTTGCCGCCGAAATGCCGGCGGCGCCACTGTTGCAGCACGGGCCGGCACAGGCCTGGCTGGCGGTGGAGGAGCCGGGCCGGCCGTGGCCACCACTGGGCCAGGGCAAGCCGAGTGCCGGGCCGTTCTACCTGGTGTGGACTGCACCGCAGGCAAGCGGCATCCGCCCGGAGCAGTGGCCGTTCCAGATTTCCACGATTCGCAAGCTGGCTTCTGTCGAGGCGCGTTTTCCGGCGCTGCTGCCCGACCCGAAGCTGTCGGCCGACAGCCCTGTGCGCCGGGGCTTTGCCTTGTTCCAGCAGAACTGCCTGGCGTGTCATAGGCTGAATGGCGCGGGGGATGCGCAGGTGGGGCCGGACCTGAATGTGCCGCATAACCCGACCGAGTATTTTCGGCCGGAATATCTACGCCAGCTGATTCGTGACCCGCAGAGCCTGCGGCAGTGGCCGCAGGCGAAGATGCCGGGGTTTGCAGAAAGTGTCTTGAGTGAAACGGAGCTGGATGAATTGCTGGCCTATTTGAGGCATATGGCTGGGCGCAGGCCTTGAGAACCTGGGGGCGCTTTGCGCCCCTTTCGCGACACAAGGCCGCTCCTACAAGGGTACGCGCACGCCTGTAGGAGCGGCCTTGTGTCGCGATGGGCCGCAAGGCGGCCCCAAATTCCCAAAGTCTCAGGCTATGGGCCGTTCCTGCTTGACCCCCCACCCTTCCACCTCACCGCCATAAGGTGTCACCAGCTGCTCGAAGGCCTCTTCGAAGTCGCCAATCCCGCCATGGGTGGCATACATGACCTTGCTCAGCTCCAGATGCCAGGCACCGTCGCCCAGCTCCTTGACCTGGGCATTCAGCGATTCACCGCGAAACTGCCCGGCCGCGCGGCGGGCCCCTGCTTCGTCGGGGAATATGGCGTAGAACTCGATGGGGTGGATCTGGGTGAAGTCGAAACCGCCTGCCTTCATCTGGCGCAGGACGTTGCTGCTGATATCGTCGTTCTGGCTGCTCATGAAACGTCCTCCTGAATAATGCGATGGATAGACTTTCCGTGCACTACGCACCTGCCGGCAGCGGCCGGGCAGTTCGAGCTGATGCAAGACGCGAAGGGATGCGGTGCCGACCCGCAGAATAGGCCGGCACCTTCTTGCAGCGTAGTGCCTGCCAGGGCACCACGCAAACGTGTGGTTCAGGGCGTTTCGTGGATGCTGGTGATGGTCACGCCACTCTGTTCCTTGAGCCAGCGTGCGGTGGGTGAAACAGTGCGGTCCTGGAAGTCGTTGAGGTCCAGCTCGTCCATCACCGGGAACAGGTGCGAACGGATGGCCCGCGCGGCGTCCTCCTCGCTGGGGCACTGGTCGCCGTGCAGCGTCAGGGTGGTGAGCACGCCCTTCTGGTCGGCAAAGATGACTTCCCACTCTTTCATTGAACGAACCCTCTAAGTCAACGAACACCGGGTGTGTGATGCCTGAAACAAGTGACCTTGAGGTGGGGAGAATGTTCAGTCAGATGACTTGGTAGCGGTGCGGCTTTTTGTGGGAGCGGCCTTGTGTCGCGAAAGGGCCGCAAAGCGGCCCCGGCGATTTATGCATGGATACTGGATCTGGGGCTGCTGCGCAGCCCTTTCGCGACACAAGGCCGCTCCCACACGGCCCAGGTCCGCCTGGCGATCCAGCTATTACTTCGGCGTGCCGTGCACAACACCGGCAGTGTTATCCAGCAAGCTCTTGGTCGCGGTCTGGATATACGCTTCCAGCTTCTTCAGCATTTCCGGCTGGTCCGGGCTTTCGATCAGCTCGGCCTTGAACTCGCTACCCAGCTGGTAGCGGTACATGCGCGGGGACATGTCCTTGGACTCGATCAGGATGCGGTCGCCCTGCACCAGGCCGACGATCTGCTCGCTGCCCGATGGCTTGATCATGCCCACGCCCTGGTCGCCCTCAGGCAGGTTGAGCAAGTCGCGGCCCCAGCACTGGTGACGGGCCTGGCCACCCAGGCGGCCCATGATGGTCGGCACGATGTCGACCTGGGTGCCCACGGTGTGGTTGACCGCACCGAACTTCTCCTGGATGCCCGGGGCAATCAGCAGCAGCGGCACGTTGAAGCGGCCCAGGTCCAGCTCGGTGACCTGCTGGTGGTTGCCAAAGCCATGGTCGCCAACGATGACGAACAGAGTTTCCTTGAAGTACGGCTCCTTGCGCGCCTTCTCGAAGAACTGCCCCAGCGCCCAGTCCGAATAGCGCATGGCGGTCAGGTGCTCGTCCAGGCGGCCCTGGCCGGTTACCGGCTCTACCGGCAGGTCCTTGGGCAGCGCGTACGGGGTGTGGTTGGACAAGGTCTGCAGCAGCGCGTAGATCGGCTTCTTGCCATCGTGCTTGGCCAGTTCTTCGGCGCCGCGGTCGAACATGTCCTGGTCGGACACGCCCCAGGTCGGGTCGGAGAACACCGGGTTGACGAAGTCGTTACGGCCAATGAAGGTGGTCATGCCCTGGTTGCCGAAGAACCCGGACTGGTTGTCCCAGGCAAAGTCGCCGTTGTAGACGTACACGTCGTCGTAATCGCGGGCGCTGAGCAACGCTGGCAGGCCGGACAGCTTGTGGCCGCCTTCCGGGGTCTGCATCAGGTATTCGAAGCCTGGCAGGTTGGGGAAGCAGGCCATGGTGGCGAACATGCCCTGGTGGGTATGGGTGCCGTTGGAGAAGAAGCGGTCGAACAGCAGGCCCTCTTTGGCCAGCTTGTCGAAGTACGGGGTAATGCTGTTGGGGCTGCCCAGCGCGCCCACCGAGTGGCCGGCGAAGCTTTCCATCAGGATCACCACCACGTTCTTGATCGGCAGGGTGCGCTCGGCCGGCGGCACGAAGTCGCGGCGGATTGCAGCCTCGTCGGCATCGACCAGGGTGTCATTGGCGGTCAGCAGCTGCTCGCGCACGCTCTGCGTGGCCACGTCCTGCTCCAGCACCGGCTTCCAGATGTTGGCGCGGTCTTCGCCGAAGCGGCTCTTGGCAGCATCGATCAGGGTCAGGGTGCCGTTCAGGCCCAGCTGGTTGACGAAGTTGGAATCGGTGGTGAAGGCATCACCCCAGCGCATCGGCGGGCCCTGGCGCAGGGTGCCACGGGCAGCGACCACGGCCACCAGCAGGATCACCATGAACACCGCCAGGCGGTTGTACCACGGCGCCGCGCGGCGCTGCAGGGTGACCTCGCCTGCGCCATTGCCCCGGGTCATGCGGTCGATGCCCTTGAACAGCAGGCTCAGCAGCCAGGTGCCGAACAGCCAGGCCAGCAGGTAGCGCACCACCGGGAAGCCGTACCAGAGCATGCTCAGCACGGTTTTCGGGTCTTCCTTGATGTACTGGAACACCAGGCCGTTGAGGCGCTGGTGGAACTCGCGATAGAAGTCCATCTCCATCAGGCCGAGGAACATCACCACGCTCGAGGTGATGGTCAGCCAGAAACGGAACAGGCCACGCCGGGCCATGGCCCAGGGGCTGAGGATGGCCAGCAGCAGCGGAATGCTGATGTACACCACCACCCGCAGGTCGAAGCGCAAGCCGTTGAGGAAGCCTTCGGCGACGGTCGCATTGGGGGTATCGCCGATCATGTCGCTGTTGTAGACCAGCAGCGCCAGGCGCACGAGGCTGAGCATCAGCATGATCACCAGGCCGCTGAGCAGCGTGTAGGCCAGGTGGGATTTCAGGGTGGGCGAGAACGACGCTCGCGCGCCCCGTTGCTTCAAGGCGTCCGGGTTAGCCATGAATGGGAAGGTCCTAGGATTGCGGGTTTGCGGATATGGTGCAGGTGTATACCAACGCAGCATTGTGCGGGTGCGGATTCTGTTTAAACCAATGTGAAAATTTTGTCACGGGGGTGTTGCGGGTTTTGTCTGTTCCGGCCCTATCGCCGGCACAGCCATTCAGATCCGCACATTCCCCCGCGGCCCGGCAATCGCCCAGATCACCAGCCCCACTACCGGCAGCAAGGCGATCAGCAGGATCCACAACACCTTGATGCCCACTTCGCTGCCACTCTTGATCACATTGAGGATGGCCCAGATATCCAGCGCCAGGATGATCAGCCCGACCAGGCTGTTGAACGTCGACCCCATGCCTAAACTCCTGTCCAGAGGCTTTGCCACAGCATAGCCAGCTATCACGTCGATAGAAGGGAATCCTTGGCCGTTTGCGCGGGTCACTGCTTAAACTGCTGTATCCATTGATTTCGAGGTTGCCATGCCCCCCGCTCATACCCACCCCGTTGCCCTGCCCTCGCCCGTCAGCGCCTGGCGCCAACAGATGCACGACAACCCATGGATAGGTGCCGGCCTGGCCCTGAGCCTGCTGGTGGTACTGGTACTGCTGGGGGCAAGCCTGTGGAACGCAGTGAACGGCGACCACGCCGAAAACCTGCATCTGGCCGCACTGGGCGGGTTGTCCGGCTTTGGCGCCACGGCGCTGGGCGCGGTGCTGGCGGTGGTGCTGCGCGATGTCAGGGCGCGCACCCAGGATGTGATGCTAGGTTTTGCTGCCGGCATGATGCTGGCGGCCAGTTCGTTTTCGCTGATTCTGCCGGGCCTGGATGCCGCCCGCGAAATTACCGGCAACGGCCCGGCCGCGGCCTTTACCGTGGTGCTGGGCATGGGCCTGGGCGTGCTGCTGATGCTGGGCCTGGACCGCTTCACCCCGCATGAACACGAAAGCACCGGCCCGTGCGGCCCGGAGGCCGAGCGCATCAGCCGGGTTTGGTTGTTCGTGCTGGCGATTACCCTGCACAACCTGCCTGAGGGCATGGCCATTGGCGTGAGCTTTGCCAATGGCGACATGAACATCGGCCTGCCACTGACAAGCGCCATCGCCATCCAGGACATCCCCGAGGGGCTGGCCGTGGCGCTGGCCTTGCGCGCTACCGGGTTGTCGAACCTGAAGGCTGCGCTGGTGGCGATCGGGTCGGGGCTGATGGAGCCGCTGGGAGCGGTGATCGGCCTGGGGATTTCAACCGGCTTTGCCTTGGCCTACCCGGTGAGCATGGGGCTGGCGGCGGGGGCGATGATCTTTGTGGTTAGCCACGAGGTGATTCCCGAAACCCACCGCAATGGGCACCAGACAGCGGCGACCCTGGGGTTGATGGGTGGGTTTGCGGTGATGATGTTCCTGGATACCGCGCTGGGCTGACTATTCAGGTTGCCTGAACCGGCCTCTTCGCGGGCTTGCCCGCTCCCACAGGACTCCACTGCCCTCGGGCCCAGTGATTATCCTGTGGGAGCGGGCATGCCCGCGAAGAAGCAAACGCGGAAATCAGACGTGCACGGCGACCTTCAGGGCCTCCAGGGCCGGCTCGACCTTGATCCCCACCTCTGCCCCCAGCTCCAGCACCCGCGCCAGGTCTTTCTGCCCCACCATCACCATCTGCAGCTCGTCATCCAGCAACTGGCTAAAGTTGAGCAGCACATAACCACCCGCCTCTTTGTTCAGCGCGCCCATCTGCACCTGGATGCGGTTGAGTGCGGTCAGCGGCTCGGTGCGGGCCAGTTGCTTGGGCTTGAGGGTGAACGGCACGCTCTGGTCGAACGAATCGCTGATCTGCTGGAACAGGTCCTGGTAGCTGTCGGCCTGGAACACCACGGTGTCCGGCAGGCTGCCCAGCACCACCCATTCGCCCAGCGGGATGGGGAAGCTGTCGTCGTAGTTGATGTCGGGGTTGGCGGCCAGGAAGGCGGCGGGGTCGGCGTAGGCCTGGGCGGCCTCGTCGGCGATGCGCTCGATGTCTTCCTCGCGCATGCAGCCAGCGCCAATGAGGCTGATGAATTCGAGCAACTGAGTTTTCATGAAAGGGGGCCTGCGACGGGTGAAAAGTCGCCAAGGATAGCCGCAAATGCCCCCTTGCGGTTAGCCGGCCAGCACTTGCAGGCGCGCTGCGGCGTCCACGGCCCCCATGGTTTGCGCTGCCATCAACGCGGTGGTACCACGGGCATCCTGACGGGCCGGGTCGGCCCCCTGGGCCAGCAGGTAGTCGAGGATTTCGCTGCGGTTGAACATGGCCGCCAGCATCAGCGCGGTGCGGCCATCCTGCGCGGCGGCGTCCACCGGTACGCCGTGCTCCAGCAACAGGCGGATCATGGCCAGGTCGCCCTTGAATGCGGCACCGGCGATGGGTAGCTGGCCGTTATCGTTGGCAATCAGCGGGTCGGCGCCATGCGCCAGCAGCACGCGCACTGCGTCGTGGTGGCCGTGGTAGCTGGCCAGCATCAGCAGGGTGTCGCCCTTGTGGTTGCGCAGGTTGGCCGGCAGGCCGCTGGCAAGCAGGCGCCCGAGCATCTCGGCATCGCCTTGGCGAGCACGTTCGAACACCTGCTCGGCGAAGGCGGCGGTTTCGTCGTCGGTCATGGTGGCAGGCGTGGGTTGGCTGGACATTTGGAACCTCCTGGCAGAAATCGTTGCCCAAGTTTTTGTCAGGCAAGGCTGCCGGGTCAAAGGTTCAGATTCTATCGGGCCGATAGCTGGCCACGGGTCGTGCAATATGCACTGTGCAAAATGCACGACCGTGCAGCTTGCACGACAGCGCTTCGGAAAAAAATGCGTAAACAACTGAATTTAAAGGGATTTTTCAGAAAAAATTCCTGGCACGGTCACTGCAACAATCAACTCACGTCTGCCACGCAACAGCCAGGAGTTGATATGGACCTCATCCAGGAAAAGTTTGTTTCGGTATTTTCGGCCTACCAGGTGAATACCCAGGCCCGACCCGACGGCGGTGTGCTGCTGACCCTGCGCGCTGCTGATGGCAAGGTCACCCGCCGGGTACTGACCTATACACAATTGCACAGTGCCGAACAGCTTTCGTGGGCGATCAGTGCGATTCGCCGGGATCTGGCCGAACAGGCCAGTGAACTGCCGGTGATTTCGATGCTGCAGAGCCAGCAGCGGTTTGCCTTGCCGACTTATCGCTGAGTTTTGTGTTGGATTATCTGGCCTCTTCGCGGGCTCGCCCGCTCCCACAGGCATAGCGCGGCCCTCAGGCTCGGCGATATACCTGTGGGAGCGGGCGAGCCCGCGAAGAGGCCGGCAAAGCCATCACAACTCATCAATGCCCAGAAACGCCCGCGCAGTCACATCCCCGGTAAACCTCGACTGCATCCCCTGCTCGCTGCCATACAAACGCAACGCCAGGCAAAACGGCGCATCGCCCAGCTCGACCCAGCGCCGGGTCCCCGCTGGCACCACCAGCTGGTCGCCCTTCTCGCACAGCACCGAATACACCCAATCCCCCAAACGCAGGCCAATCTGCGCCCGCCCGCTGATCACGGCAAACACCTCGTCGGCGTCATGCACATGCTCATCGCGCACGTCCACCTGCGCCGGGGCCTCGCCGTCACGGTTGAGCACCACGAAGGCTTTGCTGCCATGCGCTGTCATCAACTGGTCCAGGTGCTCGCGGCAGGCCTCCAGCACCTCGTCCTGGGCCGTACCCGGGCGCACCCGTAGGCCATGCTCGGCCTGGGTAAAGCGCACGCCCTGCTCGGCCAGGGTGGCTGCGATGTCGTCGTGGTGGGTCAGCACCTTGTTCGGCAGTTCCGGGCTGGAGGGGTGGAAAACGCTGAGAATGCTCATCAGGGGCGGGTCCTGGTCGGTTGCGAACAAAGGGCAATGATAACGGCTGCAGCCAAGGCTGCGGCACTGGCCATACCAAAGGTGAAGGTGGGCCCCAGCAGTTTCCAGCTGTAACCCGAATACAACGCCCCCAGCGCACCGCCAGTGCCCGACAGCGCCGCATACAGCGCCTGGCCCTGGCCCTGCTGGCGTGCGCCGAAGCTTGCCTGGACGAAAGCGATGCTGGCGGCATGGAAGCAGCCGAAGGTGGCAGCATGCAGCACCTGGGCGAACACCAGCACCGCCGGCTCACCGGCCAGGTTGCCCAGCAACAGCCAGCGCAGCGCCGCCAGCACGAAGCTGGCCAGCAGCACCTGTTGCACCGAAAAGCGCGCGAAGATGCGGCTCATGGCCATGAACACCAGTACTTCGGCCACCACCCCCAGTGCCCACAGCAAGCCAATGGCACCCCGGGCATAGCCCAGGTGTTCCAGGTGCAAGGTGAGGAAGGTGTAGTACGGCCCGTGGCTGAGTTGCATCAGTGCCACGCAGGCGTAGAACGCGATCACCCCGGGCGCGCGCAGCTGCTGCAGGAAGCCGCCCGCGCCGCTGCGCTCGCCCTGCTCCACCGGCTGGGCATTGGGTACCCACAGGCTGGCGGCGACGATGCCGGCCATGATCGTGACCAGCGCCACCGGGTAGATATCCAGGCTCAGCCACTCGAACAGCCGGCCCAGGCCAACCACGGTGAGGATGAAGCCGATCGAGCCCCACAGGCGCACCTGGCTGTAGCGCGCGGTTTGCCCGTGCAGGTGGGCCAGGGTGATGACCTCGAACTGCGGCAGCACCGCATGCCAGAAGAACGCGTGCAGGGCCATGACCAGCGCCAGCCAGGCGTAGCTTTTGCCAAGGAAGATCAGGGCGAAGGTGGCCAGGGTCGACAATGCGCCCAGGCGCACGATCAGCAGGCGCTGGCCGGTGCGGTCACCCAGCCAGCCCCACAGGTTGGGGGCGATGCAGCGCATAAGCATGGGGATGGCCACCAGCTCGCCGATGCGTGCTGGAGAGAAGCCCAGGTGGTCGAAGTACAGCGCCAGGAACGGGGCGGTGGAACCGAGCAGGGCGAAGTAGAACAGATAGAAGCTGGACAGGCGCCAGTAGGGGATTGGTTGCATGGGGTGGCCTATGGGGTTGCCGGTACTGGCCCTATCGCCGGCAAGCCAGCTCCCACAGGTACCCCAAAATGTTCAGGCTTGTGGTAATCCTGTGGGAGCTGGCTTGCCGGCGATAGGGCCAGTGCAAGCGAATCAGAGCTGGCCCAGCACCGGGGTATTCACCTTCACATCGGCATTCTGCGCGCGGTGGCGCAGCAGGTGGTCCATCAGCACGATGGCCATCATCGCCTCGGCGATCGGCGTGGCGCGGATGCCCACGCACGGGTCGTGGCGGCCTTTGGTGATGACGTTCACCGGGTTGCCGTCGATGTCGATGGAGCGGCCCGGGGTGGTGATGCTGGAGGTCGGCTTCAGCGCCAGGTGGGCAACGATCGGCTGGCCCGAGGAAATACCGCCGAGGATGCCGCCAGCATTGTTGCTGAGGAAGCCTTCCGGGGTCAGTTCGTCACGGTGCTCGGTGCCGCGCTGGGCCACGCTGGCGAAGCCGGCGCCGATTTCCACGCCCTTGACCGCGTTGATACTCATCAGCGCATGGGCCAGTTCGGCGTCGAGGCGGTCGAAGATAGGCTCGCCCAGGCCCGGCATGACGCCTTCGGCGACCACGGTGATCTTGGCACCCACCGAGTCCTGGTCACGGCGCAGCTGGTCCATGTAGGCCTCCAGCTCCGGCACTTTGCTCGGGTCAGGGCTGAAGAAAGCATTCTGCTCCACCGACTCCCAGGTCTTGAACGGGATTTCGATCGGGCCCAGCTGGCTCATGTAGCCGCGCACGGTAATGCCCTGGGTGGCCAGGTATTTCTTGGCGATGGCACCGGCGGCCACGCGCATGGCGGTTTCGCGGGCCGAGCTGCGGCCACCGCCGCGGTAGTCGCGGATGCCGTACTTGTGGTGGTAGGTGTAGTCGGCGTGGGCCGGGCGGAACAGGTCCTTGATCGCCGAGTAGTCCTTGGACTTCTGGTCGGTGTTGCGGATCAGCAGGCCGATCGAGCAGCCGGTGGTGCGGCCTTCGAACACGCCGGAGAGGATCTCCACCTCATCGGCTTCCTGGCGCTGGGTGGTGTGCCGGCTGGTGCCGGGCTTGCGCCGGTCAAGGTCGTGCTGCAGGTCGGCGAGGGAAATTTCCAGGCCCGGTGGGCATCCATCGACAATGGCGACCAACGCCGGGCCATGGCTCTCGCCAGCGGTGGTGACAGTGAACAGCTTGCCGTAGGTATTGCCGGACATGGACGCTCCGCGAGATCTGCCTGAAGTGAACGAAAGCGGCAGTATACAGATGGATTGATCGCCTGTGCTGGCCTCTTCGCGGGTAAACCCGCTCCCACAGGGTAGTCACAAGATGCGAAAATCGTGCTGTACCTGTGGGAGCGGGTTTACCCGCGAAGAGGCCAGTACAGGCAACCTCCCCTTCGAACCTTCCCGCAAACACTGGGTCAAACCCTCATCTCCCCATGTAGTACCGCATGATGTCGCGCCTCGTCGCCCTCTTCTTCCTGCTGTGCACCGGTCTGGCCCAGGCCGCCGCCCCCACCGTGCTGCAACGCCCGATCGACCTCGACACCGGCCAGGGCGTGCTGCACGGCAGCCTGCTGCTGCCGCAACAGCCCACCCCGCCACCGGTGGTGCTGATCATCGCCGGCTCCGGCCCAACCGACCGAGACGGCAACAATCCGGCGTCAGGCCGGGTCGACAATCTCAAGCGCCTGGCCCTGCTGCTGGCCAACGAGCACATCGCCAGCGTGCGCTACGACAAGCGCGGGGTGGCCGCCAGCCAGCCGGCCACGCCCGACGAGCGTGACCTGAGCGTGGAGCGCTACGTGGCCGACGTGGTCGCCTGGAGCCACAAGCTCAAGGCAGACCCGCGCTTTGGCCCGTTGATCCTGATCGGGCACAGCGAAGGCGCGCTGATCGCCAGCCTGGCCGCCGAGCAGGCCGGCGCCAGCGCGGTGATTACCCTGGCCGGCAGCGGCCGGCCGCTGGCCGAGGTGCTGCGCGAACAGCTGGCCCAGCGCCTGCCGCCAGCACAACTGGCCGGTGGCAGCGCCCTGCTCGACCGCCTGCAGGCCGGTCAGACCAGCCTGGAGGTGCCGGCGCCGCTGCGCCAGGTGTTCCGCCCCAGCGTGCAGCCCTACCTGATTTCGCTGTTCCAGCAGAACCCGGCGGCGGCCTTTGCCCGCCTGCCCATGCCCGCGCTGATCGTGCAGGGGCGCAACGACGTGCAGGTGGGCGTGGTCGACGCCGAACGGCTGAAGGCTGCCAAGCCGGATGCCCAACTGGTGCTGATCGATGGCATGAACCACATGCTGCGCATCAGCCCCAAGGCGATGAGCCAGCAGCGCGACAGCTACCTCAACCCTGAACTGCCGCTGGCAAGGGAGCTTGGCGAGCAGATTGTGACGTTTATCCAGCATTTGCCTTCGGCGTAAGGGAAATAGGCTCAGGTCCTGGGCGCTTCTGCCGATAGGGTGGATAACGGCGAAAATTGGGGCCGCTGCGCGGCCCTTCGCGACACAAGGCCGCTCCTACAGCGTTACGCGTCGTCTCTGCGATGCGCGATCCTCTGTAGGAGCGGCCTTGCGTCGCGAAAGGGGCACGCAGTGCCCCCTCTTGCAGCCGGCACGCACTTGAGGACAAACCCTGATGACAACCGCCCCCGCCGCCGTAGAGCCGGCCGAAGAGCCCGAGGAAAGCCCCGCCCTGCCCTGGGCCGAGCTGGCCGCCGAACATTTCCAGCTGTTGCGCCTGGCCGCCCTGCCCACCGACCGCAACACCGGCGCACGGCCGCTGCGCTTTGTGCAGTTCGGCTATGCCGAACGCCACGACAAGGCCCACAGCCTGTTGCGCATGGAAATCCAGCTGCCCGGGCAGAAGGTGCACAAGGAACAGAACCGCCTGGACATTCGCGTCGACCACACCGCGCGCCTGGTGCGCATTGGCAATGAACATGGCTTGCAACTGGAGCCGCTGAACCGTGGCATCGGCCGCTTCTTGCTGGCCCAGGCCGCGCAGTGGCTGCAGCGCAAGTGGTCGCACTACCAGATCGAGGGCATGGCGCTGCCGAGCAAGGATGCGCTGAACGAAGACTCACGCCTGCGTCGTGACCACTGCCTGCGGGGCATGGGTATCGAGGTGGAGTACGAGGACAGCCAGCATCTGAAGGGCCGTACCGTGGAAATGACGGTGGGCCAGCTCAAGGGCGCGTGGAACAGCGAGCGCTTGCAGCGAGTGGGGATGCTGGATGCTGCCGGCCTGCTGCAGCAGGCTGACCAGCAGTTGCAGGAGAAGGAAGGGCAACTGCGTGAGCGGGATGAACGGGTTGCCAAGTACCAGCGTGAGGACAGCGGGTTGCGCTTTACCATCACCTGCCTGGTGGCGTTTGCGGTGTTCCAGGCGGGGTTGCTGATCTGGATTGCCACGCGCTGAGACCGCGTCGCCTGCTTCGCGGGCTTGCCCGCTCCCACAGGAATTGCGCAAAGCCTGAGGACAGCGCTGTACCTGTGGGAGCGGGCAAGCCCGCGAAGGGGCCCTGAAGTCAGACCCGGGCCTTGAACAGTTCCTGATGCTGGCGGCACTGCTCGGCAGTCAGCATGAACACCCCATGCCCGCCGCGCTCGAACTCCAGCCAGGCAAAGTCCACCTCGGGGTACAGCGCCTCGACATGCACCTGGCTGTTGCCCACCTCGACAATCAGCAAGCCCTTGTCGGTCAGGTGGTCCGCCGCTTCGGCCAGCATGCGCCGCACCAGGTCCAGGCCATCGTTGCCGCAGGCCAGGCCCAACTCGGGCTCGTGGTGATACTCGGCCGGCATGTCGTCGAAGTCCTCTGCATCGACATACGGCGGGTTGGACAGGATCAGGTCGAAACGCTGCCCCGGCAAACCGCCAAAACCGTCGCCCTGCACGGTATACACGCGCCCGTCCAGGCCGTGGCGTTCGATGTTCTGGTTGGCCACTTCGAGCGCCTCGAACGACAGGTCGGCCAGCACTACCTCGGCCTCGGGGAACACGTCGGCGGCAACGATGCCGATGCAGCCAGAACCGGTGCACAGGTCGAGAATGCGCGCCGGCTCGCTCGCCAGCCAAGGCTCGAAGCGTTTCTCGATCAGCTCGCCAATCGGCGAACGCGGCACCAGCACGCGCTCGTCGACGATGAACGACATGCCGCAGAACCAGGCCTCGCCCAGCAGGTAGGCGGCCGGCACGCGTTCTTCGATACGGCGCTTCAGCAGGTGCTGCAGGCGTACCCGCTCGTCGTCCTCGAGCATGCAGTCCAGGTAGCTGTCGGCCACCTCCCACGGCAGGTGAACCGCTCCCAGTACCAACAGGCGGGCCTCGTCCCAGGCGTTGTCGGCACCGTGGCCGAAGAACAGGTCGTGCTCGTGGAAGCGGCTGACCGCCCAGCGGATGTAGTCGCGCAGCGTGCGCAGGCGGGATGTGATCACGGGGTACTCCTAATTCAGACCGGACAAAAGTCTAACAGCCCCATCCGCACATTTGTTCCTTTGCCTTACCCAATGGCTAGCCACAAGCCAGTAACCATGCCGCTTGCGTTGTCAACCATTCCCATTGGCGCCAAGGCAGGGGAGAATAGGTATACAAAAGCCCTATCCAAGGAGCCCTTGATGTCCGTTCCAACCACGATGTTTCGCCTCACTGGCCGCGACTACCCGCCGGCCAAGCTGAGCCACGCCAGCCTGATCATCATCGATGCGCAAAAGGAGTACCTCAGCGGGCCCCTGGCGCTGTCGGGCATGGACGAGGCCGTGGCCAACATCGCCAGGTTGCTCGACGCCGCGCGCAAGAGCGGCCGTCCGATCATCCACGTTCGCCACCTGGGCACTGTCGGTGGCCGCTTCGACCCACAAGGGCCGGCCGGCCAGTTCATTCCGGGGCTGGAGCCGCTGGAAGGCGAAATCGTCATCGAAAAACGCATGCCCAATGCATTCAAGAACACCCAACTGCATGAGACCCTGCAGGCGCTGGGCCACCTGGACCTGATCGTCTGCGGCTTCATGAGCCACTCCAGCGTCAGCACCACGGTACGCCGCGCCAAGGACTATGGTTACCGCTGCACCCTGGTGGAAGACGCTTCGGCGACCCGCGACCTGGCATTCAAGGATGGGGTGATCCCGGCCGCGCAGATCCACCAGTGCGAAATGGCCGTGATGGCCGACAACTTCGCTTGCGTGGCCCCCACCGCCAGCCTGATCTGATCGGCTGGGTACGACCGCCCGGCAGCCGGGCGGAACCCGATGGGCGGCTCCAGGTCGAATTCCGGATATCCACAGAGGAGAGCGGAATGAAGCTCAAAGGCAGTTTCGACGCCAAGCGCCTGCGCCCGCGCGAACCGCGTAACTGGGGCGCCCGCCTGGCGGCCGGCCTGTCGGCCATGCTGGCGACCCTTGGCGTGCTGCTGGCGATGGCCGGGGTCGCCGGCCTGCTGGGCAACTACCCTGCCCTGGCGGAGCTCAATGCCAACAAACCGCTGGCCGGCATCCTCACCGTGGCCGGCTTGCTGCTGCTGTGGCTGGGCGTGCGCTTCTGGCGGCGCAGCCGCATTCGCCTGCGCCGCGGGCGGGAACTGAACCTGTCGCCGCACCTGATGAAAAAACACGATTGAGGCGCTGCTGACGCGCTCCTTGTGGGAGCGGCCTTGTGTCGCGAAAGGGCCGCAAAGCGGCCCTGGCAATTTGTGCAGTGAAGCTGAATCCTGGGGGCGCTGCGCGCCCCTTTCGCGACACAAGGCCGCTCCCACCTCGATCACATCAGCCTCAAGCCATGCGCAATCCCTGTAGGAGCGGGTTTACCCGCGAAAGGGCCGGCACAGGCTGCACAAGGCCCCACAGTCGCGTAAACTACGCCGCCCACGTGGAGGCATCATGCAAGACGACGATTTTTCCCTGTTCAAGGCCGAAGTGCGCGGTGTCAAACCGATCACGCACGACCGCGCCGAAGTCGGCAAGCCCAAGGCCGACCGCCAGAAGCTGGCCGGCCTGCGCCAGGCGGCGACCGTGCGCAGCGATAAAGCACTGGTGATCGACGGCATGTCCGACCAGTTCGTCATCGACGTTGGCGCCGAAGACGAGCTGCTGTGGCGCCGCGATGGCGTGCAGGAAGGCCAGCTGCGCAAGCTGAAGCTGGGGCAGATCCCGTTCGAGGGCAGCCTCGACCTGCATGGCATGACCGTGGAAAAGGCCCGCGAAACCCTGTGGGACTTCATCGCCGAAGCCACCAAACTGGAAGTGCGCTGCGTGCGGGTTACCCACGGTAAGGCCGCGCGCCTGGACGGCAAGCGCCCGATGATCAAGAGCCACGTCAACACTTGGCTGCGCCAGCACCCGCAGGTGCTCGGTTTTGCCTCGTGCAACGCCCGCCACGGCGGCACCGGCGCGGTGTATGTGATGCTCAAGCGAACCATGCTCGAAGGCCGCGACGAGTAACGCCGCGCTTGCAGCGCCGCCCTCACCGCCGTACCCTTCGTTTTTGCGATTTTTTCCCACAGGTAGATCCATGTCCCTGGAACAGAACTACACCGAGATCCTCAGCCAGATTGGCGAGGACGTCTCCCGTGAGGGCCTGCTCGACACGCCCAAGCGGGCTGCAAAGGCGATGAAGTACCTTTGCCGCGGTTATGAGCAAACACTGGAAGAAGTCACCAACAACGCGCTGTTCAGCTCTGACAACAGCGAAATGGTGCTGGTCCGGGACATCGAGCTGTATTCGATGTGCGAACACCACATGCTGCCGTTCATCGGCAAGGCGCACGTGGCCTACCTGCCCAAGGGCAAGGTACTGGGCCTGTCGAAGGTGGCGCGCATCGTCGACATGTACGCTCGCCGCCTGCAGATCCAGGAAAACCTCAGCCGCCAGGTTGCCGAGGCCGTGCAGCAGGTAACCGGTGCCGCCGGCGTTGCCGTGGTCATCGAAGCCAAGCACATGTGCATGATGATGCGCGGTGTCGAGAAGCAGAACTCGACCATGATCACCTCGGTGATGCTGGGTGAATTCCGCGAAAACGCCGCCACCCGCAGCGAGTTCCTCAGCCTGATCAAGTGATTGGCTGCTGACCCCGAGCCGACCCTGCCGGGTCGGCTTTTTCATTTCAGGAGTTGCCCATGATCGTCAAAGCCCTGCGGGTTGGCCTCGGCCAGCTCATCGTGTTCGGTGACTGGATCAGCCGCCCGGCCAAGCGCAAGCGCGACGCCGCCGCCCAGGCCCGCGTCGAGCAAGCGGCCCAGGGCCTGGCGCTGTACCAGTTCCACGCCTGCCCGTTCTGCGTCAAGACCCGCCGTACCCTGCACCGTTTGAACGTGCCGGTGGCGCTGCGCGATGCCAAGAACGACCCGGTGCACCGCCAGGCCCTGCAGGAAGGTGGCGGCCGGGTGAAAGTGCCGTGCCTGCGTATTGAAGAGGCGGGCAAGGTGACCTGGATGTATGAGTCCAAGGCGATCATTGCCTACCTGGATGAGCGGTTCGCTTCGGCCTGACCGTTTGTAGACTTCCTGTACCAGCGCTTTCGCGGGCACGCCCGCGAAGAGGCCGGCACAGGCTAGAAACTAGCCCACCATCGGCACATGCCGTGGATGGCTGCTGACCCGCTCCAGCCAGGCCCTCACTGCCGGGTAGTCGGCCAGGTCGAACCCGCCCTGCTGCGCCACATGGGTGTAGGCATACAACGCCACATCGGCAATCGAATACTGCTCGCCGACCAGGTACGGCGTCATCTGCAGCTGCCGCTCCATCACCCTCAGGGCCTTGTAACCGCCCTTGTGCAGCTTGCGGTACTCCTCCAGGCGCTCGTCTGGCAACCCCAGGTAGAACTGGATGAAACGCGCCACGGCAATGTACGGCTCATGGCTGTACTGCTCGAAGAACTGCCACTGCAACACCTGGGTGCGCAGGCGTGGCTCGGTGGGCAGAAACTCGCTGCCATCGGCCAGGAAGTTGAGAATGGCATTGGACTCCCACAGGTAGCTGCCGTCTTCCAGCCCCAGCACCGGCACCTTGCCGTTGGGGTTCATCGCCAGGAACTCGGGCGTTTCGGTCTCGCCCTTGAGGATGTCCACCGGGTGCCATTCATATGGCCGGCCCAGCAGGCTCAACATCAGCTTGACCTTGTAACAGTTGCCCGACTGGTAGTCGCCATAGACCTTGTACATCGCCCCTCCACTCCCAAGCAGTTCTGCATTTGCGCCCAATAGTTGGCGACTGTACGGCTAAAAGCAATGGCCGCTGTATGGCAAGGATCAACCTTGCTCGCTGTAGTCTGAAAAAACTGCTTACACCTTTACAAGGATTTTGTTCATGACCGATGCCACTTCCGCACGCCTGCGGCCCCTGGCAGACAGCTCCCCGTCGGCGGTGGTCGCCGGCTTCATCGCCATGCTCACCGGCTATACCAGCTCGCTGGTGCTGATGTTCCAGGCCGGCCAGGCTGCCGGGCTGACCAGCGCGCAGATTTCGTCATGGATCTGGGCGTTGTCGATCGGCATGGCGGTGTGCAGCATCGGCCTGTCGCTGCGTTACCGCACGCCGATCACCGTGGCCTGGTCCACCCCCGGCGCCGCCCTGCTGATCACCAGCCTGGGCGGAGTCAGCTATGGCGAGGCGATCGGCGCCTACATCACCTGCGCCGTGCTGGTGCTGATCTGTGGCCTGACCGGCAGCTTCGAGCGCCTGGTCAAGCGCATCCCGGCCTCGCTGGCCTCGGCGCTGCTGGCGGGCATCCTGTTCAAGATCGGCAGCGAAATCTTCGTTGCCGCCCAGCACCGCACCTTGCTGGTACTGGGCATGTTCTTCAGCTACCTACTGGTCAAGCGCCTGTCGCCGCGTTACTGCGTACTGGCCGCGTTGCTGGTGGGCACGGTGCTGTCCGGCGCCCTGGGCCTGCTGGATTTCAGCGGCTTCCGCCTGGAAGCGGCCACACCGGTGTGGACCACGCCAAGCTTCTCGCTGGCGGCGACCATCAGCATTGGCATCCCGCTGTTCGTGGTGGCGATGACCTCGCAGAACATGCCGGGTGTGGCCGTGCTGCGCGCGGACGGCTACCAGGTGCCGGCCTCGCCGCTGATCTCTGCCACCGGCTTTGCCTCGCTGCTGCTGGCACCGTTCGGCTCGCACGGGGTCAACCTGGCGGCGATCAGCGCGGCGATCTGCACCGGGCCACATGCCCATGAAGACCCGGCCAAGCGCTATACCGCGGCGGTGTGGTGCGGGATTTTCTATGGCATTGCCGGGGTGTTCGGCGCGACCTTGGCGGCGTTGTTTGCGGCGCTGCCGAAAGAGCTGGTGCTGTCGATTGCGGCGCTGGCGCTGTTTGGCTCGATCATGAACGGGCTGACCGTGGCCATGAGCGAAGCGCGGGAGCGGGAGGCGGCGGTGATCACCTTCATGGTTACCGCTTCGGGGCTGACCTTGTTCTCGATCGGCTCGGCGTTCTGGGGGATTGTGGCGGGGGTACTGACCTTGATGATCCTCAACCCGCGCAGGGCCTGAAGGTATTTGTTGCCTGTACCGGCCTCTTCGCGGGTAAACCCGCTCCCACAGGGATCACACAATATTCAGCATTGTGGTATTCCTGTGGGAGCGGGTTTACCCGCGAAGAGGCCGGTACAGGCAACACAAGGCCAAAGCCCAGATCACAACCTGAAATGCCCCACCATCCCCTTCAGGTCGGTCCCCAACTGCGCCAGCTCGATACTCGAACGGGCATTGTCCTGCATTGCCAACGCCGCCTGATCGGCACTACCACGGATCTGCGTGACGCTGCGGCTGATCTCTTCCGCCACCGAGCTCTGCTGCTCGGCCGCCGCGGCAATCTGCTGGTTCATCTGCTGGATCAATGACACCGCCGCCGCAATGCTGCCCAGCGCGCTTTCGGTCTGCAGCGCATCGGCCACCGCCAAACGCACCAGCTCGGTACTGCCGCGAATCTGCGCCACCGACTGCTGGGCATTGCCGCGCAGGCTGGCGACCAGGGTCTCGATCTGCTCGGTAGACTGCCGGGTACGCCGCGCCAGCGCACGCACCTCATCAGCGACCACGGCAAAACCACGGCCCTGCTCACCCGCCCGGGCGGCTTCGATAGCAGCATTCAGCGCCAGCAGGTTGGTCTGCTCGGCCACGCTCTTGATCACTTCCAGCACGTCGCCAATGGTGTGGATCTCGGCACTGAGGCTGTCGATACCGGCGCTGGCCGTCTCCGCCGCCGCCGCCAGCTGCTCGATGCGCTGCATGCTCTGGCGCACCACCTGCTGCCCGGAATCAACCTTCTCGTCCGCAGCCTGGGCCGCCTGCGCCGCCTCTTCGGCATTACGCGCCACATCGTGCACCGTGGCGGTCATCTGTTGCATGGCGGTGGCTACCTGCTCGGTCTCTTCCTTCTGGCTGCCCACCTCGCGGTTGGTCTGCTCGGTCACCGCCGATAGCGCCTGCGCATTGCCGGCCAGTTGCTCGATGCCCTGCTGCAAACCGCTGACAATGCCCGACAGGCCCGCCGCCATCTGCTGCATGGCCTGCATCAGCTGCCCTACTTCGTCACGCCGTGGTGCCTGGGCGTCAAAGCTCAGCTCGCCGGCAGCGATGCGCTGGGCGCGGGCAATCACATGCTTGAGCGGGCCGACCACGGCGCGGGTGATCAGCCAGGCGGCCAGCACACCTACCAGCAACGCCAATGCCGTAGCCAGGCCGATGGCCACGGCATTGCGTTGCAGTTCGCCCTGCAGGGCCTGCTCCTGCCCCAGGTAAGCCTGGTCGACCCGGCTGGTGACTTGTTCGGCACTGGCCTGCAACTGCGCCTTCAAGCCCTGCTCGCGGGCCAGCTGGTCAGTGTATTCGTTGAGTTTTTCCGAGAAGCTGCCGATGTGCCCCGCCACTTCGCCCAGCACACTCTGGTAGCCAGCATCGCTGACGGCGCCCTGCAACTGGCTGACCAGGCTGGCGGCCTCGACAGTCTGGGCGATGCGTTCCTGGCTGACGCCCTCTTCGCCCTTGCGGCTTTTTTCCAGGCGTACCCGCGCTTCGTCCATGGCCTGCAGCATCAGCCGCGACACCTGTGCCACCTGCCCGGCCTGCTCGAGGAACGCGCCGCCCTGCTGGCCCTGGGACTGCTTGAGGGTATACACGCCGTCGTCAGCCAGGCCGGCCTGCAGCACATCGAGGTTGTTGGCCACGCTGGACACCGACCAGCTGGCCATGTCCAGCGCCAGCTCCTTGGCCTGCACCGCTTCGACAAAGGCCTCGAATGCCTGGCCGTAGGCGGCCAGGTCGGTTTCCGCCGCCGCCAGCGCCGGCAGGCCACGGGCGCGTTCGGCCAGGCCCTGCAGGCCACTGCGCAAGGCCTCGGCCTGCTGCAGGTCGGAGCGTAGGGCAAAGGCCTGCTCGTGCTGGCGCAAGCGCAGCAGGTCGGTATTGAACTGGGCCAGTTGGCGCAAGCTGTCGAAGCGCTGGCCAACACTGTGCAGCGCGGCAATGCCAATGGCCGCCACCGCCAGGGTCAGCACCAGCACCAAGGCAAAGCCCAGGCCGAGTTTGCGGGCCATGCCCAGGTTGGCCAGCACACCGTGCTTGCTCGCGCCCATGCCGATTCCCCTTCTGCGTGCGAGGTTATCCCGAAGGCCAAGGGTGGCAACGTTGCCAGCCGATGAACAAGGGCCTGGCGTCAGAATAGTGTCAAATAGCTATGAGCGTGTCGCTATCAGCTTGGCAGAGGTCGCCCTGCGTGCTGAAGGAAGGCCTGGGCGCGAGAGTCCTGCCCGTAGGCGACATTGATGCGCAGCCAGGTGCTGGCCGTGCCCTGGTAATCGAAGGCGCTGCCGGGGGTGAGCAGCACATCGTGTTCCAGCGCCAGGCGCTCCAGGCTGGCGAAATCCCGACCCGGCACGCAGGCCCAGACGAACATGCCGCCGTAGGGCTCGCAGAACACCTGCCAGCCCGCCTGCTCCAGCTGGCCGAGCAGCCTGGCCATGTGTTGCCCCAGGCGCACACGCAGCCGCTGCACGCTCTTGCGGTAGCTGCCGTTGGCCAGCATCTGCCCCACCACCTGCTCGGCAAAGCGCGAGGTGCCAATGCCGCTGACCATCTTCAACTCGGCCAGGCGCGCCAGCAATGCCGGGTCGGCGACCAGGTAGCCGACCCGCAGCGAGCTGCTGAGAGTTTTCGAAAAGCTGGCCATGTAGATTACCCGCTGTTCGCTGTCGAGGGTGGCCAGGCGGGTGGCCGGGCCTTCCTGGAAGTCGGCGTAGATATCGTCCTCGATGATGCGCAAGTCGTGCTCGCGGGCCAGCTCCAGCAGGCGGTAGGCCACCTTGGGCGTCAGGCTGGTGCCGGTGGGGTTTTGGTACAGGCTGTTGATGAACAGGCAGCGCGGCTTATGCGCCGCCAGCAGAGCTTCGAGGGTGGCCAGGTCCGGGCCTTCGGCGGTGCGCGGCACCGGCAGCATGTGCACCTGGTGCTGGCGCAGCAGGTTGTACAGGTTGTAGTAGCCGGGGTTTTCCACCAGCACCGTGTCGCCCGGGCGCAGCAGGGTGCGCACCAGCAGGTCGAGGCCGTGGCTGGCGCCGTGGGTAGTGAGGATACGTTCGGGGCCGGCGGCGATGCCCAGCTGCGCCAGGCGCTTGTGCAACTGCTGGCGAAGGCTGGCCAGGCCCAAAGGTGGGCAATAGTCGAACAGGTCCTGTGGGTTGCCGCGGCTGACCTGGCGCACTGCCTGGGCCAGTTCGGTGGCGGCGCGCCAACTGCTGGGCAACCAGCCGCAGCCCAGCTTGAGCAACTCGTCATGGCCCTCGCGAAACTGCCGCCAGCTGCCGTCGCCGGCCTCGCCCCAGGGTTGGGCGTCTTCCACGGCCAGGCCGGGTTTGCGCTCGGCGACGAAAAAGCCAGTGCCGTGGCGGGCCTCCAGCCAGCCGCTGGCGACCAGGCGGTCGTAGGCTTCGATCACACACGACGCACTGACCGCCTGGCTGCGGGCCAAGGCCCGGATCGACGGCAGGCGCGCGCCGGGGCGCAGGCGTTGCTGGTCGATCCAGGTTTGCAGGTGGTCGGTGAGTTGCTGCACCAACGGGGTGGTGCTGGTGCGGTCGAGGGGCAAGTGCATGGGGCAAGTGTTCGCTGGTTTTGAGCGAACAGTTAAGCATAAAAGGGTTGGCGGTGTGTCTGGTGATGGGGATGGGCTGGCATCAGAGTGGGCAGGCCCGGCCCTTTCGCGGGTGAACCCGCTCCCACAGAGATCGCACCCAACCCGAGAGCGGTGCAGTACCTGTGGGAGCGGGTTCACCCGCGAAAGGGCCAGTACAGCCACTACAGAACCAGGATCCCTACCCATGCCCTCCGCCCCGGCCCGCCTGGCCTTCGCCCTCTGCCTGATCACCCTGGCCGTCAACCTGCAGGCCCCGCTATACATCACCTACGCCGACCTCTCCGGGCAAGGCGCCGCCGCCACCGCAGTGGCCTTCTCCGGCTATGTGCTGGGCGTGCTACCCGTGCTGCTGGCCCTGGGCGGGCTGGCCGACCGGGTTGGGCGCCGGCCATTGGTGCTCGCCGCACTGGCCCTGTCGATGGTCGCCACCATGCTGATGCTGCTGGCCCCCAGCCTGCAAACCCTGGGCCTGGCGCGGCTGTTCCTCGGCCTGGGTACCGGCCTGGCCTCGGCCACGGCCACGGCCTACATGGGTGAACTGATGGGCGGCGCGGACAACACCCGCGCCGCCAATTGGGTTACCGCCAGCACCTCGCTGGGCTTTGGCCTGGGTGCGGCGCTGACCAGCCTGTTCCTGCTACGCGGCCCCAGCCTGACCCCAGGCAGCTTCCACCTGCAACTGCTGCTGGCGGCGCTGGCCATGCTGCTGGTGTGGCGCCTGCCGGACCCACGCCCGGCACAACGCAACCCCATGCTGCGCCTGCCCTGCTACCCCCGTGGCAGCGTGGCCTATGGTCTGGCCATTTTGCTGGCATGGGCCTGCGTGGGGCTGGTGATCGCCCTGCTGCCGGGCATCCTGCGCCAGCATGGGCTTAGCGCCTGGTCGGGGTTCTCGACCTTTTGCGTGATCAGCTGCGGGTTGTTGTTCCAGCCCATGGCACGGCGCCTCAGCAGCCGTACGGCCACGTTGCTGGGGCTGGTGATATTGCCGTGCAGCTATGCCGTGCTGGCCTGGGGCGCGGACAGCGGCCAGCTGGGCGCGGTATTGCTGGGTGCGGTGGCGGCCAGTAGTGCGTGCTACGGGTTTATCTACCTGGGCGGGCTGGCGGCGGTGAACGAGCTGGCCGGCAGCGAGAAGACACAGGCCAGTGCCGGGTTCTTCCTGCTGGCGTACCTAGGGTTCAGCCTGCCGGTGATCTTTACCGGGCTGTTGAGCGACCGGCTGGGATCACGATTGGCGTTGCTGGTATTTGGTGGGGTGTTGATGGTGGGGTGTGTGGTTGTAGGCCTAGCATTGTGGTGGTCTGCCAGGGCCTCTTCGCGGGTAAACCCGCTCCCACAGGGACATCACAGGACCTGAGGGCAGCGGGGTATCTGTGGGAGCGGGTTTACCCGCGAAGAAGGCCACGCGGTTTCGGCTCAGATCGCCGTAGCCCCACCATCCACCGCCAGGCAATGCCCAGTAGTGAACGCTGCGCCATCACTGCACAGGTACAGCACGGCACTGGCAATTTCCTCGACCTTGCCAATGCGCCCCACCGGATGCATGGCAGCGGCAAACTCGGCCTTGCGTGGGTCGGCCTCATAGGCACGGCGGAACATGTCGGTGTCGATCACCGCCGGGCACACCGCATTCACCCGGATGCCCTTCTTGGCGTACTCGATGGCCGCCGACTTGGTCAGGCCGATCACCGCGTGCTTGGAGGCGCTGTAGATGCTCATCTTCGGCGCCGCGCCCAAGCCCGCCACCGAAGCGGTATTGACGATGGCCCCACCGCCCTGGGCCAACAGCAGCGGCAGCTGGTACTTCATGCACAGCCACACACCCTTCACGTTGACGCCCATGATGGCATCGAACTCCGCCTCGCTGCCCTCGGCCAGGCGGCCCTGCTCTATCTCGATACCTGCGTTGTT
Source organism: Pseudomonas asiatica (assembly GCF_040214835.1). NCBI lineage: Bacteria > Pseudomonadati > Pseudomonadota > Gammaproteobacteria > Pseudomonadales > Pseudomonadaceae > Pseudomonas > Pseudomonas asiatica. Next base: position 1,498,291 of record NZ_CP157874.1, on the reverse strand, counting down.
GTAGGCATAGTCCAACCGGCCATAGGCGGCGATCAGGCGCTCGTGCAGTTGGCGCACCTCGGCGTCACGGGTAACGTCGCAGGCAACGAACAGCGCCTCCCCGCCCGCAGCGTGGATCAGGGCCACAGTGGCCTCGCCACCGGCCGAGTCAAGGTCGGCCACCACCACCTTCAGGCCCTCCCGGGCGAAAGCCAGGGCGGTTGCCCGGCCGATGCCGGCGGCGCCGCCAGTGACCAGGGCTACCTGGCCGGAAAAGGTCATGCTCATCGCGTGCTCCAAAGCGTGCTTGGTGGGGTTCAGAGCATAGTCAGCCACCACCCGCCCGGGCAGCATCATCACCCCACCGGTTGGGCTACCATGCTTGTCAGTGATGTTAAGGACCTGCCTACATCAACAGGGTAGATTTGACGCCTCCCCCTTCCACTGCCCACAAGGACCCGCCATGACCAACACCAACCGCCGCTTCCTGCTCGCCAAACGCCCGGTCGGCGCCGTGCGCCGTGACGACTTCAGCTTCGAGACCGTGCCCGCCGAACAACCCGGCGAAGGCCAGGTGCTGGTGCGCAACCTGTACCTGTCACTGGACCCGGCCATGCGCGGCTGGATGAACGAAGGCAAGTCCTACATCCCGCCCGTGGCCCTGGGCCAGGTGATGCGCGCGCTGGGTGTTGGCGAAGTGGTTGCCTCCAACCACCCCGCCTACAAGCCGGGCGACCATGTAAGCGGCGCCCTTGGGGTGCAGGACTACTTCACTGGCGAACCCCAGGGCCTGCACAAGATCGATCCCAGCCTGGCGCCCCTGCCGCGCTATCTGTCGGCGCTGGGCATGACCGGCATGACCGCCTACTTCGCCCTGCTGGACGTCGGCCAGCCCAAGGCCGGTGACACCGTGGTCATTTCCGGCGCGGCAGGCGCGGTGGGCAGCATTGTCGGGCAAATTGCCAAGATCAAAGGCTGCCGCGTGGTCGGCATTGCCGGCGGCGCCGAGAAGTGCCAGTACCTGAAGGACGAACTGGGCTTTGACGGGGTGATCGACTACAAGGCCGAAGACGTGCTGGCCGGCCTGAAGCGCGAATGCCCCAAAGGCGTGGACGTGTACTTCGACAACGTCGGCGGCGACATCCTCGACGCCGTGCTGACCCGCATCAACTTCAAGGCACGTATCGTGATTTGCGGCGCGATCAGCCAGTACAACAACAAGGAAGCGGTAAAAGGCCCGGCCAACTACCTGTCGCTGCTGGTAAACCGAGCGCGCATGGAAGGCTTCGTGGTGATGGATTACGCCAAGGATTACGGCAAGGCCGCGCTGGAGATTGCCGGGTGGCTGGCCACCGGGCAGGTGAAGAGCAAGGAAGATGTGGTGGAAGGGCTGGAGACCTTCCCCGAGACCTTGCTGAAGCTGTTCAGTGGGGAGAACTTTGGCAAGTTGGTGCTGAAGGTTTGATTGGGGATTGCGATTGGGCGTCCAGGTGTATGCCTTTGGTTTTGCAGCGCCTGTGAGCTCGAGTGCCGCCCGCGCGGCGCTCGATCTGACAGGCGCTAAGGCACTTGAGGCGTACAACTGTCAGCCCCTCGAGAATCGTCAGACTTTCCTGAACCTTGCCCCCACCGCTTCAGCTTGAAGCAACAAGCGAACTATCCTACGCAGCGGTCGGAAGCAGCTGAATTGTCGGGGAAATCCCTCAGGGATAACTTCACCGGGTCGCCATGTTGGTGACCGGGTGTGAGAACCTGTTGCGAGTTAGCTGGCTTGCCTGTCATGGCGGTCGTACGCGGGCAGACCTCGGTCTGGCCGAGCTTTGAAGCTCCCTCGGTTTCTCACCCCGTGTACGACTGCCGCCCAGGTCCGTGAGAAAGATCCGCGTGGCAGTTCCACTTGTCAGGAGCTACTACCATGAAAAAGAACCCCCCCTCCCCCATCCTCACCGCAGGCCTGGAAACCTTCCTCGAAGCCGGCAACCCCACCCTGGACCTGCTCCGCGTACAGCCCGGCGTGCCGATCGATGATGCCTACGAGCACGTGTCAGTGCTGCTGGGCTACATCAAGCACCTTGTGCGCGAGGGCGACATGGAAGATGACCACAAACTGCTGGGCTCCGCCGATTACCTGCTGGCCATGGCCAAGGCCCTGATGAACGACGTCGAACTGGCCAAGAACAAGCTGCACTGACAGGCTTTGAGGGAACAACCCAAAATCCAAAAGCTGACTCACCCGCTCCCACAGGTCCAGCTCTGCCTGTGAGGCTGCGCTCTTCTGTGGGAGCCGTCTTGCCGGCGATCACCGCCAAAGGCGGTGCCATGTACCAAACAAAAAAGGCCAGCACTCTCATGCTGGCCTTTCTCTACAACGCGGGCTACTTACCCACGAATCTCCGCCACCACCGCAGCCAACGCCTGCGCCGGATCGGCAGCCTGGCTGATCGGCCGGCCGATCACCAGGTAATCCGAACCCGCATCCAGTGCCTGGCGGGGGGTGAGGATACGGCGCTGGTCATCCTGCGCACTGCCCGCCGGGCGAATGCCTGGGGTCACCAATTGCAGCGACGGGTGCGCCGCCTTCAGTGCCGGGGCTTCCAGCGCCGAGCACACCAAACCGTCCATGCCAGCCTTCTCGGCCAGCGCCGCCAGGCGCAGCACCTGCTCTTGCGGATCGACATCCAGGCCGATGCCGGCCAGGTCTTCACGCTCCATGCTGGTCAGCACGGTCACACCAATCAGCAACGGCTGCGGGCCGCTGCGCTTGGCCAGCTCTTCACGGCAGGCCGCCATCATGCGCAGGCCACCGGAGCAATGCACGTTCACCATCCATACCCCCATCTCGGCGGCAGCCTTCACCGCCATCGCGGTGGTGTTGGGGATGTCGTGGAACTTGAGGTCCAGGAACACTTCGAAGCCCTTGTCGCACAGGGTTTCGACAATGCCCGAAGCACTGCTGGTGAACAGCTCCTTGCCAACCTTCACCCGGCACAGCGCAGGGTCAAGCTGGTCAGCCAGCTTCAGGGCGGCCTCACGGGTAGGGAAATCCAGGGCGACGATCAGGGGCGTCTGGCAGGCGGACATGGGCAGGGTCTCTTGGCAAGTCGAAAACGGCGCGCATTGTAAACGAAGTGGCACAGGCTTTGGGGCCCGCGGGTCACGGAATTGGCCCGACAGTGGCTGGCTCCTATAATTGAACCAACGGAACGGGCAATTGCTCAACATTTGTACAAGCGCTGCCCATCACCAGCAAAGGAGAACGAAAATGCCCTGGTATGCCTGGCTGATACTCATCATAGCGCTCGGCTCGATCGTCGGCGGGCTGATGCTGCTGCGCGACACGGCAAAGAAACTGCCACTGACCGAAGAACAGCTGCGCAAGGTACATGAGCGCAATGCCGAAGCGGATGCCAAGGATGCGCAGGACCGCTAGCGCCCACCGGTCGCTGGCGCTGCCACGATCTGACCGGCTGTCACGGTCGATGTAGGAGCGGCCTTGCGTCGCGAAAGGGCCGCAAAGCGGCCCCCCCGGGGTTCAGCGGCACTGCAGGAATAGCTGGGGCTGCTTTGCAGCCCTATCGCGACGCAAGGCCGCTCCTACAGGGGGCGCGTCAACCAGCCAATTAGATCGCCTACTTCATGAACGTCAGGGCCAGGATACAAACCCCAGCCCCTCCCCCCTATTCCACCATCACCTTGTCACGGTTGCGCTCCAGCAACGCATTACCAATCCCTTTGATCTCCAGCAGCTCATCCACCGAGGCAAACGGCCCATTGGCCTCCCGGTACGCCACGATGGCCTCAGCCTTGGCCCTCCCTATCCCGTTCAGCTCCTTCTGCAAAGTAAGCGCGTCAGCGGTGTTCAGGTCCAGCCGCTGCGGCTGCTGGGCCTGCTGCTGGCTTACCACCGGCACCGGCTCGGGCACCGCCGTGGCGCTGGCCGGGGCAGCGCTAAGGGAAAAGGACAGGCTGGCGAACAGCGGCAGCAGCAGGTACGACAGAACGTTGTTACGCATGGTGAACACTCCTGGGTTGGTCATTTTCCAGCAGCCGTTTTCCTTCGGCTGCGCAATCAACCCTAGCGGCTCTGCCATTTTGCAAAAAGGCTCTTGACTGGTTAATCGTTACCGAATCCGACATTAAAAAAAGCAACTTCGCCCACCCAAAAGCAATGGCGTTACGCCATATTTCAGGATAAGTTCATGAAACAAAGGCGATAGCAAATCGCCGCTAGGTAAATTCCCGTTTAACCTAGGTTTCATTCAGACCAAAAGCTGTTGTTTTTCCCACAAGCCTTGCCGGACAAGGCCCCATCCCATTCGTCGTATGCCTCGGTTGTATTGACTTTATTGGCATGATGCCTGAATAACATCAAACAATCGTTTTTCTTGATGCAACTTTCAAAAATAGGATCCAATCATCCGATAGATAGAGGCAAATTCGGACGATCAGGGGAAAAAAACGTGCCATACGGGATGTCATCTTGATGACGAAATGATAAATTTGCGGTCATTGGACAACCGCTATGCTTGAAGGATCCGAGCCAAATGAATTTTTCTTCACCACCTTCAAAGCCCCCCGTTCGCGCTTGCGTGTGTGGAGCCCCCTAGGCCACTCCCCCCGGCCGATTTGCGTAATACCTGTGATCTGCACCCCGTAACACCAGATCCAATCGCCTTTACATCAATACACAGAAGACCGTCGCCGTGTCCCTCAAGACCCTCACCGTATTTGGCACCCGCCCAGAGGCCATCAAAATGGCCCCCCTGGCCCTCAACCTTGCCCAGGACGACCGTTTTGAGTCGCGTGTCTGCGTAACTGGCCAGCACCGCCAGATGCTCGACCAGGTATTGGAGCTGTTCGAGATCACGCCCGACTACGACTTGAACATCATGAAACCCGGCCAGGATCTGACCGATGTGACCACTGCCATCCTGCAGGGTCTGAAGCCTGTGCTGGCCGAGTTCAAGCCTGACGTGGTACTGGTGCACGGCGACACCGCAACTACCCTGGCCACCAGCCTGGCCGCGTATTACCAGCAGATTCCGATTGCCCACGTGGAAGCCGGCCTGCGCACAGGCAACCTGTATTCGCCATGGCCGGAAGAAGGCAACCGCCGCCTGACGGGCGCGCTGGCCGCCCTGCACTTCGCGCCCACCTCCACCTCGCAGGACAACCTGCTGCGTGAAGGTACGGACGCCGCGACCATCTACACCACAGGCAACACCGTGATCGACGCGCTGCTGGAAGTGGTCCGCAAACTGGAAAGCCCCGAGCTGAAAAGCCAGTTCGAAAACCAGTTCAGCTTCCTGAACCCTGAGCGCCGCATGGTGCTGGTCACCGGCCACCGCCGCGAAAACTTTGGTGGCGGCTTCGAGCGCATCTGCCAGGCCCTGGTGCAAACCGCGCGTCAATTCCCTGATGTGGACATCGTCTACCCGGTACACCTCAACCCGAACGTGCGCGAACCGGTCAACCGCCTGCTGGCCGACGTCAACAACATTCACCTGATCGAGCCGCTGGACTACCTGCCGTTCGTCTACCTGATGACCCGTTCCTACCTGATCCTGACCGACTCCGGCGGTATCCAGGAAGAAGCCCCAGCCTTGGGCAAGCCGGTACTGGTCATGCGTGACACCACCGAGCGCCCGGAAGCCGTGGCTGCCGGTACCGTCAAGCTGGTGGGTACCGACGTGGAATCGATCACCGAAAACCTGGCGAAACTGCTGACCGACGATGCGACCTATCGCGAGATGAGCTTCGCCCACAACCCCTACGGCGATGGAAAAGCGTGCGCGCGAATCCTCGACGCACTTTCCAACTTCTCCCGTTCCAAGGAAGTAGCATGAGCTTCAACAAGATTTCCGTCGTAGGCCTGGGCTATATCGGCCTGCCAACCGCCGCCGTTTTCGCCGCCCGCAAGAAGCACGTGATCGGTATCGATGTAAACCAGCTCGCAGTCGACACCATCAACCGTGGTGAAATCCACATCGTCGAGCCTGAGCTGGACATGGTGGTACACGCTGCCGTGACCGAGGGCTACCTGCGCGCCTCCACCGTTCCGGAAGCTGCCGACGCCTTCCTGATCGCCGTGCCAACCCCGTTCATGGATGACCACCAGCCGGACCTGAGCTACATCGAGTCCGCCAGCAAGGCCATCGCGCCCGTGCTGAAAAAGGGTGACCTGGTCATCCTGGAATCGACCTCCCCTGTCGGCGCCACCGAGCAGATGGCCTTCTGGCTGGCCCAGGCCCGCCCGGACCTGAGCTTCCCGCAAACCCACGGTGAAGACTCCGATATCCGCGTTGCCCACTGCCCTGAGCGCGTGCTGCCAGGTCACGTGTTGCGCGAGCTGGTGGAAAACGACCGCATCATCGGCGGCATGACCAGGAAGTGCTCTGAAGCTGCCGTACGCCTGTACCGCACCTTCGTTGAAGGCGAGTGCATCGTCACCAACGCCCGCACCGCAGAAATGTGCAAGCTGACCGAAAACAGCTTCCGCGACGTGAACATTGCCTTCGCCAACGAACTGTCGATCATCTGCGACAAGCTGGACATCGACGTGTGGGAGCTGATTCGCCTGGCCAACCACCACCCGCGCGTCAACATCCTGCAGCCGGGCCCAGGCGTGGGCGGCCACTGCATTGCCGTCGACCCATGGTTCATCGTCAGCCAGACCCCAGAGCAGGCGCGCCTGATCCGCACCGCCCGCGTGGTCAACGACAGCAAGCCTGAGTGGGTGATCGACAAGGTCAAGATGGCCCTGGCCAACTTCCTGATCAAGAACCCGGGCAAGTCGGCCCAGCAAGTGAAAATTGCCTGCTACGGCCTGGCCTTCAAGGCCGACATCGATGACCTGCGCGAAAGCCCTGCCCTGAGCATTGCCGAGCGTCTGGGCAACGAGCTGGAAGCCACCCTGCAACTGGTCGAGCCGAACATCGAAGCCCTGCCGCAGCGCCTGGCGCGCCACGAGCATGTGGACTTCGACTTTGCCCAGGACAGCGCCGACATCCACGTACTGCTGGTGAAGCACCGCGAATTCCGCGGCACCTTCAACGTGCGCGACGCGGCATTCGTGATCGACGCCGCCGGCGTTACCCAGGCTTGATGGACCCAACCGCATGAACAACCCCACGCTTGAGAAACTTACCGTGAACACAGAGCTGCCTTCACCATTGGCCGATATTCATGACCGCGTGATGGAAGCCTATTACGGCAAGCTGGGGGAGCAATTCATGCGGGAAACGCAGTCCCGCATCCATTGGATCTGCGCCCAGGTCAAAGGGCGCCGGATCCTGGATGTCGGCTGCTCGCAGGGCATCGTGCCCCTGCTGCTGGCACGTGAAGGCTGCCAGATCACTGGAGTGGATACCAGCCCGCAGGCCATCGAAGAGGCCAAGGGCTACCTGTCTGCCGAACCGGCCCACATCCAGCAGAACGTCACGTATATCAATTCAGACTTCCTCGCACTGGACACGCTCGAGGTTGAACCGGACACCGTTGTCATCAGCGAAGTGCTCGAGCACCTGGTACGCCCGGAGCTGTTCATCGAAAAGGCCCACGACCTGCTCAAGCAGGGTGGCCGACTGGTGATTACCGTGCCGTTCGGGGTTAATGACTTCATTGACCACAAACACACGTTCTACCTGATGGAACCGTTCCGGCTGCTGGCCGAACACTTGCAGATCATCGATGTAAAGATGCTCGGCAAGTGGCTGGGTATCGTTGCCGTGAAGAGCGAAGCGCATAAACCTGGTGTTATTGACTCGCTGACTATCGATCGCGTCCGTGAGCTTGAAAAGGCCTTCGAATCCATCGAGCGCGCCCTGCGCGAGAGCCTTGGCGCAATCGGTAAGCGACTGGAAGACACGAACAAGAAGTATCGCACCGCCAACGAACAGATTGCTCAACTCAAGCCGGAAGCCCAGAAGGCTGAAACGCTATCCAGAACGTTGCAAAACCGCGATGCCGACATTGCGGCGCTGCAACAGGCCAACCGCGAAATGCTCGACGCCAAGGCAAAGCGGGTACAAGAACTTGAGGAAATCAAGGAGCGCCTGGATGACGCCAACAGAAAGTACCGGCTGACCACTGAACAACTTTCCCTGCTAAAGCCCGAAGCTCAGAAAGCCGAGACCCTCTCGCGTCAGCTGCAGGATCGCGAATCACATATCAGTTCTATCGAGCAAGCGAGCCGGGAAGCCCTTGAGGCCAGCGCGCGCAGCATCCAGGCGCTCAATGAAGAGCTTGATTCACTCAAGTCCAAGTTGGGCGAGGCGAATGAAAAGTGCCTCGCCACTGCGCAGCAGTATGCCCAGTTGGAACAGCGATTCGCGGCGCTTGAAGAAACCCAGGCGCAGACATGCCAGGAACTGACCGTAGCCAACGACGAACTGGAGCAGCGGAACCAGGAGCTGGAAACCCTGCAGCAATCCCTTCACAGCATCGAAGAACGATTGCTGGCCACCGATCAGCAGCGTGTGGCTGCTGAAGCGCTGGCAGCAAACGAGACGGCAGAGATAGCCGCCCTGCAGGCGCAACACGATGACCTGGAAAGCCGGCTTCAGCAAATGTTGGAGCTTCAGGCAAAGGACCAGCTCGACAATGCAAACCTGAATGAAAGCAAGAGTGCGCTTCAGAAACAGCGTGACGAACTGGAGGCTCAGCTAGAGGCGTTGTCAGAGCAGCTTGTCCAAGCCCGGCAGATCAACGATGGTCATGTAGAAACCATCACAGTGCTTCGTGCACAGCAAGCCGCCTTGCAAGCCAGGCTGGAAAATCAGCGGCAGGCGGCAACCGAACTGCAGACCAAGGCCGAGCAGACCAATGCTGGCCATGTAGACACCATCACTGCCCTCCGCGCTCAGCAGGCAGCCCTGCAAGCCGCGCTGGAAAGTCAGCGGCAAGTATCGGCAGAGGCTCAGGCCCTGGCGGATCAGACAAGTGCTACTCATGAAGACACCATTGCCACCTTGCGCGAACGCCTTGCGACTTTGGAGACCGCGCTGGAGAAACAGAAGGAGGCAATGAGCCAACTGCAATACGAGAGCGATCAGGATATTGCCGAGAAGGATGAATGCATCACTACGCTGCGCATGCGCCAAGCGGAATTGGAAGCCGAACTTGAAAGCGAGTTGGAGTATATGAACGAATTGCAGGCCCAAACCCAACGGGCCGACGCTGCACAGGCCGAAACCATTGCCCTGTTGAAAGCGCGTCAAGCTGAACTGGAAAGCCAGTTGCAGGCGATGAGCGAAACACAGGCACGCAACGAGCGTGAGCATGCTGCCCAGGCCAACACCATCAATAAACTGGTCGACCTGCGCAATGGCCTGGAAGAGCAACTGCACGCAATGATGCAGGCCAATGCCCAAGCACAAGACACCCAGATAGAACAGGCAGAAACCATTGCCTCTCTGAATCAGGCCAAGGATGCGCTGGCCGAACAGTTGACGCTTGAAACTGCTAGCCGCCTGGCGGCGGAGGCGAGCCTTGCGGCCACCAATGAACAGTGGCAAGGCCTGCGCATGCAGCTGGAAAACGAGCTCAACTCGTCGAAAGCAGGCTTGGGTGCGGCAAACCTGAAGTACCGCACCGTCAGCACTGAACAAATCCCGCAACTGAAGGCCAACCTCAATCAATTGCTAGAGCGCACTGCCGCGCAACAGCGCAAGATCGACGAACTCAATGCGAATCTGGAACGAGCCAACACACAACGCCATCTAGCCGAACAGCGTCTGGTCAAGACACGCACCAGCATGACTTACCAGCTGGGCTACCAGATCAAGAGCAGCGCAACCTCCTTGGGCGGGCTGGTCAAACTGCCCGTGCGCCTACTGCGCCTGTACCGCAAGGCCAACCAGCAACGCCAGCAAAGCGAACAGAAGCGGATCGCCAACGAACCGATGAAGGCCCTGCTGCCTCCTGCACCGATCATTCAGGATGAGAACTACCTGAAGCTGCCGGAGGCCCTGCCTACCAGCGCGCAGAGCCGCTCTACGCTGTTGCGCCAGGCCGACCAACCTGTAAGCCGCCTGAAAGTGGCGTGCGTAATGGACGAGTTTACCTTTGGCTCGTACCGCTACGAATGCAACCTGATGCAGCTCACTCCTGGCAACTGGAAGGCAGAACTGGAAGGTTTCGGCCCAGAACTGCTGTTCATCGAATCTGCCTGGCGCGGCAAGGATGAACTGTGGGGTAGCAAGGTTGGCCACAACAGCCAGGAACTTCAGGACATTCTGTCTTGGTGCCGTCAGAACAAGGTACCAACCGTGTTCTGGAACAAGGAAGACCCGGTTCACTTCGAGACCTTCCTGACCACTGCCAAGCAGTTCGACCATGTGTTCACCACCGACATCGACTGCATTCACCGCTACAAGGGTGCGCTCGGTCACGATCGAGTTTACCTGCTGCCGTTCGCCTGCCAGCCAGCGCTGCATAACCCGATCGAGCTGTACGAGCGCAAAGACGCCTTCTGCTTCGCTGGCGCCTACTACGCCCGTTACCCGGAACGTACCCGCGACCTGGGCAATTTCGTCTGCGAGCTGCCGAAGTTCCGCCCGCTGGAAATCTTCGACCGCAACTTCGGCAAGAACGATGCGAACTATCAGTTCCCCGAGGAATACCAGCCCTACATCGTCGGCACCCTGCCCTTCGAAAAAATCGACACGGCTTACAAGGGCTACCGGTATGCGATCAACCTGAACTCGATCAAGCAGTCGCAATCGATGTTCGCACGTCGAGTATTCGAGTTGCTGGGCTGCAACACCATCACCGTCAGCAACTTCTCGCGCGGTGTGCGCCTGTTGTTCGGCGACCTGGTCGTCACTTCCGACAATGGCGAAGAGATGCTGCGCCGCCTGGAGCTGCTGGCCGAAGACCCGCTCAACAGTGACAAGCTGAAGCTCGCCGCCCTGCGTAAAGTGATGCAAGAGCACACTTACACTCAGCGCCTGGAATACGTGCTCACCAAGGTGACAGGCACCGTCAAGACCCAGCGCCTGCCGGAAATCGTAGTCGTCTGCGAAGCTCAGGATCGCCAGCAGTTCGACATGCTGCGCGCCCACCTGAACCGCCAGACCTACAGCCAGGTACGCATGGTCATCATCACCGATGCCTATCAGGGCAGCATCGTGAGTGATGACCCTCGTGTCGTGGTACTCAAACCAGCCCAACTGAAGAAATCCAGCCTTGGCGAGCTGGTTGGCAACACCCCGTGGGTTGCCGCGTTTGTACCGGGCGATTACTACGGCCCTAACTACCTGCTCGACCTGGCACTGGCAACGCGCTACAGCCGTGCACAGGTGGTTGGTAAAGCTGCTCACTTCACCTGCCAAGGGCAAGATGCCAAGCTGCAGTCGAATGAACTGGCATACCGTCCAGCTCAATCGCTGCGCGCACGGCGCTCGTTGGTCGCAACCGAAATCATTGCCGGCCAGCCATTGCTTAACTGGTTGAAGGGCCTGCCATCGCTGGAGTACGCACACGAGCAAGGCCTGGCGATCGACCCATTCAACTATTGCGAGAATGGCGCGGCACAGCACGACAAGATCAGCGCCAAGGCTGACGACCTGGACCTGAACCTCGGCATGACCATCGACCAACTGCAGGCGCGGGCCCAAGCCATCGCGCCTCTGAAAGTCAGCCACGACTCACCGGAAATCACTGGCCGCGCCTTGGCCGAGATATTCGGAGTCAAGCACAACAAGTTCCTCGACCTGGCCGTCGATGTCGATAGCTGGCGCGTGAACTCCAAGCTGGCAGATGGCAAGCACGAGTATGTGTATGCGCTGAATGAAGTCAGCCTGGACCAGCTGAATATCCAGGACCGAAAGCTCAAACTGTACCTCGACTGCACGCCTGGCCTGAACCTGCAATTGGTGGTGCTGTTCCTCGATGCCGAGAAGCAGCGGATCAGCCACGTGATGCAGCATGCCAACCGTAACCAGACTTCCGATGTGCCGCCGGAAGCCGCCTTCGTGCGCTTCGGCCTGCGTGCCTATGCTTCCGGCAACACCGAGATCAAGTCGCTGGTGCTCGGCCACCGCAACCTGCAGCCGTCGGAGATGCTGGGCCGTTCGCAACATCTGGTTGTCACCAACCATTACCCGGCCTATGAAGACTTGTATCGCAACGGCTTTGTGCATAGCCGAGTGATGGCGTATCAGGAGCAGAACCTGAACGTCGACATCTTCCGCCTGCGCAAGAACGAGGCTGTCAGCTATCACGAGTTCCAGAACGTGGATGTGGTAACCGGGTGCCAGACTACGCTCACCAAGATGCTTGAAAGTGGCCAGTACAAGAGCGTGCTGGTGCACTTCCTGGATCCCGATATGTGGGAGGTGCTCAAGCGCTTCACGCACCTGGTCAAGGTAGTGGTGTGGGTGCACGGCGCAGAGGTACAGCCTTGGTGGCGACGCGAGTACAACTACTCGGATGAACACCAGTTGGCGCTGGCAAAAGTCGAGAGCGAAAAACGCATGGCGTTCTGGCGCGAGACGCTGAGCAACATACCAGCCAACCTGAAACTCGTCTTCGTGTCTCGCTACTTTGCTGAAGAAGTAATGGAGGATGTGGGCTTCCGCATTCCTGAAGATCGCTACGAGATCATTCATAACCCGATTGATACGGAAACGTTCTCGTACCAGGCCAAGCCGGAAGCGCAGCGTATGAAGCTGCTGTCCATCCGCCCCTATGCATCCGCCAAGTACGCAAACGACCTGAGTGTCAAAGCGATCGAGCTGCTGGCAGAGAAACCGTACTTCAAGGACCTTGAATTCCGCATGATTGGTGATGGCGTATTGTTTGAAGACACCCTCGCCCCGCTGCGCAAGTTCAGCAACGTGACAATTGAGCGCGGCTTCCTCAAGCATCAAGAGATTGCAGCACTGCACAAACAGTACGGCCTGTTCCTTTGCCCGACACGCATGGATGCACAAGGTGTCTCCCGTGATGAGGCGATGGCTTCCGGTCTGGTCGCCGTGACAAACGCCGTTACAGCGATCCCTGAATTCGTCGATGATGAATGTGGGATTCTTGCACCTGGCGATGACGCCCAAGCGATGGCAGACGGTATCGCGCGGGTGATCGAATCACCGGAACTGTTCCGTAAGATGTCCGCTGCGGCACGTGTACGTGTTGAAAAACAAACCGCCAAGCATTCAATCATCAACCGTGAAATCGAGCTGATTCGACAAGCATGATCCTGGTGCAGAGCCAACTGTTGGCACCCGTGGCAGCGCGGCAGCAGATCAGCTGCCGCAGCGTGCTCTGCGATCATCTTTCGGCGAACTGACTGAGCGCCTTGCAGCGCCATTGAGGGCTGCGCCCTTTTCACTATTCAGAAAACATTACAAAGACATGCTTAAGAAAATCCGCGATCACCTCTTCAAGGAAGACGAAATCGAGGCCACACCAGTACCCGTGGTAGATAAGCCTGCGTTGGACTTCCTCTCCGACCGGGCCATTCTGGACTACAGATCATTCTGCAACCACGGTAGCGAAATCGACGAGCCTTTCAACCTGCAGGGTTTCAGCGGCAATGCGCGCGCTGCAATGCTGGATGGCAATCCAGTATTTACCTTTACTGGAAACGCGAACGTCTACCAACTTCGCTTCAAGATGCCGCGTAGCTTCCACGGGAACGGCCTGCACCTGAGGTTCCGCATATCCGATTGGGAAAAGCTGAACTACATCGGCGTTGGCTACACATTCGAAGGCAGCTACCGCCATGTAAAGATCGTGAATGCCGCACGAGGTGAGTGGGTTGATTTCACTATCGGGCACAACGACCTGGCATTCGGTATTCAGAATGACTGGGCTGCCCCGCCCGCCTGCGATTTTGAGGAAATAAAGCTCTATTTCAAAGGACAGCCGCAAGAAGAAGGCTCCACCCTGGAGATCGAGCGCCTGACTTGCTGGCATGAAAACGACAAGCCCGCTGCCTGGCTGACCGAAGGTTTTGCAAGACAGCCTCTTCCCGAAGCACTTCTCGATTCTCTGTATGCTTACATGGAGAAGTGCTTCAAGGACGTGCCGACTCAAGCGAATGATTATCTGGAGAAAGGCGTCTGCCCACTCTATGGAAACATTGGCCTGGACTGGGACTGGCAACTGACCCTGCCAGACGAACTTGACGCTGTTGGCACCTATCGTTTTTCGTGGCATTCGCTGCATCCGGCAATCATTCTGATGCTGCATGCACGGCAAGAGAGCAGCGTTGCTCCTCTGTTCCCGGCACGCGAGTTCACCAGTAACTGGCTGGAACGAAGCTATTTCAATGCCGACGAGGACAGGAAGTTTGCCTGGTATGACCATGGCACCGCCGAGCGACTGCTAGCGTTCTTGATGATCTGGGATATTGGTGCAAAGCAGCAGTTCGATACCCGCTTCATGGTGCGCCTGCGCGCAGCCATCTTCAAACACGCCCAGCTGCTGGCTTCGGAGATGTTCTACGCCTCTCACCAAGCATCCCGCTACCACAACCATGCCTGGTTCCAGGATATGGCACTGCTGGCAACCAGCCTGGCCATGCCCGATTTCCCATGCTCCGAACGCTGGCAGTCGCTGGCCTTGTCACGCCTGACTGACCAGCTTGACAGGTTGATCGTTCGCGACAACGGTTACGCGGTGTTTGTAGAAAACTCCATCGGCTATCACCAAGGTGTGCAACGGCTGATCGCCTTCGCCGGCGAACTGGCGCAGCAGAGTTCCCACGTCACCACCATTCCAACGGTCGCTGAAGAACTACTCAAATTCTCTGACTTCTTGCGCTACCCAGATAATCGCTCCCCTGCGCAGGGCGACACGTTCCGCCGCGCTAATCCGGACCTGGAAACGGTACGTAATTGCAAGAATTACCCAACTGCCTCCGCGACGATCCTTCCGACTGCAGGATACGCGATTATCAAGGGCAACCATGCACAGACCGCTTACATGCTGACCATGTTTGCAACTTCGCTGTGCAAAACACACAAACATCAGGACAACCTGTCTTTCACGTTGTTCATGGATGGTATTGAGTGGCTTATCGACCCTAGCTTCTACTCGCATGAGTATGTTAAGCCAATACAAAGCTTCCTGAGGGGCCCCTACTCTCACAACAACCCGGTTATCGGCGATGTGCCATATAGCATTGAACCCGGGCACGCTCAACTTGCAGGGGAGATCATTGGCAATGACTTTGCTTTGCATGGCTCGCATGACGCCTTTACCGACGCCATCGTAAAACGCAGCATCACAGGATATCTGGATCAACTGCAGCTTGATATCAGCGACGAGATCCATACAACACTGAAAGACAAGCCCATGTTTAGCCTGTTCCACTGCGGTGACGGCACGCGGGTGACAACAACTGAGGATGGCGTGGAAATTCGTCATCCGGCGTCCAGCTATCGAATTACCATCGCTTCGAACTGCCCTTGCACGGTCGTCACAGGCTGGAACGATGATCAACTGATAAAAGGCATCAGCGGAGTTGGATTCATGCAGCAGATTGACACGACGATGGTCGCATTTGAAATGAAGAACGCTATTAAAGCGAAATTCACTGTTACAGCCCACCAAAACTGAAGCATTTCGGAACAAACATGAAAAAGATTGCTCTGTATTCGATTCTAGCCCTTTTCCTGACCGCTTGCGATGCGCCGAACACCGCCAACGTTAACCTTAAGGAAGGCCACAAGATCTCCTTAAATAATGTCAAGAGCACCAAAAGCTACCTGACAACCAAGGACGAGAAGGATCGTCAATTCCATTACTTCGAGACCACTGCTGACCTGAAGACTGTATACCAAGACTTCAGCCAAGCACTAGAAAAGAACGGCTACAACCCGACCATTAAAACTCAAGACGAGTCGACAATTCAGGTATACTTCAGGAAGCCGAACTCCGCGATGATTGTTGCAAACTTCAAACAGCCCAACCTTAACCAGGCAGCCACCCAAGCAGTACTTTCCTGGGCAATAAACTAAAGTAACGCCCCGGAAAACCCAGATACACTTGAAACAAGGCAAGTTATCATGAACGAAGCAAAAAGCGTAAACCCCAACTCAGGCCGCTGGATCTATTCCGTTGCTTCCAAGATAACTCGCAATATTCCGGGGCTAACCCTCACAATCATCATCTGCACTTTAGCAGCGCAGATCAGCTTGTTGGCAGCATCATATCTGCCCCTGAAGGCAATCATTCTTATTGGGTCACCTTCCATCCCCTCATACTTCCCCGAATATTTCAAGGAATTTGAGCAAAAGAACCTGTTCGTAGGCCTCTGCATTGCAGCCATTGCATTCTACTTGCTTTATCTTGCATCAGAATCGATAACAAAGAAGCTAACAGCCCTTGGCAGCGAAAAGCTGGTAAACAATAGCAGCAAGTTGATTGTCTTCGATGGGCAGGATGATGTAGCCCGCAAGGCATATCTTCGATTTACACGCAGTTTAGCTGCTGTAGTTTTTCTCGCACTAACCATCGCGGCACTTGGATTCATCTATTTAGAGCTGACTATCGCAGTCATCTCATTCTGGCTCTGCATGGGCGTCGCCGCCAAAGCTATATCTGCGTTAAAAAAAGGTAACTCATCGTCGACAAACGAAGGCACCTACGAACTAATTAATTCAATGGGATCCTTTGGCTTCTTGGCTTCTTTTTCTTATCTCGCCTATGATCTACTTTCAGATACGCCACCAAGCTTGCTTCCAGCTATAATCGGAGTATTGCTCACACGTCAGATCATGCAGCGTGCGACCTTGCTCATACAGGATGTGATGCTGCTGAAAGAGCAGCGCCTTCAGATTTCAGCCCTGTTTTTTAACGGTCATAAATTAACAGGCGAAACAAAGTCTAAAGCAACAAAGTTCTGGAGCATTTTCACGCAAAGCCAGATCGACAATTGGGTGCCGGCTTTACTTAACGACGTCATGCAGAAGGCTTATACAGAGCATCATGTAAACTGGCATCAAAGTGGAGTGCACGATGTGTTCGCTCTCGAAGTCAGGTCAAAATGCATCCAGGGAACTTCAGACACACATCTTATCAAAATCTTCAACACCACGCGAAGCACTTTGGCCATCAACGAAGCGACTTTACTTTCCGATCCGCACGTTCGGAACCTTTATACCCTTCCTTTCGTTCATGCAACTGTGCTAGATGGTTTTCACTGTCACATTTTCCGACCAGAGCACCTGAACAAAATACCCGCGGTTGAATTTGGTATACATCAACTTGAACTTACCAAACTCCTCATGAGAAGCACCCCATCTCAATCACTGGTACAGAAATATACCCGTTCCAGGCCGCTCCTGTGGGATCGCCTAAGTGATTCCGCACTGATCAATCTAGGCGAGGCGCTCGACGTCAGCCAACACAAAGCTGCATTCGAGGATTTCATGCGACATATAGAAAGCATTCGCTATCTGCTTCGCACCCTTCCTCTTCATGTTTGTAACTCTCAGGTGGGCAAGGACCAAATATTCATTTCCAACACTGGAGCCCTTACGGCCAGTTACTGGGGAAACTGGAGCCTCGAGCCCGTCGGAGCCAGCCTGCAAATATCCAAAAAACTGGAACCATTGCTTTCTGAACTGCTAATTGAACTCAAAGAGCAACGCGTAGATATGCAGGAGATTACGGTGCAGCACCTGCATTTTTCGGCCCTATGCTTCCAACTCGATCAGTTTCTCGTCAGACAAAACTATATATCGGCTGCTGAAACCCTTCCTCAAATTTCAAATTTGGTAAGTGCACTCAACCAATCAGCTTTAGAGGTAGCCGTATGCAACGCGTAGCCATGATTGTTTGGAATGAATTCCTGAATGATGCTCGTGTTCTGAAAGAAGCCCAAACCCTCCAACGGGCAGGCTATAAAGTTAAAGTCTTTGCTTTGCATACTCCCGGCGTAACTAGCCAGCAGGAACAACTAAAGGATGGTATTGAAGTCTTCCGTGTTGCTCGTAGTCCGTTGTGGCGTTGGCGTAAGGGCAGAACTGTGCCAAATGTGGCACCCCGCACGAGCAAACCTCAAGGCCCCATTGGCAAACTCACGTTCAAGCATCAACTTCTCCGCCTTATCGCCCGAACATGGACGCATACTGCTCTTCTTTGGCACATGGTCCGGTATCGCCCTCATCTTGTGCACTCCCACGATGTGAACACCCTACCCACATCCTGGCTAGCAGCCCGCTTCAGCCAAGCACGTTTGGTTTATGACGCCCATGAAATCAGCACCAGTCGCGAAGGTTATGAAAGCTTCCGCAGCCTAGTTGGCTTGGTTGAAAAGTTGCTGATGCCCAAAGTAGATGGCAGCATTACTACGACCGATGCAAGAGCGAAGTACTTTGCTCGCGCTTATGGAGTAGCACGCCCTACTGTTTTACAAAATCGTCCTCGGCTGTCTCATTGTGAAACATCGAATCGCATTAGAGAAGAACTTGGTCTGGCAGCGCCTTGGCCGATAGTCATTTATCAAGGTGGCTTGCAGCAAGGTCGAGGGCTTGAAAAGCTGATTAAAACTGCCAAAGAGGTGCCAAATGCCTACTTTGTGCTTATCGGAGGCGGGCGCCTGACTCAAAACCTGATCCAGCTCTGCGAGGAACTCGGATTGCAGGAACGTGTTCACTTCATTCCCACGGTAGCTCTATCAGAACTGCCAAAGTACACAGCATCTGCTGACATTGGCGTGCAGCCAATCGAAAACACTTGTCTCAATCACTACACTACCGACTCCAACAAACTCTTCGAATATTTGATCGCTGGACTCCCTGTTGTAGCAACTGATTTCCCTGAAATACGTCGCATCGTGCGTAACAATGATGTAGGAATACTGGTACCAGCCAATAATTCACCTGCTCTAGCACGTGCGCTGAACCAACTGGTTACAGATCTCGAGTTGCGTAAAAAACTTGCCAGTAACGCGCGCGCAACTGCAAGTACCTTGAATTGGGAGGAGCAGGAGGCTCGCTTGGTGGACCTTTACCAACAAATACTCCCTGCGACCACACCAATAGAATAGGTTCGATAATGACCACCCGGATTCTTCTGCTAAGCTTTTACTACCCGCCGGATCTTTCGGCCGGTTCATTTCGTGCAGAAGCGCTGGTCAACGCGCTAAGGGCTGAATTAGGAGAGCACGTGGCTATCGATGTGGTCACGACACGCCCTAATCGTTATCACTCCTTTACAGCAAATGCGGTGAACTTTGAATGCTCCCCGCTGTTAACAATAAGGCGCATTGATGTACCGGCACATCGAAGTGGGATTAGGGACCAGGCTAGAGCTTTCATCAGCTTTGCTACCAACGCTTTAAAGATCACACGAAATCAAAACTACGATTTGGTTTTCGCCACATCGTCGCGCTTAATGACTGCATCTCTCGGGGCTTTCATCGCGCAACGAAATGGTTGTGGATTGTATTTAGATATTCGCGACATTTTCGTTGATACCTTACGAGAGCTCTTACCCGCTCGATGGGGGCGTTTCGCAGCATTAACTTTCTCACCGATTGAGCGTTGGACGATTAATAGAGCGACCCGAGTGAATTTGATATCACCTGGATTCCTGCCTTACTTCAACACTCGCTATCCAGGTCGAGATTTCACTCTTTACACCAATGGCGTAGATGATTTATTCATCAACCAAATCTCGCCCTCCCAGATAGCAGAGTCCGAAAAAAAGTCGTCGAGAATTAAAGTGGTTTACGCAGGCAATATTGGCACCGGACAAGGGCTCCACCAAATACTTCCAGAACTCGCAAAGCGACTTGCCGATCAAGTTGAGTTTCACCTAGTCGGTGCTGGCAGCACATTAGAACACCTTAAGATTGCCTTGGAGCATGCTAAGGTCGATAACGTTCGAATTTCACAACCAATGAAGCGAGATGAACTGCTTCGTGTTTATTATCAAGCAGACGTACTTTTTTTGCACTTGAATAACCTAAAGGCATTTCGCCGCGTCCTTCCCTCGAAGCTGTTTGAGTACGCCGCCACCAACAAACCTATTTGGGGTGGCCTTTCTGGTTATGCGGCGCGCTTTGCGCAAAAGCGCATCAAGAACATTGCACTGTTTCGACCTTGCGATATAGACGGTGCAATTGAAGCCTTTCAACGTCTGGAAATGCAGCAAACCTCTCGCTCTGATTTTGTCGAGCAATTCTCTCGAAACAACATCAAGAAAGAAATGGCCAAGGACATTCTGCAGATTTCGCCAAAATACCTGGCTCGATCAACAGGCCAGAATACTAAAAGTTAGGACATAGCAAGGGTCGCGAACTCTCAACTTTTGAAAGGCTTCTCTCGAGCTGAAGTTTGCATACCTGGCTCAATTATCCTCCAAGTAGTTTATTCTTATAAAAGCTTACACTTTTCCTCCAGCCCTGCCTCCATTCGTATAGACCTCTAAGAAAGACCCTCGGCTACCACGCCCTACAGCGCATCCAGTCGACCGAAAAATGAACTATCTGCGCTATCCGGGGGTCATAGCTTTACGACTCAAGCAGCATGACGACATCAAGAACCCCATGCATGAGCGCCCAGTGCGTCACGATTTTATTTGTGTGACGTATTATGTGTTTAGAGCGCCTAGCAACCGCTGCGTGGTCGTTGCATTCGCCCTTCCTGCTCGGGATAATGCATTATCAGCTACCCCTCACAAGGCATAAATTGGATCCTATATGATCGCCACCGCTAACCGTCCCATGAATATCGAACCGCATCAGTGTTGGCCAAGATAATCAGTTCGGTTACGCCCAAAAACCATATGGGCTATGTGGTCGCACCATTTGATGCACGTTCAAACTGCATCATTCCAGAAGGCTAAAACAATACAGTGACTAAGAATTTAATTATCTATGGCAGCTGCGTTTCCCGAGACATATTTAACCTCGAAGAAAACAGCGACTTCAGTCTCTTAGAATACTATGCCAGATCCTCTATGGCTTCACTATGTAGTGCGGCTTATGCTAACGATGAGGCATTACAACGCATTCCTTCTGCCTTTCGACGCCGCATGGTTGCGTACGACTTCTCCAAAGCGATGTTCTCCGAGAACAATCAATTCAATGACGCAGATATAATCCTAATTGACCTGATCGATGAAAGATTCGACCTTATAGCCTTGCCTTCCGGCCAAATAATCACGCTCTCAAATGAGCTTACCGAAAGCGGCTTACTCGAAGAGCCATCCATAGCTGGCTTTAGGATAATTCCTCAAGGATCCATGGAGCGTCGTCGACTCTGGTTCCAAGGAATGCAAAAATTATTTGCTTTCTTGAAAGATCGAAACAAGCTTGACAAAGTTATCATCAACAAAGTCTTCTGGTCATCTAAGTTTGAAAAAGATAGCGATACAAATTTCCCCGTAGCCCCCGCTTTTATTGAAAAAGCAAATGCCGAACTAAACTGGATGTATGATGTTTTAAGCCATGAATTGGCCGAACATCAATTCATGAGTTTTTCACCATCTCTTTTAACTGCGGACGAACAACACCGATGGGGGGTTTCTCCTTTCCATTACTGTAAGGGTTACTACGTAGAAGCTCTTAGTCAAATAAGAAAAAAAACCGACCACCCAAATGCGATGGTTATCGAACCCCCGTCAACACCTCGCCCTTATCCACCGTTCATTTCTTTAGGCGCAAAGCTTGCTGTTGCTGCTTTTAAAGCCGATGAAGAAATATTTGCACATTGCTCTTTGGTAATCGATGGGAAGTTTCAGGATAGCGGGAGCGTTGCTTTTTATCTAGTAGTCGATGGTGCTCGCCGTGATGTGCGCTGGTACGACACATCGCGAGACGCCCGCTTCCCAGTTCCTAGTTCGTACGAGACATTAGAGATCATTGCTTTTTACAAAGACGCCCTCGAAGAGCAGCTATCTGCAAAATGCAATGTAGAACAGATCGAAAACCTTTTATAAAGATCTCCCCCTATTGAAAATAGAAGATTGGACAGGTACTTTTCAGTGCCTGTCCAATCTTCATGCAGCCCAACAGTCCATTACATGCTTGGACTACTGTCACTATCCGCTAACGGCTCAGAGTTATTCGAAAGCACTCGCAATAGTTCCCAAGGAAGTGAATTTGTTCGCAATGCTTCCGCACCTAGCATTTCAGAACCAGGGATACTTAAGTGCCCTTCATCATAATACAGCGGAATGCCATTCATGTAGGCTGAGCACATACCATTCTTGCAAATCAAATCTCGCAAGCCGAACACGGCTACTCGCGGATAATCTCGAGCCACATCACCAATTAGCTTATTAACCGCAATATCGCCTTTATCCACATACGAAGATTGCTTCTCACATGACATGAAAGGAATCTTCAGTTGTTTCTTACTGCACTCGCGGTCATAGCCAATGAAACCTGGCGCGCGGAGAGCAATAACGACACTCTTACCGGAGTCGGTAAGAAGCTTCAATGTCCGCCTAAGGTCAGATTCGAAACTCGGCTCCTTCGCATACGCATGCCAGCTTGCACCCAAGACAACAGTTTCGTACTTGTTCAGTTCACTCCGCACCATTCTATTGAATTCAACACAGCTATTTTTTGCGGCGGGTGGAGTGTACTTCCTGCTTAACTCTTCAGGGAATGGCGGACAAGAGGAGTGTTCTATATTTCGCAGCGCGAACCCATAATGCTCAGAAAGAACCTTAAAATAACCCATGAAGTGCGCAGCATTAGAATCACCAAACAACATTGCTCGTGGCTCTTTACTCGTATCTCCGACTACACATCTCTTGTCACTCAAAAATTCCGGCTTTGCTCCTACCTGACATACATATCGATAGCTGAAAGCTGGACCTGTGTTATTGCCAATATCAGCTAATGTCTCTGCGTAGCCTTTTGGCGACAGAAGCTGAATCACTCCATTAAAATACAACGCAACACCGGAAAGCATGCATGTCGCTACGAGCAATCCAGAAAGAGCCAGAGCTTTGGCGGGAGCCCCTCCATGCCTAAAGGGCTTTTCAACGAAGAAGTATGAGAACAATGTCATCACTATAATGATAACAAGACACAAGCCCCCTCCCAGTAGATCCGGCTCCCCCATTGCGTAACGATAAAACGCCAACACCGGCCAATGCCATAAATAGAGAGAGAATGAAACCAGCCCGATACCGACTATCGGACGGAAGGAAAACAGTTTACCGATGAATGTAGGGCTGAATGTGCCAACTGCAATAAGCAGCGCAACGCCAACTGTAGGCACTATCGAGATGAGGCCAGGGAAACCATCCGACTCACGGATCATTACCAAAGACCAGACTACAATCACAAGGCCGACAACAGCCATAAGCTCAGCATAAATCCGCTGAAGTCTGTAATTACTGTTCTGACATATAAAATAGGTGACCGCACCAACCAACAGCTCACCAGCACGCGAAGGCAACATATAGTATGCAAACTTCTGATCGACAACCAGATTTAGTTGCCCACAGATGAAAGATGCTATCGCCACGAACACGGCAAAAACTATTAGCCAATATCTCCCAGCCCAAGCAAATGCAAAAAATAGACAAGCGGGCCACAGCAAATAGAACTGTTCCTCAACGCCTAGCGACCACATATGAAGCAACGGAACCATATCTGAAGACGCAGCAAAGTAACTTACGTCCAGATACTTCCAAAAATATACATTCGCCACTGACAAAATAGAGGCAAGTGCTGATCCTGATAGATCATTCACGTCAGCTGGCAACATCAGAACAATGCCGATCGACAGGACAACGAAGATCATAAAAGCAGTAGCGGGGAAGATTCGCCTAATTCTTCGCAAATAAAAATCTGCAAATCTGAACTCCCCTGCGGTTAGTTGCCTAGCCACAATCCCTGTGATCAAGTATCCAGAGATCACAAAGAAAATATCAACCCCAACAAAGCCACCCGGCAACCATTGCTTGTTGAAGTGAAATATCACGACTGCCAATACGGCAATGGCCCTCAATCCATCAATATCAGGACGATAGGCAATAATTTTGTTACTCATGAATTCCCTTTCGTAGGGCATTGCCCTTGGTCAGGTACGTAGGACGCGAGCCTCGGGAACTCGCCCGCAAATGAACTACTGGGTAGGTAAACTGTGTTTGTGCCATAGTGCTCTAAATAGAGGCGACCACTTGGTCGCCTCGTCAGCCTCTATTTTTGAGAAATCAATCCAGGCATATTTTTCTCGGCAACCGATATCCGCCCAATCTGCTCTGATCCAGCCATGCTCAAATGACCGAGGTCAAAATAGATAGGTTTTCCTCGCAGATAAGCAGAGCATGTACCGTGAGTACAGACATAGTCTCTCAGCGTAAAAGTCTTGACGTTATTATACTTACCAGCAATAGCAATAATCTGGTTGTTTATTTCTGTCTCACCTGTATCGGCATACACACCTCTAGCAGCGCAATCCACCCCGGGAATCTTGATGGCTTTTAGGTCACACGACCTATCATATCCCTTAAAGATCGGCACTTTCAGGCCGATTATGATACTCTTTCCGGTAGATGAGAGTTCCCTAACAAGACCCTCAATATCTTCCACATAGTTTTTTGTTCTGTATTTATAGCCTTCCCAGTCAGCGCTAACAATTAGCGTATCATAATCACCAAAATGCTCTCTAACCAGCGAATTGAACTTCTGGCAAGAGTCTCGACTAGCCACCTTCACATACGGGCGACTTTTTTCCCCTGCAAAAGGCACACAAGAATCATGCGCAATATTGCGCATGGTGACACCTTGATTTTCCGCAATGACCTTCCAGTAACCAACGTAATGGGCAGAATTAGAATCACCAAAAATCAAAACACTTGGTTTTTTGTCGCCAGGACCGATAAGGCAGCGTTCCAAATTTATCAAACTTGCATCATAACGTGGAGTTTGGCAATTATATTCGTAGCGGTAGGCAGCTTTAGTTTGATTAAAATGCTCAGTCACCTTGGCATGGTACCCCTCTGGCGAGAGCTCTCTTACTAAGCCTTTAGTGCCGATGGCGTAGTAAGATACGGAAACGGTTAAAATTGCCACCACAGCAACAGCAAAACCTTTTAGGTTTACGATTCGTTTTGCCGGACGCCGGAATGGCACTTCAACTAAATAATAGGAAATCAATGTCGCTACGATTAGCAACACGCCGCAGATCAGATACCCGCTGCCTGCTGGCTGACCATACGCATAGCGATAAAATGCCAGGATAGGCCAGTGCCACAGATACAGAGAAAATGATACAAGCCCGATAAATACAAGAGGCCTCAATGACAACAATGAACTCACGACATTATTGCCAATAGCACCCGCAAAAATCACAGATGCTACGCCCACTACCGGAAGTAACGAAATAATTCCCGGAAAGCCCCCTGCCTCGCTTATAAACGCAATTGAAAAACCAATTGCTGCAACACCGAAAAGAGCTAGAGCCTGGCCGACGTTTTTATTGATACGACCTTTCCATGTCTCACTTGCAAAAAGTGCAAGCGCACCCACAAGCAGCTCGCCAGCTCGTGAAGGAAGCATATAATAGGCAAACTTAGGATCAGAGGCCAATTTGCTTTCACCATACAGAACTGATGCTAAAGATATCAGCAACGCAGCCGGGACTATCCCTTTCCGTCCTCCGACCTTATACAAAATGACTAGTAAGGCTGGCCAGACAAGATAAAATTGCTCCTCTACACCTAGCGACCACATGTGAAGCAGCGGCACCATGTCAGATGATGCTGCAAAATAACTTACATCCAGATATTTCCAAAAGTAAATATTTGCAACTGAAAAAGTGGATGCGATTGCCGAGGAAGCCAAATCCTTCGCATCCATAGGCACCATGAAGGTAAGCCCGAAAAGCACCGTAACGAAAATAAGGAAGAATGCAGCCGGAAGAATCCTTCGAACTCTTCTCATATAGAAGTCCACAAAGGAAAACTCTCCCCTTGCAACTTCTTTCAAGATGATACCCGTGATCAAATACCCTGAAATCACGAAGAATATATCGACACCGACGAAACCACCGGGCAGCCACTGTTTATTAAAGTGAAATATCACTACCGCTAATACCGCCAGAGCCCGTAACCCATCTATGTCTGGACGGTAGGACATTTTCTTGCCTTGCATCTCTGAATTCCCTGTCATGGGGGCCTTTAAGAAATGGCAAATGATACCGTTTTACTAGCGTTTGCGGATTTTTTTTTACTCAGACCGCTCTATTTTTCTCAAGAAAAAAGCATACTGATGACGCTTTGCCCATGCTGAAGCGGCTATCTCAAGCTATTCAGGGATGCTCGTATGACCTGCGGCAAACTCATACCATACCGGAGAGGAGACTCCATTGCCGCGCAAAGCCGGGAAGAGCCTGCTAGGGACGAAACCAGGGTTGTATGCTCCATGGGTATCAGGACACATTGATCTATCCACCTAAGACCTCCCGGGGTCCCGACGAAACTCGACTCCTCGGTAGGGCATGGCATGTGTTTACAGGGCTTTCCGCCAAAAGGAGCAGGACAATGTTCAGTCAACGGCTGACGCTCGATGGAGCGCTTCGGCGCCTGAACAATCAGTTGCTTATACGGTTGTATCTCTGGAGCAGACGAACTGCCTCATCAGGAGGGATAAGGGCCCGAGGGCATACTGATCACAGCCCTGACCTTCCCTGGCGATCTGACACGCTTTGTGACGTCCCCGGTACGTCCTTACGCTTTGTACTTCTTGGATAGGATACAATTGATAACGGACAGAGCTAAACCCTCAAACTACTGGACGACGTCGCTGGCCTGACATACCTCAATACAGCTTTCAAGTACCGACGAAAACCCAAAGTCTTATAACAGGGCGCAGCTTGCGCCCATACATTTAAGCCATTTCGATTGCTGTCATTATATTCCCAGCAATTACTGAATGCCCCTTAACGTTCGGGTGACTCCCATCACTTAAGTGCGCCTTGAGATCAAGACTTTCAAACAATGCGTAATTATCAATAAAATCAATGCGGCAATTTTTGGCAGCCGCAAGTACAGCATCTCTAACCACCCTCATATCAAACAAATATTTTCCAGACGACTCGACAGTTGATGGATTTGCGCACATTAGAACCACATCAGCGTTATCATTGATTCGGGAAACAAGACGCTCCAGATTTTCCGCTAATTCACTACCGCTCTTCGGATTCCGGCGATCGATAATTCGATCATTGGTCCCAAGTTGCACAAAAACAAACTTGTCGCCGGAAAGCAAAGCAAAATTATCTTCACCAGAGGCAACTAGATTACGGGTCGTATAACTGGTAGTGCTTGCTCCGTTGATGCCTTGATTGCTGATGCGCACCGCTTTATCCTTGGCCCCATCAAGAAACTCCACAATGGATTGTCCAGAGGGCGATGTGCGCCAATTAGACAACTTCAATGATGCGTTTGGTAAAAATTTATTTCCGATGAAGCGCTTAACATTATTGACATAGCTTTCACTCGCAAAATTGTCTCTAGGATCAGACAGCGTACCGTTTCGAGGATCGGGATTAGGGCCTTGTCGAGTACCTGTACCCCAGGTTATTGAATCCCCAATAAACGAGATTCCAGTCATAGCTTGATTGGGGTCGGCAAGGGCAGTTTTAAGTCTGCCAAGTTGCCCACCATAAAAGTGCACCAGTCGATCGTTAAATAACACCCCAAGTCCTCGATAGGCCGGATATGCTGCAGCAGCAGCCGCAACTGTTAAAAATTTTCGTCTATTCACCGATCTTTCCCTGTAAAAATCAGCGATTGTACCGGGATATCTATGCGAACTGAAATAGAAAGCCCACCGTAAGGTGGGCTCAGGAGATGCGCTCGAAGGAGCTTATGAACGTTGCGGACATCGCTTCAACGCCCGAGAATTAAGCGAAAAACCATACCAGGTTTGCCCACCTCGATCGAGTGTTCATCAACCGCTGTTGCAACATTTCGGACGCATGTATGACTGCTAGAGAAAAAATCGCCGAATCCTCAGTGTTTCGACAAGTTAGCAAAACGCTGTGCCAACAAAGCCTCCCAACAAAAACCTACCACCGTCCCCTCTAGGTCCGGTTGCGCTAAGGCAAGGCTTAACTCCCTCTCAATAAACCCTATCCCCCACCAACCTCTTCAAATACTGCCCATACCCATTCTTAGCCAGCGGCTCCGCCAACTTCAGCAACTGCTCCGCCCCAATCCACCCCTGCCTGTACGCCACCTCTTCCGGACAAGCCACCTTCAACCCCTGCCGCCGCTCAATGGTCGCGATATACCCACTAGCCTCGAGCAACGAGTCATGCGTCCCGGTATCCAGCCAGGCATACCCGCGCCCCATGATCTCCACCGACAACCGGTTCTGCTCCAGGTATACCCGGTTCAAATCGGTAATCTCCAGCTCACCCCGCGCAGATGGCTTGATGCCTTTGGCGATCTCGACCACGTCCTTGTCGTAGAAGTACAACCCGGTCACGGCATAACTGGACTTCGGCTTGGTCGGCTTCTCCTCCAGGCTGATCGCCTTGCCCTTCTCATCGAACTCGACCACGCCGTAACGCTCGGGGTCGTGCACGTGGTAGGCGAACACGCTGGCGCCTTCGTCGCGATCCATGGCGTTGCGCAGCAGTTGCTGGAAGTCGTGGCCGTAATAGATGTTGTCGCCCAGCACCAGTGCCGACAGGTCGTTGCCAATGAAGTCTTCACCAATCAGGAAGGCCTGCGCCAGGCCGTCTGGCGAGGCCTGCACGGCGTAGCTGATGTTGATGCCCCACTGGTGGCCGTCGCCCAGCAGTTGCTCGAAACGCGGGGTGTCCTGCGGGGTGGAGATGATCAGGATGTCCTGGATACCCGCCAGCATCAGGGTGGTCAACGGGTAGTAGATCATCGGCTTGTCGTAAACCGGCAGCAGCTGCTTGGAAATAGCCAGGGTCGCGGGGTGCAGACGGGTACCCGACCCGCCCGCCAGAATGATGCCTTTACGCTTCATAGTGGTCATTTCTCGTGTATTTCCGTAAGCATGCGAGCCACACCCAGGCGCCAGTCTGGCAGGTTCAGGGCAAAGGCTTGCTGCAGTTTATGGGTGTCCAGACGTGAGTTGGCCGGCCGCTTGGCCGGGGTCGGGTAGGCGTCGGTGGTCAACGGGTTGACCTGTTCGGCGTGGGCTTTCAATGGCACACCCAAGGCCGCTGCCTGCTCCAGCACGTAACGGGCGTAGCCGCACCAGGTGGTTTCGCCGGCCGCCGCCAGGTGATAAAGGCCGGCCAGGGCCGGGTCGCGGCGGGTGGCGGTGATTGCGTGGGCGGTGATGTCGGCGATCAGTTCGGCGCCGGTCGGGGCGCCGTGCTGGTCGTCGATCACGCCCAGGCTGTCGCGTTCCGCAGCCAGGCGCAGCATGGTCTTGGCGAAGTTGTTGCCGCGTGCGGCATACACCCAGCAGGTTCGGAAGATCAGGTGCTGGCAACCGGCGGCCTGGATGGCCTGTTCG
The DNA here is from genome assembly GCF_040214835.1 of Pseudomonas asiatica. NCBI lineage: Bacteria > Pseudomonadati > Pseudomonadota > Gammaproteobacteria > Pseudomonadales > Pseudomonadaceae > Pseudomonas > Pseudomonas asiatica. The sequence goes on along the minus strand of NZ_CP157874.1, from coordinate 1,468,884 downwards.
CCGGCCAGCTTGCTTTCGCCATAGGCATTCAGTGGGCCGACGCTGTCGTCTTCGCGCCAGGCTTGAGTGCCCTGCCCTGGGAACACGTAATCGGTGGAGTAATGCACCAACAATGCTCCGCAGTCGGCGGCGGCGCGGGCCAGCACGCCGACGGCTTCGGCGTTTACCTTGAAGGCTTGTTCGCGGTCGCTTTCCGCCTTGTCCACGGCAGTGTAGGCGGCGGCGTTGACGATTACATCGGGGGCGTAGGCGCGCACTGTTTCGGCCAGGCCCGGCAGGTTGGCCAGGTCGCCGCAGTGTGCCTGGCTGCGGGAATTGAGCGCCAGCACCTGGCCCAGCGGGGCCAGGCTGCGTTGCAGCTCCCAACCTACCTGGCCGTCCTTGCCCAGTAGCAGAATCTTCATGCCGAGCGCCCTGCGTAGTTTTTCTCGACCCAGTCGCGGTAGCTGCCGGACTGTACGTTCTGCACCCACTCCTGGTTGTCGAGGTACCAGGCCACGGTCTTGCGAATGCCGGTTTCGAAGGTTTCGGCAGGCTTCCAACCCAGTTCGCGCTCGAGCTTGCGGGCGTCGATGGCGTAGCGGCGGTCATGGCCTGGGCGGTCGGTCACGTAAGTGATCTGTTCGGCGTAGGGCTTGCCGTCGGCGCGGGGGCGCAGTTCGTCCAGCAGGGCGCACACGCGGTTGACGATTTCCAGGTTGGGCTTTTCGTTCCAGCCGCCCACGTTGTACACCTCGCCGGTCTTGCCGGCTTCCAGCACGCGGCGGATGGCGCTGCAGTGGTCCTTGACGTACAGCCAGTCGCGAATCTGCTGGCCGTCGCCGTATACCGGCAGCGGTTTGCCGGCCAGGGCGTTGACGATCATCAGCGGGATGAGCTTTTCCGGGAAGTGGTAAGGGCCGTAGTTGTTCGAGCAGTTGGTGGTCAACACCGGCAGGCCGTAGGTGTGGTGGTACGAGCGCACCAGGTGGTCGCTGGCGGCCTTGCTGGCCGAGTACGGGCTGTTGGGCTGGTACTGGTGGGTTTCGGTGAAGGCCGGTTCATCGGCGGCCAGCGAACCATACACTTCGTCGGTGGACACATGCAGGAAGCGGAAGGCCTGACGCGATTGCTCATCCAGGCCGCCCCAGTAGGCGCGTACGGCTTCCAGCAGGCGGAAGGTGCCGACGATGTTGGTTTCGATGAAGTCTTCCGGGCCGTGGATCGAGCGGTCGACGTGGGACTCGGCGGCAAAGTTGACGATGGCGCGTGGCTGGTGGGTTTTCAGCAGCTGTTCCACCAGCGCGGAATCACCAATGTCGCCATGCACGAAAATGTGCCGCGCGTCGTTCTGCAGGCTGCTCAAGGTCTGCAGGTTGCCTGCGTAGGTGAGTTTGTCGAGGTTGACCACGGGCTCGTCATTGCCGGCCAGCCAGTCCAGCACGAAGTTCGCGCCAATGAAGCCCGCACCACCAGTTACCAGAATAGTCATCGTTCAGTTCTTCCCAATTCCCGCGTTCAAACTTCACAGCGTTTGAAGTTCATGTAGGCGTTCCTGTATCGGCACCGCCGTTCATTTTGTAAGTGCAGCGTTCAGGGCTCCATGCGCCGGCGCTGGTACAGCCAATCCACAATGTCGCCGCCAGGCACGTATCCGCTTACGGTGTCACGCAGCAGCTGTCGCACGGTGGCAAAGTCATCTTCCGCAGTCGCCGCGCGCAGGGCGTCAAGGCGCTGCTTCAGCACATCCCAGGGCAGGTAGTCCTCGTGTGCGCTCATGATCATGGGGTGGCGGGTGGCAATCACGTTGTCGCCGATCAGCAGCTCTTCGTACAACTTCTCCCCCGGACGCAGGCCGGTGAAGTTGATGGCGATGTCGCCCAGCGGGTTGCGCTCGGAGCGGATGCTGAAGCCGGACAGGTGAATCATCTTTTCCGCCAGCTCCACGATCTTCACTGGTTCGCCCATGTCCAGCACGAACACATCGCCGCCCTGCCCCATGGAACCGGCCTGGATCACCAGCTGCGCGGCCTCGGGGATGGTCATGAAGTAGCGGGTGATTTTCGGGTGGGTCACGGTCAGCGGCCCACCGGCCTTGATCTGCTTGTGGAACAGCGGAATGACCGAGCCCGACGAGCCCAGCACGTTGCCGAAACGCACCATGGTGAAGCGGGTCTTGTTCACCTGTGAGACATTGCCGGTTTCGCCCATCAGTACCGGCGCCAGCTCACGGCTAAGGGCCTGCAGCACCATTTCGGCCAGGCGCTTGGTACTGCCCATCACGTTGGTGGGGCGCACGGCCTTGTCGGTGGAAATCAGCACGAAGTTGGCAACGCCGGCCTGCAGCGCCGCCTGGGCGGTGTACAGGGTGCCGAACACGTTGTTCGTCAGGCCTTCGGCAATGTTGTGCTCGACAATCGGCACATGCTTGTAGGCAGCGGCGTGGTACACGGTGTCCACCTGCCAGGCGCGCATCACGTCGAGCATCTTGGCCTGGTCGCGGACCGAGCCGAGGATGGGGATCAGCTGCACCGCCAGGCCTTCGCGAATGATGCGCTGCTCCAGTTCGCCGGCAATGGTGTACAGGTTGAATTCGCTGTGATCGAACAACAGCAGGGTGCGCGGTGTCTGCCCGAGGATCTGGCGGCACAGCTCGGAGCCGATAGAGCCGCCGGCACCGGTCACCATGACCGTCTGGTCAATGATGCAGTGCTGTAGCAGGTCGCCTTGCGCCGGCACCGCGTCGCGGCCCAGCAGGTCGGCAATGTCCACCTCCTGGATGTCGTCCACCTTGACCCGGCCGCTGGCCAGGTCCATGAAGCCGGGCACACTGCGCACGTGCAGCGGGTAGCCTTCCAGCAGGTTGAGGATTTCGCGGCGACGGCTGCGGCTCACCGAGGGCAGCGCCAGCAGGATTTCTTCGGCGCCGGTATCGTCGATCATGCGTTGCAGTTGTTCCGGCTGGTACACCTGCAGGCCGGCGATCACTCGGTCAGTGATGCTGGCATCGTCGTCGATGAACGCTACCGGGCGCATGGCCTTGCCCATGCGCAGCGCCGCCACCAGCTGGTTACCGGCCGAGCCGGCGCCGTAGATGGCCACCCGTGGCAGGCCGTCGTCGCGGTTGGCAAAGGGCACGTGCTGCACGGCAGTGGCAAACCAGTCGCCGAGGAAGTACTGGCGCATGGCCAGACGCAGGCCTCCGACCATGATCAGGCTCAGCCACCAGTAGTTGAAGGTGATCGAGCGCGGCACCACGTTCTGGTGGTTGCTGGCCCAGTAGATGATGAAACCGAGGATCAGCGCCGACAGGGTCACCGCCTTGATGATCGCGATCAGTGCGTCATTGCCGAAATAGCGCATCACCGCCCGGTAAAGACCAAAGCGGATGAACAACGGGATCGAGATGATCGGCGCCGTGATGAACAGCCAGGTGTGATCACGGACAGGGTTGGCCAGGTCATCGATGCCCAGGCGCACGACAAACGCCAGCCACAGCGCGAACCAGACCAGAATTACATCGGTCGCTACCTGGATCAGCCGTTTGTGGCGTCGAGGTAGTCCAAGCAGTCTTGAGCGCAGCTTATCCATAGAACCTCTGAGAGTGTTGCAAAGTGACATGTCTAGCGTCTTCTTTCTATCACTCTAGCTAGTGTTCGAGTTCACCGGCGCGCCAGCGCACGGCCAGAAACGCCAATGGCAGGTAGGCGATGATCACGCCCAACACGCCGTCCAGGCCCAGCAACAGCACACACAAGGCCACCGGCAGCAGCCAGAACAGGTTGAGCCCGGCCACAGCCAGGGTCACCGGCAGGTGCTTGCCATAGTGGCGCGAGGCGAACTGGTAGGCGTGGCTGCGGTGCGCTTCGTACACCTTGTCGCCGCGCAGCAGGCGGCGGATCAGGGTGAAGGTAGCGTCGACCACGAACACGCCCAACAGGATCAGCCAGCACCAGAACAGCTGCGGCGCGGCCCAGGCCGCCTGCAGCGACAGGCCTGCCAGCACGATACCAAGGAAGCCACTGCCAGCGTCACCCATGAAGATCCTGGCCGGCGGGAAGTTCCAGAACAGGAAGCCCAGCGTGGCCGCGGCCAGCAACAGTGGCAACGCCATCAACTGTGGCACACCGGCCAGGGCCGAGAGCAGCACCATGCCCAGGCAGGCGGTCACCGCTTCGACGCTGGCGATGCCGTCGATACCGTCCATGAAGTTATACAGGTTGAGCATCCACACGCTGTAGAACGCGGCCAGGATGTAGCCGAACCACTGCAGGTCCAGGGTAAAGCCGAACACTTGCAGCGGCGCCAGGCCACCCAGCCAGTACAGCATCCAGGCGGCCGCGGCGAAGTGGCCAAGCAGGCGCCAGCGGGCAGCGATGTGGCCGTGGTCGTCCATGAAGCCGATTACCGCGATCAGTGCCCCTGCCCCGCCGATGGCAACCAGTGCCGGCAGCGGCACAGCGCCCGCCAGGCCCAGCAGCGGCAGGCAGCCAAGAAAGCTCAGCACAATGGCCACACCGCCACCCCGTGGGGTGGGCACGGTGTGCGAACTGCGCGCGTTGGGCACGTCGATGATCTGCTTGTTCAGGGCGTAGCGCCGCAGCACTGCGGTCAAAAGCAGGGATGCCCCTGCGACCAGGGGGATAAGCCACCATGCCATCATTTGTCTTGCTCTTTCAGAAAGTTGAGTGCCGTAGCCCGCAGTGCCTGGTCGACATCCAGCGGGGGCTGCCAGCCCAGCAGTTCACGGGTTTTGCCAATGTCTACCTGCAGCGAGCCGCACAGGCGCTGGGCCAGCCCGGCCTTGCCGGCCAAGGTGGCCGCGCCCTTCAACCAGGCGGCGGGCACGGGCAACAACCTGGCTGGCTTGCCCAGCGCCTTGCCCAACCGTTGCAGCAGTTCGGTGGTGGACAGGTCGTGGCCGTCGCTTGCCAGAAAAGTCTGGTTGGCGGCGGCCGGGTGGTCGATGCAGGTCAGCAGCAGGTCCACCAGGTTGTCCAACGCCACCAGGCTGCGTTTGTTGTGGATGGCGCCAAACGGCAGCGGCACACCTTTGCTCAGCCAGTTCATCATGCTGCGGAAGTTGGCTTTCACGCCTGGACCATACACCAGCACCGGGCGCACGATCACCACTTCCAGCCCGGTTTCAGCCGCCAATTGGCGCAGGCCGTCTTCGGCTTCGCGCTTGGAGATGCCGTACGGGTCCGAAGGCGCGGGGGTTTCATCGGCGGTGAACGGCTGGCGGCCGTTGGTGGTTTCGCCGTTCACCTTCACCGAGCTTACAAAAATGAAGCGCCGCACACCGGCCTGGGCGGCGGCTCGGGCCAGGCTCAGGGTACCTTCCACGTTTACCCGGCGGAACTCGGCCAGCGGATCGGCGGCGGTTTCCTGCATTACGTGCACGCGGGAGGCCAGGTGGATTACGGTGTCGACCTGCTCGAAATGCCCGGACGCAACATCCACCGCCGCCAGTTCGCTGAATGGCCGGTAGTCGACGCCCGCCAGCCGCTGGCCGGGCGCTTGCCGTACCAGCGCGCGCGGCGCCCAGCGTGTGTCTGCAGCAAGCCGTTGCAGCAACACCTTGCCGACAAAACCGCTACCGCCGGTGGCCAGGATACCTGGCCGTTGCCCGTTGCCTTGCTCGGCCATCAGCCTCTCCCCGCCCGGCCCAGCAGGCGGGTGAACACGCTACGGTACTGGTCTGCCACCACCGACCATCGGTAACGGCGGTTGGCAATTTCATGCAGGCGCGCCGAAAGCTGCGCACGGGCGCCTTCATCGGCAAACAGGGCTTGGGCGTGGTTGCGCAGCGAGGTGCTGTCGGCAAAGTACAGCGCCTGGTCTTCGGTGGTGGCGCGGTTGAACGACACATCGAAGGCCACCACCGGCAGGCCCAGCCACATGGCTTCGACAAGCGACGGGTTGGTGCCGCCGGCGCTGTGGCCATGCAGGTACACCGTGGCATTGCTGCGCAGCGGGCTCAGTTGCTCCACGTCGTAGATCGGGTCCAGCAGGTGAATGTTGCTTACCCCTTCGTATTGCTTGCGCAGTTGCACGCCGTATTCGCTGTGGTTCCAGTTGCCGATGATCGCCAGCGGCATGCCAGAGCCGGCGAAGGCTTCGAGAATGACATGGATGTTGTTCTCCGGCTCGATGCGGCACACCGTAAAGGCATAGGGCGCACCCAGGAAGGGGTAAGCCTGGCGGGCTTGCTCGCTTGGCTCGCCGGCCCGGGCCTGGTCGCCACCGTAGGCAATCAGTTCGCTGGGTTTGTTGTATTCGGCGGTCACGTATTCCTGCAACACCTTGTTGTCGGTGATGACCGCGTGGGCAAAACGCACGGCCACCGCTTCGGACAACTTCAGGAACCAGCGGGCGAAGTTGGACCACTTGGCGCGCTTCCATTCATAGCCGTCGATGTTCACCACGATCGGCTTGCGGGTCAGCAGGCGCATGAATGGCAGGGCAATGCAGCCGGAAACACCCAGAATCAGCATCAGGTCATGCTTGCGGTAGGCGTGCAGCATGCTCAGCACATCGTACGGAATGCTTTGCACGCCATTGGCCTTGAGGTTCAGGTAGACCAGGCGGGCACGCTCGAAAAACTTCGGGCGCTGGGGGTAATGGGGCGCACTGCAATATACGGTGAGTTCGCAGTCACCCGGCAGGTTGCGCACCAATTGCTCGGTCAGTGTTTCCCAACCACCGTATTGAGCGGGTAAACCGACCGTACCAATCACTGCAATCTTATAGGTCATCAAACACCATCACGATTTTTTTCTGGAAGTTGGCAGTGGAAAACTCACTCGCTTTCCTGCGTGCGCACTCGGACAGTGCCTGGCACACCTGTGGGTCCTGCGACAGGCGCGCAACGGTGCGCACCAGTTGTTCATGGTTCTTGGAATCGATCTGGTAGCCCTCAACCCCGTCACTGACCAGTTCGACCGGGCCGCCTACCGGGGGCACTATGGTCGGGATGCCGAAAGCCATCGCCTCGAGAATGGTCAGGCCAAAGGTTTCAACCCAGCCGTCCACATGGGACAGGTTCAGCACCAGGCTGGCATTGCGGTAGAACTTCGCCACCTCGGCACTGGCCGGGCTGAGCATGAGGTTTTGCGGCAGAACCTTGCCGGCAAAGTAGGCGTCCACTTCCTGCGGGCTGGCATTGAGCACCAGGGTGAACTTCAGCACAGGGTTCGCGGCCAGTGCGGTGGCCAGGGCGACAAATTCGTCCACCCCTTTGTAGCCCTTCAACGACGCCAGCATCAGCACGTTGAAGCTGCCGTCGTGCAAGTGCTGGTACGGCGTGGCCATTGCCTGCTGCTGGAAGCCCTCGGCCAGCCCGTTGTACACGGTCACCGCTGGCACGCCGGCCACGCCCTCTTGTACCTGCAGGTACTTCGACACGTAGACCACCTTGCTGGCACAGCCGGCAATCACCCGGCGCAGGAACGCCTTGAGCAGCGCAGGCCGGATGGAGGTTTCGTGCACGTGGTAGACCACCTTGGCACCGCGCAAACGGGCGGCCAGGGCGGCACCAAAGGGCAGCATGGTGTTAACCAGCACGATCGACCCCGGCCGCACCTGGCGCAACAGGCTGAAGAACAGCGCCACCTGCGAGCCGGCATACGCCAGCAAGGTCAGCCAGCGGTTGTCGAAGCGCTTGTAGGCAAACCTGCAGGTGCGTACCTGCAGCTCGTCGAGCACACCGTGGCCGCTGCTGCCCACATGCAGGGTGCAGTCGGCGCCGTGTCGCTGTAGCGCGGTGATGGTCTGGTTCAACACCCGGGGGCTGCCGCTGTAGTCATTCAGCAGATGGACAAAGTGCAACGTTTTCATGCCACCCCTTCTTCCGCTACGCGCGCCTTGATGAACTTGGCCGGCACACCGCCATAAATCGAATTCTTGCGGTACACGCCCGCGGCCACCACCGCCCCTGCGGCGAACACGCAGCCGTCTTCGATCACCGCGCCATCGAGTACGGTCACCTTGGCGCCGATCCAGCAGTTGCGGCCCACCTTGATGCCCTGGCGGGTCACGCCCTGCAGGCGGATGGGTTGCAGCGGGTCTTCGAAGTTGTGGTTTTCCGAATGGAAGCTGACGAAGTTGCCGATGATGGTGTCGCTGCCGATCTCGATGCCGCCGGCGCAGCCCAGGAAGCAGCCGGCACCCAGGCCGACGTTGTCGCCAATCACCAGGCCCTTGCCGATGTTGGCCAGGCTGCCGGTGCACTCGATGATGATGTGCTTGTTCAGCGACACGGCGGTGCCGAAGCGGATGCCGTCATTGGACAAGGCATCGACGAAGCAGCCCTGGTCAATGACCAGCCCCGGGCCGTACTCGATCTTGCCCACTTCCTTCAGGGTTACCCCCGAGCCGATGAACGCCAGGCGCCGCCGGCGCAGGCGGATCACGCCGCGGCAGGCCATCAGCAGCTTGGTCACGAACAGCCCCAGCAGATAGCCCGACGAGATGCGCCGGTCGACAACCAATGGGCGCTTTTTAACCAGCAGCACCAGCTTTTCGAGCAAGGCATGCATCATTTCACGGCCCTCACCTGGGTAAACAAGGCCTTGACGAAGGCCGGACGGCGGTAGGCCACCGCTTTGCGAATGGCCGCATAGACCAGGTACAGATCAAGCAGGCCTCGCTCCAGCAGGCCGTGGGAATGGAAGCTGATACGCAGCCCGTGGATCATTTCCTCGAAGCGGAACAAGGCACGCTCGGGGGTATCGGCACTGTGCTCGGACAGGTCGTGGGCAATCTCCACATCCAGCACGCAGGCCTTGGGGAAATAACCCTCGTAGCGGATGAAAAAGTCGGTATCGGTGGCATAGAAGCGCAACCGCTCGTCATAGAAAGGCGTCATGCGCTGGAAGCACTCGCGAGTGAAGATCAGGCCACTGTTGATGCCCAGCAGGTTTTTCGAGTCCACCAGCCCCGCGGCCACGTTGGGGGTAAGGCGGCCCATGAACAACCAGCGCTTGCCGGGGCTGACCAGTTGCCCATGGCTGACCAGCCGGGGCATGAACACGCCCACCTGCTCGCCGCCTGGCGCACGGCGTACCTGGCCGATCTGCGCCAGGCAGCTGGACAGGCGGATGTTCGAGTAGTTGGTGTCGTCGTCCGAGATCATGAACAGGTCGACCCCGGCGGCAAACGCCTGTTCGGCCACCTGGTTGTAGACCACCGACAACCGCTGGTTGTCCGCCTCGTACCAGCGTACGCCCGGGCACGGCTGTGCCACGCCGGGGGAGTTGTTCCAGACGTACAGCTGCAGGTCGATACCCTCGTCACGCAGTAACGCCTGCTGCGCGAGCAACGACTGCAGGGCAATCGAGTCCTGGCTAGCTTTCCGATACAGAACGATCAGGACTGCCAGGCTCAACTTTTGTTCTTCTGTTTTCACCAATGATCACCATCACCACGATCGCGAAAATGTAGAGGACAACACTGTTCGTATAGGACTGGAAAAAGAACGAGCTCAGGAAGAACGGATAGCTGGCAATCACGAAGTTGCCCAGGCCGTTTTTCCAGGAGCTGCCGTGAGGCCTGTCCCGGACGATGATCGTCACCAGCTTGTGATACCAGAGGATCAACCCGGCCATGATCAGCAGGCCGACCAGACCGCAGGTGGCCAGCAGGTTGAGCCAGAACGAATCGAACCAGTGCGGCTGGCCCGGGCCTACCGCGCCAAAGCCATAGCCCATGGGGTGCGCGCCAAGCACCTCAAACATGTGCAGCCACTGCCGCTCACGGTCCAGTGCCGACAAGTCCTCGGTGTAGCCCATCGACAGGTAGGCGAAAATCGCCACGGTCAGGCCCACGAACTGCAGGTAGCCCAGCAGGGAGATCAGCCAGGCCGTACGCAGTACCCGGGCCGCCACCAGCATCGAGCAGATGCACACCAGGCCGATCATGGCCGTACGCACCGAACCGATCACAATCAGCCCGCACAGCAGCAGGAAGGCAACACTCAGCAGCAGGCGCCGGGTCAAAGACCAGTTGCGCCCGCTGAGCAACACGGCCAGGGTCATGGCGGCGGTATTGAGGATTACCGCAGAAAACTCCAGCGTGCCGGTAAAGAAGCCGGAAACCCGCGGCAGCCCGTCACGCATCGAGTTGTAGGGTTGCAGCTCATAGCCTTTGGCGGTAAGCAGCGGCCAGTACCAGAACTGCTCGGCCGAGACGATGGTCAGGTACTGGTAAAACGCATATGCGCCGGTAAGTACGCTCATCGCCAGCACCGACCAGTACACATGGCGCAGCTTCTTCTCGGTCGACACCGCGTGGGCCCAGATGGCCACCGCCATGCCGACGAACACCGGCACGGCCAGTGCGCGGAACATGCGCACCGACGACGCGCTAAGGTCGCCGAACAGCAGATACAGGAAGACGAAGAACAGCACGACCAGCAACCACCGCCCGACTTCGAGGTTGACCATGCCACGTGCCGTGACACCGGCCAGCACCCGCAGCAGCAGCCACATGATCATCAACAGGCTGATCATTTCTCGCCAACCGGCAAACACACTGCCCAGCCCCAGCGTCAACACGACGAAGTCGCTGAAGAACAGCAGGCAGAACAGCACGCCGATAAATATCCTGATCACACTCACCCTCGCGCTCTGGTCAGCCTGGCCAGCCGGAACAGCACGACCTTGATCAAGAGTTTGATTCTCGGCACCCAGGCGTAGGCAAACAGGGTTCGCAACGCCAGGTTCGTGTCTATGCGGCACAGGGCGTCGAAGACATCCGCAGGGATCATGCTAGTGACCTTACCTGTCGGTTTCATGAAATCGAGGTTGCCCGTCCACGGCAACATGGCTGCCAGTTCGTTCTCGCTGAATTCGCCCCGCTCGATGCACGCCAGGTAACGCGCTTTCACCGACTCCAGCGAGTTGACCCGCTGCACCGCTTCCACCACCGAGGCACTGGGCCGGGGTTGTTCGATGCTGGCCAGCAGCTGGTCGATGCTGGCCACCTTCAGGCCGTCTGCCGGGGAATAGCCCTGAATCGGCGCCACCAGCCCCACGCAACGCCGGCCCTTGAGCAATTGCTCGGCGAACGCCGTGCCACCGGGTATAGGGTAGCTGTCCAGGTAGAAGTCGGCTTTTTCCGCAAAGGCCAGGTAGTCCTTGTACGGCAGGTGGCGGCGGATGAAGAAGCGCTTGGGGTAGCGCAGCTTCACTGTCCACCACCAGGTGTTGGTCAGGGGGTTGGCACCGATGATCCAGCACTCGGCATTGGGGAAACGCTGAAGAATCGCCGTGATCGACGGACGCATGTCCAGGCCGCCGTGGGGCTTGTACTTGGCCGCCGAGGCAGCGCTGAACACCTTGATCCGCTCATGGGTTGGCACGGCACCCGGCACTTTGGCGCCGCTGGTCTCGATCGGTATCGCCAGGAAGCTCTTCTGGCAGGAGAGGTGCTTTTTCTTGTCCAGGTGGTGCCCGTAGGCGCTGATCTCGAAATACACGTCGGCCACCGACGCGCCAAAGCTGAACACGTGGTCGGCATGGTTGACGAAATACACTGTCAGCGCGGCGCCACGTTGTTGCTTCAGCAGGCCGCAGGCGACGGTGGTGATGATGTCGTCCGGGTGAATGTGCAACACCACCTTGTCGTACTGGGCCAGGATGTCGACGATGGACTGCAGGCGGGCACACGGGTCATCGCCGCGCGCCACCTCGATATGGGCGAAATAGCCTGCCAGGCGTTCGAGCACCTGGGGCTTGGCGCTGCGCGCGACCAGCAGGTCCACAGGCCCCTCGTGCATGTGCGCCAGGCGCTCCATCAGCCGGGTGTGCCCGCCTTGCATATAGGGTTCGCTGACCACATGCAGGCAGCCGCGCGATACGCTGCTGACAGCCGGCAGCGTGACCTGGCTGGCGCATCGGGCCACCAGGTGGCGCTCCAGCGCGGTGGCATCATAAATTCCCAGGTCCACCGCCCAGAGCAGTGCCCCATAGACCTGCGCCTGCACCAATGCCTGGGCAGGTTCAGCGCCAAGGATGCGCCCATGTAACTGTTCGATGACGTCCTTCATCTCTACTCAGCTCCGCGTCGTATCGCCAACAATAATGTGCAAACGACGGAATACCGAGAAATACATCACGACTCCGTACAACAGGTAGTTTGCCGCGTATGCAAGGGTAACTTTTTCATACCCCCACAACTGGGTGAAATAGACCGTCAGAGCATAAAGCGAAAGCGTCGAGAGGACTTCGGTAATCAGATACAACCGGGTGAGTGCCTTGCCGAGCATCAGGTAGGCCATCAACCAACTGATGACCTTCAAGCTGTCCCCTACCATCTGCCATGCGAACAGCTCACGCATGGGCAGGAATGACGCCGAGAAAAGGACATGGATGATGAAGTCCCTGAGCAGGTAGATAACCAGGCCGGCAGCAATGGTCAGGGGCAGGATGAGCTTGTATCCCTGAATGATTTCCCGACGAAGTTCACCTGCATCTGAAAGCTCCGAGAGCCTCGGCAGGTAATAGACCGCAAGCGTCGTGGTGATCAACATGAGATAGGCCGTGCTCAACCGCCACATGGCCTCCCAGTAACCAGCGTGATCCCAGCCGAACTCCGCCCCCAGGTAATCCCGGATGAACACATGGCAAACGGGCAGAGAACATGCTGTCACAACGGCCATGAGGGCAAACTTTGCCAGCCGGGACAAGGACTGCTTGTCCAGCGCCCCGATGAAATCTGAGAGGCGGAACCATGATGTGCGCATGCAGATGACCAAGGTGGCCACGAAGCTCAACGACTGGTACACAGCCAGCGAAACCAGCGCACCGTACAACCCCAGCCTGATGGTCAGGGCACAGGTCACCACCAGCGATATCAGGCTGCCAGAAATATTGGCAAGCACGTAGCGCTGAACGTCTTTCTTGCCGTTCAGAATGCCCAGCAGCAAAGAGTTGAAAGCAAAAAATACCAAGGTAGCGGCAAACCACACCAGCACTGGGGCGAGTTTTTCGTCGTTGAAAAACCAACCTGCCAATGGTGCCCGCATGGCCACGATCAGCACTGCCAATACACACGAAACCAGCAGTGACAGCGTCCCGGCAGTTCGCCAGATCCTGTGTTGTTCGTCCGGCCGATCAGCAAACTCCGCCGTGTACTTGGTTACCCCTGTGCTGACAGCGCCGCTGGCCAGTGTCGTGAACATGGTAACGGCATTCTGCAATTGCCCGATCGCCGCGTAACCCGCTGGCCCTACATAAAGGGCCAGCACCTTGTTGAGCCCCAGCAATGTCGCCATCTTTACAAAAACAGCAATAGCATTCAGCAGACTGGTCTTGATCAACGTCATGTATTATTGCCCGGACACAGTAAAACTGTTGCAGGCATCGATGACCGTCTGAATATCCGCGTCGCTCATGGTGGGGTCGACAGGCAGGCTGAGCACTTCATCATGAATTTTTTCAGTCAGCGGCAGGCTCAAACCGTTGTATTGACTGTAAGCCTGCTGCCTGTGAGGCGGGATTGGGTAGTGAACCAGCGTCTGTATCCCTTGCTCGCGAAGATGTTGCTGCAAATCGTTTCTGTGCGGCGTGCGTACTACATACAGATGCCAGACATGCTCCTCGACAACACTATTTTGCGGCTGGACGATTTGAGCATTTTGAATGCCCGCGCGGTAGCACTTGGTGATGTGCCGGCGCCGGCTGATTTCTTCACCCAGATACTTGAGCTTCACGTCCAGCATAGCCGCCTGGATCTCGTCCAAACGACTGTTCACTCCGACGTACAAGTTCTTGTACTTCTCATGGGAGCCGTAGTTTCTGAGGGCGCGCAGCACTTCCGCCAACTCGGCATCCGAGGTGGTTATCGCCCCGGCATCACCGAGCGCACCCAGATTCTTGCCCGGATAGAAGCTGAAGCCCGAGGCATTCCCCCAGCTCCCCGCCCGCTTGCCATCGATTGAGGCACCGTGAGCCTGGGCCGAGTCTTCGAGTACCAGCAAACCGTATTCGGCGGCAATCTCGGTGATCGCCTTCATGTCTGCAATTTGCCCATACAGGTGTACCGGCAGGATGACGCGCGTCTTGTCGGTAATAGCCTGGCGTATGAGGGAGGTATCAATATTGAAGGTTGCGGGGTCAGGTTCGACGAGCACAGGCTCAAGCCCACTGGCGGTGATTGCCAGGATGCTCGCAATGTAGGTATTGGCCGGGACGATGACTTCATCACCCTGCTTCACCCGCCCCAGCTGTTTCCAGGCAGTCAAGGTCAACGTCAGCGCATCGAGGCCGTTTGCCACGCCAATGCAATGAGCGGTACCGCAATAAGCGGCAAAGTTGCTTTCAAAGCGGGCCAGAGCGCTACCGCCGATGTACCAGCCGGAATCGATGACATCGGCACACGCTTGCAACAATTCTTCGCGGTACTGTTTATTGACGGCCTTGAGATTCAGGAAATCAACCATGCTCTAGCTCCCTTGTTATTTTTGCCGGATTACCCACTACCACGCAGTAATCAGGTACATCCTTTGTCACGACGGCACCGGCACCTACCATGGCATGTCGACCAATCGTGACGCCCGGGAGCAATGTTGCGTTGGCACCGATGCTGCAGCCTTCCTTCAGCACCGTGACTTCGTATGCCTCGGGGTAACACTTGGAGCGCGGTACTCTGTCGTTGGTGAATGTAGCATTGGGGCCAATGAAGACATTGTCCTCGATCACGAGCCCCTCCCACAGAAACACACCACTTTTCACGGTGACGTTGTCCCCGACTACAACCCCTCCTTCGATCAGGGTGTGGGCGCATATGTTGCAGTTGCTGCCAATTCGCGCACCTTTGAGGATGACCGCGTATTGCCAGACTCTGGTTTTTTCACCGATGGCATCGGTTTGTACATCGGCCAAGGCATGAATGCTAGGCATGGGCGATCAGCCTCTTGAAGTCATCGTAACTGCGAATGTAATCACGCTCGTCGTAGGTTTCACTGGCGATGACCATGAGTACGCAGTCTTCACTGAAATCATGCATTTCACGCCAGACCATATTCTTGATCAGCAAGGCTTTCTGTGGCGCGTCAAGCATATGGTCGACTCGGCCGGTACCGTCATCCAGGGTCATGCGGCAACTGCCGGCCAGGCAGATTATCAGTTGCTGGAGATCCCGGTGGGCATGGAAGCCGCGGCTGACGCCGGCCTTGGTACCGAAGATGTAGTAGACGCGACGGATGGCAAACGGGATATTCAACGCCTTTTCAATACTGATCAGGCTCCCGCGATCATCACCAATGATCGGTAGTACCAAGTCTTCCGCCTGCCCTTTCAGGATCAGCGGTGGCAAGTCAGCCTCGGCAAGGGTTGGCGCAATCGCATCCTTGTCACTGATCAGCAGCCCCTCCAGCTGTGGCCATTCGATGGCAAGGTCCGGGTCATTCCAGGCAATGCTGCGTTCATGCTCTTTAGAGTAGACATTGGTCGTGCGGTACTGGAACACCGTATCTTCTTCCAGCGCGATAAACCCATGGGCGAAGCCTTCAGGCACCCACATCATCTTGCGGTTGGCCGCCGACAGCTCCATGCCTACCCACTGCCCGAAGGTAGGGGAGCCTTTTCGAATATCCACTGCCACGTCGAACACTGCGCCCTTGACCACGCTTACCAACTTGCCTTGGGCAAATGGATAAAGCTGATAGTGCAAGCCGCGCATGACGCCCTTTTTGGATAAAGAGCAATTTTCCTGAACAAAAGAAGGCGGAAGGGTAATACCTTGCGCACTGAGCAAGGCATGAAACTTAGGCTCGCTATAAGACTCATAGAACCAGCCCCTGTCGTCCTCGAAAACGGTAGGTTCAAAAACGACTACGTCCGAGATATTTGTTTCTATGAGCTTCACGCAACCAGCCTCTTGTTGAAATTTATTACTATCAGTTCGACTCTTCCCGCAGCATACAGGCTCTGGGGGGGCGGGGTAGCTCAAACGCGCCCCAGACGACGCTCTCTTTCAGTAGATACCAGGTGGGTAAATGCGGCCAGGAGCACACCGAGTACCAGCCCTACGAACACACCCCCTACGACAATAAGCAATTTGCGCAGCCGGACCGGGGTATCAGGCACCTCGATGGCACCATCCTGCTGAAACACCTCGATCACGGCCGGGTTCAGCTGCAGGTTGCGGTAGAAGTCGAGTTTCTCCTGGATCTCCCGCAAACCGGCGACGAATGGGTCATCGGACTCCCGCGTGCGAAGGTTTGCAAGCTCTGCCTCAAGGGCCTGGCTACCGCGCATGTAGGTCAGTGCGCCCTGCATGCCGCCAGACACCTCAGTATCCATGCCACTGGCAATGATGGGGGGCTTGCTCAGGTTCACTGCCTTGGCAACTTTCAGCGCCTCTTCAAGGCGGGCGATTTGATCTTCCCGCTGCTTGTGCGCCGCATCTCGTGCGCTGCGGATCTGTTGCTCCAGGTTCTTGACCAGCACCTTCACTTCAGTATCGGCATCTTCAACCAGCGTCTTTTTAGCAAGGTCGCTGGCCATTTCCGAAAAACGCGTTACCCACTTCACACTCATCTTGGGGTCGTCGCTTAACGCCCTGATCAAAAAGCGCTCGGCACTATCTCCCGCCACAGCCCCCACAGTCAATACCTTGCCAAACTGGTCATAAAGTGCATCTTGAGAGCCTTGGCGGGCGACCTCTGGCAAATTAGGCAAATAGACCGCGCGAAAAAACTGGCGCCGCAGTGACTCGGATTGCAGGGAACGCAGGTAAATCTGATAAACATCTTTGGGTGTAAACGCTTTGAGGCCGCTGGCTTCAGTGCGGCCATAGTTCAACTGGGCAATATCATTCTTGGTAGGTGGCAATATAAAAGACTTGGCCTCATACATCGGCGTCTTTAGCCAAACATAAACAAGAGTAGCTGCAGTAACTAAAACAACGCACGAAAGGATGAGCAGCTTACGACTCCACAAGACATGCCAGAGTTCGAGAACATCAACTTCGTCATTTTCGACTCCGGGACTACGTTCATTTCGCATTTGTTCTCGTTTTCCTTAGATCCGGCCATTTGCATGATTCCTATGTCAGCCAGGCTTAGCCTTGGCTGCAGCTGACCTGACGAAAGACCAGCTGAAGCTAAGCGTAGCGGCATTTTGCTCATCCACCGCAGACCGCTCGAAACGACCTACAGCTTTAGCACTTATCCGATCTAAGAGAAAGATACCGTCAACAAAGTTCCACCGCCGCCCCACGAGCCGACGGCCTGCGGCTCGCTACTGGGCAACCATGACGTCGACCTCCCTACCGCCGCGCTTGCTTAATGCTTCGGCCAAAGCTGATTTCGCCCGAGCTTCTCCATGTACCAGCACAACCTTCCTTGCGGCTTTCGCACCATCCAGCGCGAAGCTAACCAACCCCTGCTGATCCGCATGACCAGAGTAGCCCGGCAAGGTTACGACTTTTGCGCGCACCTCATACATCCGCCCATCCAGATCAATCTGCACAAACCCTTCCGCCCCTTCACTCGCCTGTATCACCGCGCCCGGCGTGCCCTTGGCCTGATAACCGATAAACATCACCTCGTGCCGCGGATCCCCGAGCATGGCCTTGAGGTAATTGACGATGCGCCCACCCGAACACATGCCATTGCCAGCAATCACGATCGCCGGCCGCCCGGTGCTCTTCAGGTAATTGACCACCTGCTGGTGGCGGGCATGGGTGTCCACGCTGATCAACTGGCTGAAGCCAAGCGGGTCGCGCCCTTCTGCCAGGCGCGCCCTGGCTTCGGCATCCCAGTAGTCGTGCAACTCCCGGTACACACCGGTAATGCGCTGGGCCAATGGTGAGTCAAGGATGATGGGCAGCTGTGACCAGTCGAGCGGGTCGCCCTCGGAGGCCGGGCCGGCCTTGTTCAGCAAGGCCTTGCGATGAAGAATGCCTTCGAGCTCGTACAGCAGCTCCTGGGTGCGGCCGAGACTGAAGGCCGGAATGAGCAGCGTGCCCTGGTCGGCAAGGGCGCGGTCGATGGCCGCTTCCAGCCGCTGCTGCCGGTCGCCTGCAGGCGGGTGCAGGCGGTCGCCGTAGGTGCTTTCCAGTACCAGCACATCGGCCCGTTCCGGGGGCAGCACAGGGCGCAGCAAAGGGTTGCCACCGGCGCCAAGGTCACCGGAGAACACATATCGGGTATTGGCTTGTTCACGCTGCACATCGCATTCGACATAGGCCGAACCCAGCAGATGACCAGCGCGCTGCAGGCGAATGCGGCAACCGAGGCCGGGGCGCTCGACCAGGGTGTGCCACTGCTCGAAAGGCACCGGCACGATCAGGTCGCGGATGAACTCCAGGTACCTCGCCACTTGGGCGGGCTCACTGCTGATACTCAGTTTGTAGGCATCTTCCAGCACCAGAGGCAGCAGCCGGGCGGACGGCTCGCTGCACAGGATCGGGCCACGGTAGCCGGCAGCCAGCAATGCCGGAATGCGACCTACATGGTCGAGATGCACATGGGTGATGACCAGGGCCTGAATACCCTGCACGTCGAAGCCCAACGGTGCCGATGCTGCGCCTGGCGCGGCCTCGGCGCCCTGCTCCAGGCCGCAGTCGATCAGCAGGCTGGTGGACGGGGCGAGGTGCAGTTGATGGCATGAGCCGGTGACGCCACGGGCACCACCGTGATGGGAAAGGACAGGATATTCCATGCTGCGCACACTCGCCTGGGCCGAAAATGAAGTGCGTTATTACTCCATGACGGCCGGTACAGGCATAGGTGAGACTTTCCCAAACAGTTGTAGGAAATATCCTTAGTTACCGTTCAGTGCTGCCTGGCGGGCAGAAGCCCTGATCTTGCGCTTGCTGCGCTGCACGCCGTAGGCACCCAGCAGCGGCCCGACTGCCAGGCCAATGACCAGGGCGGCCAGGACCAGCACGGCGACTGGCACGGCCGGGGCTGCCCAACCGAACAGGACCAACGAGACGGTTTGCTGGTTCTCCAGCACGAAGAACAGCACCACAGCCGCCAACAGCAGCACGAACACCGCCGCCAGGGCGCGCTTGAGGTTACGCATCAGATTGCTCCTTGTGGAATCAGGTGTGGGCCTCATGTTCTTCTTCATTGACCCGATCGCGCAACTCCTTGCCAGGCTTGAAGTGCGGCACGAACTTGCCTTCGAGGCTGACCGACTGGCCGGTCTTCGGGTTACGGCCTACGCGAGGGGCGCGATAGTGCAGCGAGAAGCTGCCAAAACCGCGGATCTCGATGCGATCGCCAGTGGCAAGGCATTGTGACATCTGCTCAAGCATGGTCTTGATGGCCAGCTCCACGTCCTTGGACGAGAGCAGCCCCTGATGGGTGACAATACGTTCGATCAGCTCCGACTTCGTCATATTTTTCCCTTCGTTATCAAGCAGCTAGATCATTGCTTAACCAGTTTGTAGCACGCTGGGAGGGATTTGAACAGGGTGGTTCTTGACTTAATAAAAAAATTCAAGATTGAAGTTTTACAGGGATGGTCTAGCTGGCGGCGCCTGGCAGGCCCGTCCTCATCGCCGGCAAGCCAGCCCCCACAGGGGATCGCGCCAGCTTCCGGAAAGGTGGGGCACACCGATATACCACTGAGGCAGCACATGCCTTGAAGGCCACACCACCCTCTGTGGGAGCGGGTTCACCCGCGAACACCGGCGTAGCCGGTGCCATCCATCGCGTCGCCTGCTTCGCGGGCATGTCCGCTACCACAGGGGATCGCGCCAGTTTCTGGAGAGTTGGGCACACCGTAATACCACTGAGGCAGCACATGCCTTGAAGGCTACACCACCTTCTGTAAGAGCGGGCGATGCCATGGATGGCACCGGCTACGCCGGTGTTCGCGGGTGAACCCGCTTCCACAGAGGGATCGCGCCAGTTTCCGGAGAGGTGGACACACCATTATCCCACTGAGGGGGGGGGCGGACACGCCAGCTGCTGGAACCCGGACGCCTATGCCAATTGCTGCCGGGAACCCGCTCGGGAAAAGCGTTTGCGCATCGCCAAGGCAGGCTTCTCTACCAGCTCCCACGAAACATAGCCCGCAAACCACGACGCCGGCACCGCAGCCAACATCAACCAGTAGGGACCGGCCCATGGCATGGCCCCCGCCAACACTTGCTGGATCGGAAATGCATACAGGTAGATACCGTACGAGTAATCCTGCACCAACGAAGGCAGCTTCACCTGCGGGCAGTAAGCAAAGTACAACGTGCCGTAAAGCGTCAGGATGGCGCAGGTAAACACCTCGAAGCGCCCACCCTTGCTCAGCAAGAACAATCCGGCGCAGGCAAGCAGCAGCCACCACCCATGCGGGATCACCGCCCGGCACGAATAGAACGCCGAACCCGCCAGGAAACACACCACCAACTTGAATGGGTACTCCCCATAAGCCGGATGCAGGGTATGCAGCCCCAGCGCAATCACCAGCGCCGCCAGCGTCAGCCCTGCCATCGGCCATCGACAAACCCTGGCCACCAGCACCAATACCCCCAGCACCAGGTACATGCGCATTTCCAGCGGAATGGTCCACAAACTGCCATTGACCGAAACCCCATGAAACCTCGGAGTAAAACTCACGCCGGGCAGCACGAACTGGGCATCCTTGAATATCAACAGCGGGCTGTAGACGTACTTGTAAACCTGGCCTTTCGAGAAATACTCGGCAAGCGGCAACGAGGTAACCACTGGCCCCAGCACAAAGGCCATGAGCAGCAGACACACCAGCAAACCAGGCAAGATCCTCAGTGCGCGCGCCAGGTAGAAATCCCGTGCACCATTGCGCTCACCACTGGCAGCGATCAAGAACCCGCTGACCATGAAGAACACTTCAACGCCCAGGCTGTGAACCGGCACCGGCATACCCAGCAGCAACGCCGGGTCGGCACAACTCAGGCACTCCAGGTAGGACAACGCAAAGGAATGCCCAACTACCACAGCGGTTGCCGCCAGCAACCTGATGACCAGGAAATTGTTATAACGCCCGCGACCTTTCATGACGTCGCCAAACATCAACATCATCCACCTCCGATATGGACCATTTCCGACATAAAAAAAGGGCGACCCGAGGGTCGCCCTTTTTTACCGATCAAACAGAACTCAGTTCTGCTTGGCCATTGCTTCGCGCAGCAGCGCAGCCATGGTGGTGTCGGCAGCCGCTTCCGGAGCGTTTTTCAGGCTCTGGATGGCTTCGCGCTCTTCAGCATCGTCCTTCGACTTGATGGACAGGCTGATAACGCGGGACTTGCGGTCAACGCTGATGATCTTGGCTTCGATCTCTTCGCCTTCCTTCAGGACGTTACGCGCGTCTTCAACGCGGTCACGGCTGATTTCGGAAGCTTTCAGAGTAGCTTCGATGTCGTCGGCCAGAGTGACGATGGCGCCTTTGGCGTCAACTTCTTTCACGATGCCCTTGACGATAGCGCCCTTGTCATTGACAGCAACGAAGTTGGAGAATGGATCGTCTTCCAGCTGCTTGATGCCCAGGGAGATGCGCTCGCGCTCTGGGTCGACCGACAGGATGACGGTTTCCAGCTCGTCGCCCTTCTTGAAACGACGCACGGCTTCTTCGCCGGTTTCGTTCCAGGAGATGTCGGACAGGTGAACCAGACCGTCGATGCCGCCGTCCAGGCCGATGAAGATACCGAAGTCGGTGATCGACTTGATGGTACCGGTGATCTTGTCACCCTTGTTGAACTGGCCGGAGAAGTCTTCCCATGGGTTGGACTTGCACTGCTTGATGCCCAGGGAGATACGACGACGCTCTTCGTCGATGTCCAGAACCATGACTTCCACTTCGTCGCCAACCTGAACGACTTTCGACGGGTGGATGTTCTTGTTGGTCCAGTCCATTTCGGAAACGTGTACCAGACCTTCAACGCCTTCTTCCAGCTCAGCGAAGCAGCCGTAGTCGGTCAGGTTGGTAACGCGAGCCTGTACGCGAGTACCTTCTGGGTAACGGGCAGTGATAGCTACCCACGGATCTTCGCCCATCTGCTTCAGACCCAGCGAAACGCGGTTGCGCTCACGGTCGAACTTCAGAACGCGTACGTCGACTTCGTCGCCAACGTTAACGATTTCCGATGGGTGCTTGATGCGCTTCCAAGCCATGTCGGTGATGTGCAGCAGGCCGTCGATACCGCCCAGGTCCACGAAGGCGCCGTAGTCGGTGAGGTTCTTGACGATACCCTTGACCTGTTGGCCTTCCTGCAGGGTTTCCAGCAGGGCTTCGCGCTCGGCGCTGTTCTCGGCTTCCAGCACGCTGCGACGGGAAACGACAACGTTGTTGCGCTTCTGGTCCAGCTTGATGACCTTGAATTCCAGCTCTTTGCCTTCCAGGTGGGTGGTGTCGCGCACAGGGCGGACATCAACCAGGGAGCCCGGCAGGAACGCACGGATGCCGTTAACGTCGACAGTGAAGCCGCCCTTAACCTTACCGTTGATAACGCCCTTGACCACTTCTTCGGCGGCGAAAGCTGCTTCCAGAA
This sequence comes from Pseudomonas asiatica, assembly GCF_040214835.1. Taxonomy (NCBI): domain Bacteria; kingdom Pseudomonadati; phylum Pseudomonadota; class Gammaproteobacteria; order Pseudomonadales; family Pseudomonadaceae; genus Pseudomonas; species Pseudomonas asiatica. The sequence continues at coordinate 1,446,426 of NZ_CP157874.1, read as the reverse complement.
CAATCCAGCACTCGGCGCGCTTGGCTTTTTCACGGGACAGTTTGGTTTCGCCAAAGCCGTCTTCGACCGCGTCCAGCGCAACGTGAACTTCGTCACCGACCTTGATGGTCAGCTCGCCAGCTTCGTTGTAGAACTGCTCGAGCGGGATGACGCCCTCGGACTTCAGGCCAGCGTGTACGGTAACCCAGTCGCCGTCGATGTCGACAACGATACCGGTGATGATGGCACCCGGCTGAAGATTGAGGGTTTTCAGGCTTTCTTCAAAGAGTTCTGCAAAGCTTTCGCTCATTTTAATTCCTGTAGATTCGGGCGAAACAGACGCCCATAGCCACATTCCAGACAATGTGGGTTTGTTTTAAGTAAAGGAAAGCCGGCAGGACGTTGACTGGTGCCCCTGCCTGCTTTCCTGGCTATCAGAGAAGGTCGCGCAGTGCGATCTCGCTCCTGATACGTTGCAACACCTGCTCGATGGACAACTCGGTAGAGTCCAACTGAATGGCATCGACCGCTGGCTTCAGCGGGGCCACTGCACGTTGGGTGTCGCGCTCATCACGCGCACGAATCTCATCCAGCAGACTCGACAGACTAACATCTTCACCCTTGCCCTTCAACTGCAGGTAGCGGCGACGCGCCCGCTCCTCCGCGCTGGCGGTGAGGAAGACTTTCAACGGCGCGTCCGGGAACACCACGGTGCCCATGTCGCGACCGTCGGCGATCAGGCCCGGCGCCTCGCGGAATTCGCGCTGGCGCACCAGCAGCGCATCACGCACGGCCGGCAGCGAAGCAACCATCGAGGCACCGGCGCCGACGGTTTCGGTGCGGATGACGTTGCTGACGTCCTCGCCCTCGAGGATGATCTGTTGCAGCTTACCGGGCTCGGCGGCGATGAACTGCACATCCAGATGGGCGGCAAGCTTGGTCAGCAACTCTTCGTTGGTCAGGTCGACGCCGTGGTTGCTGGCGTTGAACGCCAGCAGACGGTACAGCGCGCCAGAGTCCAGCAACTTCCAGCCCAGCTCGCGGGCCAGCAGCCCGGCGACCGTACCCTTGCCCGAACCGCTTGGCCCGTCGATGGTGATGACTGGCGCCAGGGCACTCACGACTTGCCCTCTTCCGCCACGCGGATGCCCACTTCGGCGCACAGCGCCAGGAAGTTGGGGAACGAGGTGGCGACGTTGGCGCAATCGTGGATGCGGATCGGTGCGCTGGCGCGCAGCGAGGCAACGCTGAAGGCCATGGCGATACGGTGGTCACCGTGGCCATGCACTTCGCCGCCACCCAACTGGCCGCCGTCGATGATGATGCCGTCCGGGGTCGGCTCGCACTTGATGCCCAGGGTGATCAGGCCGTCGGCCATGACCTGGATACGGTCGGATTCCTTCACACGCAGCTCTTCGGCACCACGCAGCACGGTACGCCCTTCGGCACAGGCAGCGGCGACGAACAACACCGGGAACTCGTCGATGGCCAGTGGCACCAGCTCTTCAGGGATGTCGATACCCTTCAGCTTGGCACCACGCACACGCAGGTCGGCCACCGGCTCGCCGCCGACTTCACGCTGGTTTTCCAGGGTGATGTCGCCGCCCATCAGGCGCAGGATGTCGATCACGCCGGTACGGGTCGGGTTGATGCCAACGTGCTCCAGCACCAGTTCGGAGCCTTCGGCGATGGACGCCGCCACCAGGAAGAACGCCGCCGAGGAAATGTCGGCCGGCACTTCGATACGGGTGGCAGTGAGCTTGCCGCCGGACTGCAGCGAGGCCACCGGGCCGTTGCTGTCGACGCTGTAGCCGAAGCCGCGCAGCATGCGCTCGGTGTGGTCACGGGTTGGCGCAGGCTCGGTGACGGTGGTCTTGCCTTCGGCGTACAGGCCGGCCAGCAGCAGGCAGGATTTGACCTGGGCACTGGCCATCGGCAGCGTGTAGGTCAGCGCCTTGAGCTTGTGGCCACCGCGGATGGTCAGCGGCGGGCGGCCCTCAGGGCCGGTCTCGACCACGGCACCCATTTCGCGCAGCGGGTTGGCCACACGGTTCATAGGGCGCTTGGACAGCGAAGCGTCGCCGGTCATGGTCACGTCGAACGGCTGGCCGGCCAGCAGGCCCGAAAGCAGGCGCATCGAGGTACCCGAGTTGCCCACATACAGCGGCCCGGGTGGTGGCTTGAGGCCGTGCAGGCCGACACCGTGAATGGTCACGCGACCGTGGTTCGGGCCTTCGATGACCACACCCATGTCACGGAATGCCTGCAGGGTCGCCAGCGCGTCCTCACCCTCGAGGAAGCCTTCGACCTCGGTGGTGCCTTCGGCCAGCGAGCCGAGCATGATCGAGCGGTGGGAAATCGACTTGTCGCCCGGTACGCGGATTCGCCCTGACAGGCGGCCACCCGGTTGGGCCAGGAAAATCAGATCGTTGGCGTTCATAGCGTCCACATAGGCCCGGCGGGCCAGGATTTTACTGAAATGCTCGCGGGCAACGCGTGCGCGGGTGAATACACCCAGCAGCTGGTGCCCGTCCCCTTCAGCGATCGCGTCGCGCAAGGCGTCGAGATCGCTGCGATATGTATCAAGCGTGCGCAGGACAGCGTCGCGGTTGGCGAGAAAGATGTCGTGCCACATGGTCGGGTCGCTGCCGGCGATTCTCGTGAAATCGCGGAAGCCTCCCGCAGCGTACCGGAAGATTTCGAGGTTTTCATTGCGCTTGGCCAGTGAATCGACCAGGCCGAAGGCCAGCAGATGCGGCAGGTGGCTGGTGGCGGCAAGCACTTCGTCGTGGCGTTCGACCGACATGTGCTCCACATCGGCGCCCAGCTCGCGCCACAGGCGGTCGACCAGGGCCAGGGCGGCCGGGTCGGTTTCGGCCAGCGGCGTGAGGATGACCTTGTGCCGACGGAACAGGGTGGCGTTGGAGGCCTCTACCCCGCTCTGCTCGGAGCCGGCGATGGGGTGGCCGGGGACGAAGCGCGGCAGGCGCCCCCCAAACACTTCCCGCGCGGCGCGCACTACGTTGCCCTTGGCGCTGCCGACGTCGGTGATGACAGCATCGCCAAGGTCGAGCTGGGCCAGGCGGGCCAGCAGTTTTTCCATGGCCAGGATCGGCACGGCCAGCTGGATGACATCGGCACCGACACAGGCTGCAGCGAGGTCTTCTTCGCAGCGGTCGACCACGCCCAGGGCCACGGCCTGCTTGCGCGAGGGCGCGTCCAGGTCGACACCGACCACTTCGCGGCACAGGCCGCTTTCACGCAGGCCCTTGGCGAACGAGCCACCGATCAGGCCGAGGCCGACCACGACCAGGCGGTTGATGATTGGTGCGGGTTTGGTTTTTGCTGCATTTACCACTGGTGCGAACCCTGTTCAGAAATCTAGACAGCCTGTGAGGGCCATTGGGGCTGCCTTGCAGCCCATCGCGACACAAGGCCGCTCCTACAGGGGCCAGTACAGTTTCGAGGCCTGCACAATACCTGTAGGAGCGGCCTTGTGTCGCGACGGGGCGCGAAGCGGCCCCAACCATCTCAAATCAAAGCACCGCCTTCGGATACGAACCCAGCACCTTCAGCGCCACAGCCTCCTGGCTGATCTGCTCGAGCACCGCCTTGATCAGCGGGTCGCGGTGGTGGCCGACGAAGTCGATGAAGAACACGTAGGTCCACTTGCCGCTGCGCGATGGGCGGGTCTCGATGCGAGTCAGGTCGATGCCGTTCTGGTGGAACGGTACCAGCAGCTCGTGCAAGGCACCCGGCTTGTTGCTCATCGAAACGATGATCGAGGTCTTGTCGTCGCCGGTCGGCGGCACTTCCTGGCTGCCGATCATCAGGAAGCGCGTGGAGTTGTCCGGGCGGTCTTCGATCTTTTCGGCCAGGCGGGTCAAACCGTACAGGTTGGCCGCCATGTCGCCGGCGATCGCCGCCGAGTTCCACTCGCCCTTGACCCGCTTGGCCGCCTCGGCATTGCTCGACACGGCCACGCGCTCCACGTTCGGGTAGTGCGCGTCCAGCCACTTGCGGCACTGGGCCAGCGACTGGGCGTGGGAGTAGATGCGGGTGATGCTGTCGGTCTTGGTGTTCTCGCCCACCAGCAGGTGGTGGTGGATGCGCAGCTCGACCTCGCCGCAAATCACCATGTCGTGCTCGAGGAAGCTGTCCAGGGTGTGGCTGACCGCGCCTTCGGTGGAGTTTTCCACCGGTACCACGCCGAAGTTGACGGCACCGGCCGCCACTTCGCGGAACACTTCGTCGATGGCCGCCATCGGCCGGCTGATCACCGCGTGGCCGAAGTGCTTCATGGCCGCGGCCTGGGTGAAGGTGCCTTCAGGGCCGAGGTAGGCGATTTTCAGCGGCTCTTCCAGGGCCAGGCACGACGACATGATTTCGCGGAACAGCCGCGCCATCTCTTCGTTGTCCAGCGGGCCCTTGTTGCGCTCCATCACGCGCTTGAGCACGGCTGCTTCACGCTCGGGGCGGTAGAACACCGGCTTTTCGCCTTCCGCCAACGAGGCGGTCTTGACCTTGGCCACTTCCTGGGCGCAACGGGCGCGCTCGCTGATCAGCTCGAGGATCTTCTCGTCGAGGCTGTCGATGCGAACGCGCAGCGCCTTCAGTTCGTGCTCGGACATCAGCCGTGCTCCTTCTCGAATTCGGTCATGTAGGCCACCAGGGCTTCGACTGCTTCAAGACCCAGGGCGTTGTAGATGGAGGCGCGCATGCCGCCTACCGAACGGTGGCCCTTGAGGTTGAGCAGGCCACGGGCATCGGCGCCGGCGAGGAAGGCCTTGTCCAGGCGCTCGTCAGCCAGGCGGAACGGCACGTTCATCCACGAACGGGCATTGTGGCTGATCGGGTTGGTGTAGAACTCGCTGCTGTCGATGAAACCGTACAGGCGGTCTTTCTTGGCACGGTTGCGCTGCTCCATGGCATCGACGCCACCCTGCTCTTTCAGCCATTCGAACACCAGGCCCGAGAGGTACCAGGAGTAGGTGGCCGGGGTGTTGTACATCGAGCCGTTGTCGGCCGAGACCTTGTAGTCGAGCATGGTCGGGCAGCTGCTGCGGGCGCGGCCCAGCAGGTCTTCGCGCACGATCACCACTACCAGGCCGCTCGGGCCGATGTTCTTCTGCGCGCCGGCGTAGATCAGGCCGTACTGCGACACGTCGATCGGGCGCGAGAGAATGTCGGACGACATGTCGACCACCAGCGGTACGTCACCGGTTTCCGGCACCCAGTCGAACTGCAGGCCACCGATGGTCTCGTTGGACGCATAGTGCACGTAGACAGCGTTCTTGGTCAGCTTCCACTCGTTCTGGCCCGGGATGGCCAGGTAATCGTAGGGCTTGGCGCTGGCGGCGACGTTGACGTTGCCGAAGCGGCGCCCTTCCTCGATGGCCTTTTTCGACCAGATGCCGGTTTCGATGTAGTCGGCGGTGCCGTTTTCCGGCAGCAGGTTCAGCGGGATTTCGGCGAACTGCTGGCTGGCGCCGCCCTGCAGGAACAGCACCTTGTAGTTGGAGGGGACGGACAGCAGGTCACGCAGGTCCTGCTCGGCCTTTTCGGCGATGGCCACGTAATCGTCGCTGCGATGGCTCATTTCCATCACCGACAAGCCCTTGCCACGCCAATCCAGCATCTCGGCCTGGGCGCGCTGCAGAACAGCGTCAGGAAGCGCGGCAGGGCCTGCGCAGAAGTTAAAGGCTCGTTTGCTCACATCCACTCTCGCTCTGCCAAATGGTACAAAATCGTTTCTTGCAGGCCACTCACTGCTCTTTGTAGGAGCGGCCTTGTGTCGCGATAGGGCCGCAAAGCGGCCCCCAGCTTTTTGCAGCGCCGCTGAAATCCTGGGGCTGCTGTGCAGCCCTTTCGCGACACAAGGCCGCTCCTACAAAAAGCTCGCCCCACCAAAGGGAGGTTCAGTATTGCCTGCTGTAATCAGTCAAACGGGGCGACCTTGGTCGCCCCGTTCGGGTTTTACGCTTGCTTACTCCTGCGGGGCCTCTTCGGCACCAGCAGCTTCTTCGTTGTCTGGCGCTTCAGCCTCGACGCCCTCTTCGTCCGTCTCGATCACATCATCGAGTTCGTCCTCGGAAGGCTCCTGGATGCGCTCCAGGCCCACCAGTGTCTCGTCGGTAGCCAGCTTGATCAAGGTCACGCCCTGGGTGTTACGACCCAGGCTGGACACTTCGCCAACGCGGGTACGCACCAGCGTGCCCTGGTCGGAGATCAGCATGATCTCTTCGCCTTCCTGCACCTGGATGGCGCCGATCAGCAGGCCGTTGCGCCCCTTGGTGCCCATGGCGATCACGCCCTGGCCACCACGGCCGCGACGCGGGAACTTGGACAGCGGTGTGCGCTTGCCGAAGCCACGCTCGGAGGCGGTGAGGATCTGCGCGCCGGATTCCGGGATCAGCATGGAGATGATCTGCTGGCCCTTGCCCAGCTTCATGCCGCGCACGCCACGGGCGTTACGACCCATCTCGCGCACCACGCTTTCAGCGAAGCGGATCACCTTGCCGGCGTCGGAGAACATCATGACTTCCTTGGCACCGTCGGTGATGGCCGCGGCGATCAGGGTGTCACCTTCCTTCAGCTTCAGGGCGATCAGGCCGTTGGAGCGCGGACGGGCGAACTGCACCAGCGGGGTCTTCTTCACGGTACCCGAAGCGGTGGCCATGAAGATGTAGGCGCCGGTCGGCTCGGCCACCCACTCAGGGGTGTCGCCGTCTTCCTCGTCCACTTCCTCGGCCTCGACCACTTCGCCTTCGAGCACGGTGTCTTCCGCGTCCTCCAGCTCTTCGTCGGCGTCAGCGTTCTGCTGCAGGGCCTCGAGGTCGATCTGCAGCATGGCGGTGATGCGCTCACCTTCCTCCAGCGGCAACAGGTTGACCAGCGGGCGGCCGCGGGCGGCGCGGGACGCTTCAGGGATGTCGTAGGTCTTCAGCCAGTACACCTTGCCCTTGCTGGAGAACAGCAGCAGGGTGGCATGGCTGTTGGCAACCAGCAGGTGCTCGACGTAGTCCTCGTCCTTCACCCCGGTAGCCGACTTGCCTTTGCCGCCACGGCGCTGGGCCTGGTAGGCGGACAGCGGCTGGGTCTTGGCGTAGCCGCCGTGGGAGATGGTCACCACGCGCTCTTCTTCCGGGATCATGTCGCCGTAGTTGAGGTCGTGGCGCGCATCGAGGATTTCGGTACGGCGGGCATCGCCATATTCGGCGCGGATGGCTTCCAGCTCTTCGCGGATCACTTCCATCAGGCGCTCGGCGCTGCTGAGGATGCGGATCAGCTCGCCGATCTGCTCGAGGATTTCCTGGTACTCGGCCAGCAGCTTCTCGTGCTCCAGGCCGGTCAGGCGGTGCAGGCGCAGGTCGAGAATGGCCTGGGCCTGTTCCGGCGACAGGTAGTACTTGCCTTCACGCAGGCCGTACTGCTCCGGCAGGTCCTCGGGGCGGCAGGAGTCGGCGCCGGCGCGCTCGACCATGACCTGCACGGCACTGGATTCCCAGGCAGTGGAGATCAGGGCTTCCTTGGCTTCGGACGGGGTCGGCGAGGCCTTGATCAGGGCGATGACCGGATCGATGTTGGACAGCGCGACCGCCTGGCCTTCAAGGATATGGCCGCGTTCGCGGGCCTTGCGCAGCTCGAACACGGTACGGCGGGTCACCACTTCACGGCGGTGACGCACGAACGCTTCGAGCAGGTCCTTGAGGTTGAGCAGGCGCGGACGGCCGTCGACCAGGGCCACCACGTTGATGCCGAATACGCTCTGCAGCTGGGTTTGCTGGTAGAGGTTGTTGAGCACCACCTCCGGCACCTCGCCGCGACGCAGCTCGATGACGATGCGCATGCCGTCCTTGTCGGATTCGTCGCGCAGCTCGGTGATGCCTTCGATCTTCTTCTCTTTGACCAGCTCGGCGATCTTCTCGATCAGGCGAGCCTTGTTCAGCTGGTACGGCAGCTCGGTAACCACGATCTGCTGGCGGCCACCGACCTTGTCGATGTCTTCGATCTCGGAGCGGGCACGCATGTAGATGCGACCACGACCGGTACGATAGGCCTCGATGATGCCCTGGCGGCCGTTGATCAGGCCGGCAGTCGGGAAGTCCGGGCCAGGGATGTGCTGCATCAGCTCATCGATGGTGACGTCGGGGTTGTCGATGAGTGCCAGGCAGCCATCGATGACCTCGCCGAGGTTGTGCGGCGGGATGTTGGTCGCCATGCCCACGGCGATACCGCTGGAGCCGTTGACCAGCAGGTTGGGAATACGGGTCGGCATGACTGCCGGGATCTGCTCGGTGCCGTCGTAGTTGGGCACCCAGTCGACGGTCTCCTTGTGCAGGTCGGCCAGCAGCTCGTGGGCCAGCTTGGCCATGCGCACTTCGGTGTATCGCATGGCTGCGGCGTTGTCGCCGTCCACCGAACCGAAGTTGCCCTGGCCGTCGACCAGCAGGTAGCGCAGCGAGAACGGCTGGGCCATACGCACGATGGTGTCGTAGACCGCAGTGTCGCCGTGCGGGTGGTACTTACCGATCACGTCACCGACCACACGGGCGGATTTCTTGTACGGCTTGTTCCAGTCGTTGCCCAGTTCGCTCATCGCATAGAGAACGCGACGATGCACGGGCTTCAAGCCGTCACGCGCATCGGGCAGCGCTCGCCCGACAATCACGCTCATCGCGTAGTCGAGGTAAGACTGTCTCAGTTCGTCTTCGATATTGACCGGGAGGATTTCTTTGGCCAGTTCGCCCATGAGAAGCCTGATTCCTTTTTCTGGTGAAACTTCGCAGCTCCATCAAGGGCCGAACGAAGCTCGCCGCCGCAGCGCATAAGGGTGCGACGACTTACGACAAATCAATGAGTTGTGCCATGGATCTGCGCAATGAAGGCCGCCGTGGTGGGCGGTCTTGGAAACTGCCGGATGTTATCACAAAGGCAGGGGCGGTGGGGAGATGTGGCAGGTGGCCTCACACGAGGTTGAATCTGGATTTTTTATAGCCTGTGCCGGCCTCTTCGCGGGTAAACCCGCTCCCACAGGTACACCACCGCCCTCAGGCCTTGTGCTATCCCTGTGGGAGCGGGTTTACCCGCGAAGAGGCCGGCATAGGCGCCACGAATATCAATGCAGGCGCTTGCGGCAGATCAATTGTGCCAGTTTGGCGGCATCCGGCCGCTCGACGATGCCGCGCTCGGTCACGATCACGTCGATCAAGTCCGCCGGGGTCACGTCGAACACCGGGTTGAACACCTCGACATCCGGCGCCACGCGGGTGCCGCCAATGTCCAGCAACTCGTCGGCAGCGCGCTCTTCCAGCGGGATGTCCTCGCCCGTGGCCAGGTTCAGGTCGATGCTGGTGCTCGGCGCCACCACCATGAAACGTACGCCGTGGTGCATGGCGCTGACCGCCAGCTGGTAGGTGCCGATCTTGCTGGCCACGTCGCCGTTGGCGGCGATGCAGTCCGCGCCCACCACCACCCAGGTGATGCCCTTGCTCTTCATCAGGTGGGCCAGCGCCGAGTCGGCGCACAGGGTCACTGGAATGCCCTCGTTGGCCAGCTCCCAGGCAGTCAGGCGCGAACCATGCAGCCAGGGGCGGGTCTCGCCGGCATACACCCGCTCGACCATGCCCTCCAGGTAACCAGCGCGGATCACCCCCAGCGCGGTGCCGAAACCACCACAGGCCAGGGCGCCGGCGTTGCCGTAGGTGAGCAGGGCCTGGGCGTTGCCCTGGTGGCGGCGGATCAGCTCGATACCGTGCTGGGCCATGGTCAGGTTGGCTTCGCGGTCGCTTTCGTGAATGGCCACCGCTTCGGCCTCCAGCGCCGCCAGCACGCCTTCGTCCGGACGCAGGCGCTGCAGGCGCTCACGCATGCGGTTCAGCGCCCAGAACAGGTTGGCGGCGGTAGGGCGCGCTTCAGCCAGGACAAGGAAGTCTTCTTCCAGGTCCATTTCCCAGTCGCCACCCTCGGCCAGCCGCTCTTCCAAGGCCAGCACCAGGCCATAGGCCGCGGCAATGCCGATGGCCGAGGCGCCGCGCACGGCCATGTCGCGGATCGCCGCCGCCACCTGCGCGACATTGTCGCAGGCCAGCCAGCGCTCTTCCGACGGCAGCAGGCGCTGGTCGAGCAGGTGCAAGACGCCGCCCTGCCAGCGGATCCCGGTCACCTTCTCCGCCGCCAAAAGTCGCTCGCGCATCGCCTCTCCCCGTCGTTCGGATATCAAAAGCCGGCGATTATAGCGACCCTCGGGGCCGAGCGCTCGGGTATACTCCGGCGCAATTTTGCGAAGTTTCAGAGGACTGTTCTAATGAGCAACGTCGACCGCGCCGAAATCGCCAAGTTCGAAGCGCTGGCCCACCGCTGGTGGGACCGCGAAAGCGAGTTCAAGCCGCTGCACGAAATCAACCCGCTGCGCGTCAACTGGATCGACGAGCGCGCCAGCCTCGCCGGCAAGAAAGTGCTGGACGTGGGTTGCGGCGGCGGCATCCTCAGTGAGGCGATGGCCCTGCGCGGCGCCACGGTCACCGGCATCGACATGGGCGAAGCGCCACTGGCCGTGGCCCAGCTGCACCAGCTGGAGTCGGGCGTCCAGGTGGAATACCGGCAGATCACCGCCGAAGCCCTGGCCGAGGAAATGCCTGAACAGTTCGACGTGGTCACCTGCCTGGAAATGCTCGAGCACGTGCCCGACCCGTCTTCGGTCATCCGCGCCTGCTACCGCATGGTCAAGCCTGGCGGCCAGGTGTTCTTCTCCACCATCAACCGCAACCCCAAGGCCTACCTGCTGGCCATCGTCGGCGCCGAGTACATCCTGAAGATGCTGCCGCGCGGCACCCACGACTTCAAGAAGTTCATCCGCCCGTCCGAGCTGGGCGCCTGGAGCCGCGTTGCCGGCCTGCAGGTGAAGGACATCATCGGCCTGACCTACAACCCGCTGACCAAGCACTACAAGCTCAGTAGCGACGTCGACGTCAACTACATGATCCAGACCCTGCGCGAGGAATAAGCATGCGTTTGCAAGCAGTACTCTTCGACATGGACGGCACCTTGCTCGACACGGCGCCGGACTTCATCGCCATCTGCCAGGCCATGCTCGCCGAGCGCGGCCTGCCGGCCGTCGATGACAAGCTGATCCGCGACGTGATCTCGGGCGGCGCCCGGGCGATGGTCGCCGCGACCTTCGCCATGAGCCCGGATGCCGAAGGCTTCGAGGCCCTGCGCCTGGAGTTCCTCGAGCGCTACCAGCGCGACTGCGCGGTGCACAGCAAGCTGTTCGACGGCATGGCCGAGCTGCTGGCCGACATCGAGAAAGGCAACCTGCTGTGGGGCGTGGTCACCAACAAGCCGGTGCGCTTCGCCGAGCCGATCATGCAGCAACTGGGCCTGGCCGAGCGTTCGGCGCTGCTGATCTGCCCGGACCATGTCAAGAACAGCAAGCCCGACCCCGAGCCGCTGATCCTCGCCTGCAAGACCCTCGGCCTGGACCCGGCCAGCGTGCTGTTCGTCGGCGACGACCTGCGCGACATCGAGTCTGGCCGCGACGCCGGCACCCGCACGGCGGCGGTGCGCTACGGCTATATTCATCCAGAGGACAACCCCAACAACTGGGGCGCCGACGTGGTGGTGGACCACCCGCTGGAACTGCGCAAAGTGATCGACAGCGCGCTGTGCGGCTGCTGAACCCCGTCTAGACCGCAGCACAGCCCCTGTGGGAGCGGGTTCACCCGCGAATGCGCCAGCCCAGGCGACACCGGCGTCTGATAGTACGCATTCGCGGGTAAACCCGCTCCCACAGGGGACGGTGCCGCGCCAACGAACTCGAAGGACCTACCATGTTCGACTACACCGCCCGCCCCGACCTGCTGCAAGGCCGGGTCATCCTGGTTACCGGTGCCGGCCGCGGCATCGGCGCCGCTGCCGCCAAGGCCTACGCTGCGCTGGGCGCCACTGTGCTGCTGCTGGGCAAGACCGAGGCCAACCTGAACGAGGTCTACGACCAGATCGAAGCCGCCGGGCACCCGCAACCGGTGGTGATCCCGTTCAACCTGGAAACCGCCCTGCCCCACCAGTACGACGAACTGGCGGTGATGATCGAAGACCAGTTCGGCCGCCTCGACGGCCTGCTGAACAACGCTTCGATCATCGGCCCGCGCACGCCGCTGGAACAGCTGTCGGGTGACAACTTCATGCGCGTGATGCACATCAACGTCGATGCCACCTTCATGCTCACCAGCACCCTGCTGCCGCTGCTGAAGCTGTCGGAAGACGCTTCGGTGGTGTTCACCAGCAGCAGCGTCGGGCGCAAGGGCCGGGCCTACTGGGGCGCCTATGGCGTGTCCAAGTTCGCCACCGAGGGCCTGATGCAAACCCTGGCCGATGAACTGGAAGGCGTGGCACCGGTGCGCTCCAA